>JAZDDE010000300.1:0-2030 GCA_036679495.1 Gemmatimonadota bacterium | reverse complement strand
GTTGAATATGAGGATTCGTGTACAATCTGTCGGGTGTAACTGCAATGTCTGTCCCTTTAAGGTTAGGCTCTTTTTCTTTGGAGCAGTGGGTTAGGTAAAAACGCATGGCGCTACTTCATTTCTCCCAGGGAAATACTCGGCTCATTCCTTCGCTCCGCCACCACTGCGAGATCATGGAGGTCCTCGAGCAGCTTCTCGTACTCCTTGACCGGAAGAACGACTGCCTTCCCCTCACTATTGACTACGTATCGCTCACCCGAGCCAGTCATCGCTAGACCTCCCTGCCGTGTAGGCTCACCTATAGCGCACGCATCTCGAGGCCCGGGAAAAGGGGACAGGCTGGTTTATGAGCCGTGAGGTGAACAGAATCAGGGACTTAGACGCCGAAAAGTAGCCTGTCCCCTTTTCAGGCCCTCTCCGGGCCTTCCATGCCCGCGCCGACCACATCGCGCACCGGCCTGCTGATTGGCCTCGGCCTCCTGGCGGAGATTGCCGCTATCGCGTTGTGGCGGCGGCGGGAGCTGAAGCACTACCTGTGGTCGGTGTAGACAGCGCGGCCCAGGCTCGTGGGAAAACCTCGCTTCCCCATGATCAGCCTGCGCGACAACCCGGGTCGACCATGGGTCGACCCCTACACCTGGCTGAACAACACGCTCGCCGGGGCCATTGACGGGCCGGGCATGCCCGGCCCCTACAAGCCCCGGAGGCCGATTGCGTTTCGTGGGACGGCGGCGCCGGTGCGGGCTTCGCCCGCGACGCGCCCGTGCCGGGGCGCGAAGGGTCTCCCGGCGTGCGTCGCCGCAGGTCTCCCGTGAGCCTCGACATGCCCTCGTATGACGTCGTCGTGATGACGAATCTGTCAGAGGGGCGTTGCTGTGCGTTCCGGGGCAGTCGCTGCCTGCGCTCGTATGAGTTCGGCGTAGAGCTCGGGCCGGCGCCAGCGCAAGAGCCCAGGAACCGTCGCGTAGGGATTCGGCATCGCGAGCACTTCCTGGCCCTCCCGCAGCTCCCTGAGCCGGTCCAGATCCAGCGTGGCGAAGAGGATTCCCGCCTTCGCCGACTTGGCAAGAATCTCCTCGGGACCGGCGATCATGCCCACTCCTGACTCCCGCCCGTAGATGTTCTGGGTCGAGGCGACGTAGACATGGTTCTCGATCGCGCGAGCCCATATCATCGTCTGCCACGTCTCCATCTGCTCATAGATCAGCCCCCCGACGGGGTAAAAGAGCATGTCGGCACCTCTGAGCGCGAGAACCCGTGCGAGCTCGGGCGAGTAGACCTCTGAACAGATCAGAAGACCGATGTTCCCGACCTCGGTCTCGTAGACCTTGAGGTTCTCGACCGAACCGGCGACGAGATCTTTGCCGAACAGGCCCCTGTTGACACTCGATGAGGGCACCTGTACTCGCTCGTAGACGCCGATCACCTCTCCGGCGGGGTCGATCAGGCGGAGCGTCAGGATGTAGCGATCGCCCTCGGCGTGCTCGAGTCGGCTGCAGACGACGTACACCGAACGCGCGCAGGCTCGCTCGCAGAGACGTTCGTCGGCGTCGTAGCTCAGCCCCCCGTAGTACGGCCCCGGATATCCTTCTGGAAAGGACACGATCTGCGCGCCGGCATCCGCGGCCTCATCGATGTACTCGAGCGCGTGGTCGACATTCTTCACCTCGTCGGTGCCACGGAACGTCTTCGGCTGAACTGCCGCGATCGTGACCTGTCTTCCCATCGCAAGCTCCTCCCGTCTTGAACTCGGCGGGCCAGCTCCTCGGATCGAACGTCTCGCTCCGCCTCACTGCACTCTCGGCTGACCTCCCCGACCCGTTTCACAGCCCGAGAAGCGGTCGGATCCAGTCGATTACACACGAAGCCGCCCGCGATGTCGAGTCCAGCAGAGGGACCCGCTTTCCGAATCCGAGGCGTAGGTTAAATGGACACCCACCTGAAACCTCGGCAAAGCAAGGCAAATCAGGTGGGTGTCCATCAAAATCATCCATCAAAATCACTATTCTTTGTCATCGTCGTTCCCCTGT
>JAZDDE010000030.1:0-19020 GCA_036679495.1 Gemmatimonadota bacterium | reverse complement strand
AGGCGTCTGGGTATGTCCGGCGCACCCAACGGGCGATCGAACTTGGCGAACCGGAACTCCTCGATGAGGACACCCGGCAGGGCGTTGTGGGCTACAACAGGGACGACTGCCTGTCTTTGATCGGTCTGCAAGATTGGCTGGAGGCGCTCCGCACCCGGGAGATCACTGCCGGCCACGAGATCCCCCGCCCTACCGCCGGCGACGCCACCCCTGACGACGATCCCAACGAGCGAGCCCGAGCCGTCGCCGCCCTGGTCGAGAGGCTCACCGCCGACGTGCCTGCCGCCGCCAAGGACCGAACTCCCGAAGAGCACGCCCGCTGGCTCCTGGCTCAGTTACTCGACTACCACCGGCGAGAGGGCAAGGCCAACTGGTGGGAGTTCTTCAGCTTGCAGGCAGCGACCGACGAAGATCTGTTCGAGAGCCGCTCCGGCGTGGCAGGACTCGAGTTCATCAGTCGAGTCGAGGGCAAAGACAGCACCGACAAGTGCCCGATCCACCGCTACGGCTATCCGCCCCAAGACACGCGGCTCAAGGAACGCGACGAGCTTCACTCGGGTGAGACGAAGATCGGCAGGGTCGCCGGCTGGAACCTCGAGCAACGCACAGTCGACATCAAGAAAATGGCGGCCACCAGGGACGATCACCCGTCAGCCGCGTTCCGATTCTCGAACGTGAGAGCCCAGGTCATCGAGGACGCTCTCTTTGGCCTCGGCGAATGGATGGCCGACCACGACGTCGATGCGGAAGGCCCGTACCGCGTGGCCAGAAACCTCCTTCTGCGCCGCCGCCCCTCGGAGTCCCCGGACGGCGACCCCTCGGCCCCGTGCCAACAACCAAACGAAGAAAGCCTCGCCGCCGCCAGGCGCTGGACCACGAGTCTCGCCACCAACGTCCTCCCCATCCAAGGCCCGCCCGGCTCAGGCAAGACCTACACCGGGGCGCGCATGGTCACGAAACTCGTCACCGAAGGCAAAAAGGTCGGCGTCACCGCCAACAGTCACAAGGTCATCCGTAACTTCCTCAACGAAGTACTCAAAGCCGCGGCCGAAGACGGCGCCACCGTGCGCTGCGGTCAAAAGATCAAGGGCGACTCGGACGAAGTGCACGACGCGATCGAGCTTTTCAAACAGAACCCGCCCGCGGTCGAGGCAATCATCAGCGGAGACATCGACGTCCTTGGCGGAACCTCCTGGCTGTGGCCGCGCGACGAGCTCGCGGGCGCGGTCGATGTCCTGGTCGTCGATGAGGCAGGACAGCTAGCTCTGGCCAACGTCCTGGCCTCTTCGCGAACCGCCCGCGGTCTGGTGCTGCTGGGCGACCCTCAGCAACTCGAACAACCGCAGCAGGGCAGCCACCCCGAAGGGTGTGAGGCTTCGGCCCTCGAGTACCTCCTTGGCGACCAGCTGACCTTCGGCGCGGATCAAGGACTCTTCCTGGCCGAGACCTATCGGCTACACCCGGCGATCTGCGAGTTCAGCTCCGAGGTGTTCTACGAGGGCCGCCTGACCTCCCGACCCGGCCTCGAGAACCAGGCTATCCGAGGACCGCATCTGGGGACGGGCAGCGGCCTCTTCTTCCTCCCGGTCGAGCACGAAGGCAACCGGAGCTCGAGCCCTGAGGAAGTCGAAGCGATCGGCAGTCTCATCGCCGCCCTAACCGACGGTACGAGTGAATGGTGCGACGAGGAGGGCACGGTCACGGTACTCGAAGCCGACGACATCCTCGTCATCGCGCCTTACAACGACCAGGTCGCGGCGCTCGCGGAGCGGCTACCGGGAGTTCGCGTCGGCACCGTAGACAAGTTCCAGGGCAGAGAAGCGCCAATCGTCATCTACTCCCTGGCCACCTCGACACCCGAGGACGCCCCGCGCGGCATGGAGTTCCTTTACAGCCCGAGCCGGCTGAACGTGGCGACCTCGCGGGCGCGGGCAGCGTGCGTGCTCGTTGGGAGTCCTCGGGTATTTGAGCCGGAGTGCCACACGCCACGGCAGATAGCGCTGGCGAATGGGTTTTGTAGATACCTGGAGCTGGCGAAGATCAGTCACTAGGCGTGATTCCTATGCGCCCACCGACTCGAGGGGTTGTACTTCACGCTCGATCCGGCCTTTGAGCGCCATTCTTGTTTCTTCGAGGTCGTAGTCGGTCTGCAGCCCGAGCCAGAACCGCTCCGATGTCCCGAAGTAACGAGCCAGCCGGAGTGCCGTGTCGGGCGTGATCGCTCGCTTGGCGAGGACGATCTCATTGACGCGCCGGGGTGGCACGCCGATCTCTCGAGCTACGCGATTCTGGCTTAGGCCAAGCGGCCTCAAGAACTCCTCCAGTAGGATTTCTCCCGGATGGATGTTGGGTAGCTGTTTGTTCATCGTGGGACCCTCAGTGATAGTCGACAATCTCGACGCCGTGGGCATCGCCGTCCCGCCACTCGAAGCAGAGGCGCCACCGCCGATTGATGCGAATGCTGTGTTGACCTGCTCGCTGACCCTTCATGACCTCCAGTCGGTTTCCCGGTGGGAGGCGAAGGTCGGTGAGGTTCTGTGCGTTGTTCAACATTCTGAGTTTTCTTCTCGAGATCGCTTGCATTGCCCGGGGCAACTGGCACGAGATGTCGCCTCTCCAAATTCTCTCGGTCTCGCGGGATCGAAAGGACCGGATCACACGTCGAACATAACGCGACGCGTTATAGGCTGCAAGCTAGCCAGCGGCTCGGCCATCGTTTGAGCTCAGCTCGTAGCGGGACGGGCAAGTACCCCAACGGCTACAATCTCCGAGCAGAAGCGCGCGGGGATCGTGCCTTCGCGTGGTCGCCAGGATTCGCACCGTCGCTCAACATCAGGAGCCCAACGTGTTCGACTTGCCGCTGAGCACAACTCTTCTCGTCTTCGGGTTTCCCGCCTTCTGGATTCTGTACACGTTCGGCTTCTTGTTCCTGACCAGGAACTGGCGGCGCGAAGAATCGAATCCGAAGGACGGTCGATGAGCTCGACCGTCCTCATCTTCCTGGTGCTCTATTTTGCGGTGGTGCTGGGCATCGGCTTCTGGGCGATGCGCCGTGGCGCCGGTGGTGATCTCGAGAGTTTCTTGCTCGGCGGGCGCCGGATCGGCCCGCTGGTGACGGCACTGACCCTTCAGAGCACGTCGATGAGCGGCTTCATGTTCCTTGGGGCGGGCGCGCTCGGTTACGTCGAAGGGTACTGGGGCCTCTGGTACGCCGCCGGAGACATCGGTGGCGGCGTGGTCAACATGTCGGTCATCGGCCGACGCATGCGTAAGCTCTCAGAGCTGACCGGCTCGCTGACCCCAATCGAGTACCTCGAAAAACGCTACCCATCGCCGGCGATCCGACTGATCGCGGGCGGACTGACGGTCTTCATGCTCGGCAGCTACGTCCTGGCCCAGTTCATCGCCGGCGGCAAGGGCATGGCGCTGGTGACCGGGCTCCCTTACTCCGTAGCGCTCCTCTTGGCCGTCGGGATCATCCTTCTCTACACCTACCTCGGGGGCTATCTGGCGGTGGCCTATACCGACTTCTTCCAGAGTCTGGTCATGGTAATCGGCGTCCTGTGGATCCTCACGGCCGCGCTGGTCGAGGTGGGAGGCTTGGGGGCCGCCAACCGCGCTATCGCGGAGCTCGAACCGTCCTTGCTCTCGATCTGGGGACGTGATCTGGGCTACCAGGGGCAGTGGGGGGTCGCTCTCGGCGCTGTGTTGATCTTCTCGGTCGGCTACATGGGCTGGCCGCATGTCGTGACGCGGCACATGGCCATGAGTCGGCCGACGACGGCGCGCAAGGCGGGCGCCTACGCGACGTTTTGGAATCTCTTGTTCGTGCCGGCGCCCTATATCGTCGGCATCTTGGCGGTGCTGATCTTGCCCGAGCTCGCTGACCCCGAGATGGCCATCTTCGCGGTGGCACAGAAGCTCCTGCCCGCCGCGGTCACGGGGGTCGTCATGGCCGCGATCATGGCGGCGATCATGTCGACCGCCGATTCGCTGTTGCTGCAAACAGGCTCGATCGCGGCACGTGATTTATACGAACGGTTCTTCGATCCCAATGCCTCGCAGAAGCGCATGGTCCTGGTTTCCCGCCTCATGGTGCTGGCGATTGGCGTTGTCGGCTACCTCGTGGCGCTCATTCAGCCGCCGACGGTGTTTCAGGTCGTCATCTTCGTCACCTCGGTGCTCGGCAGCGCCTTCTTCCCGGCATACGTCTGTGCGGTCTGGTGGCGGCGGGCCAATACCCCGGGCGCGCTGGCCTCGATCATCGCCGGTGCCTCAGTGTCCTTCGTCTGGCAGCTAATCGGTCTGGAGTCCGCGAGCGGCCTTCATCCGATGGTGGCGGGGCTCACCGCTTCGATCAGTTCGATGATCGTCGTCAGTCTGGCGACGCAGAAACGGTCGCCGGTGCCGCAGCGGATTCGAGACTTGATGACCGAAGCGGCACGGCTGGGGCCGGCGGCAGAGCCGAGCTAGCTAGCGCGGTTGGAGGATCCCGACCATCGCGACACCCTCCATGCCCTCCATCTCGAAGCCCAGAAGCCGAGCCACGGTCGGCGCGATGTCGATTTGCCGCGCAATGGGCACTGCCACTCCTTGCAGCACGCCCGCACCTGACATCACCAAGCCGGTATGCATGGCGGGGTTCGTCGGCAGATAGCCGTGATTGCCGCGACGGAGTGTGGCGACGACGAACGAATCGTCAGTGAAGCCGCCGCTGACTGCGTAACCGTCGGACGGTTCCAAGAACAGCAAAGCGTTCGGGTCGGCTCCCAGACGGTCGAGTTCGGCGCGGCCGACGACCTCGAGGAGTCCCTGGAAGTGGCGCTCGGCAAAGTCACGAAAAAGGGCTTCAACTGTCCGGGCGAGCTCGGTATCGGAGGGATCCTTGAGGCGGATCGTGGTGCGGTGAGCGACCGCTCGCCACTCGGTGATGGCATCGTCCGGTCCGGTTTCCAGCAAACCCTCCCAACGGAGCAGGACGTTCGGCTGAAACGTCGAGTGCACGCTGTAGAAGCCGTGGTCGCCTGTAATGACAAAAGCCGTACGGTCGAGAATCCCCGCTTCGCGACAGGCCTCGACGATCTCCCCGATATGGGCGTCGAGACGCGAGAAGGCGTGGCGCGACTCGATCGTATGCCGCCCGGTGGCGTGTTGGGCGTAGTCGGTCTGGACTAGGTGGAGGAGGAGGAGGTTCGGTCGGAACCGACGGATGATGTGGGTCGCGACCGCTGTGGCGAAGATGTCTCGCTTGAGGGGGTCCAGGTTGTCGCGTTCACCGAAGCCACCGAGCTCCTCGACCACCGCGTCGATCAATCCTGGGGTCGACTGTCGTCGGCTCAGGTCGAGCCAGGTTGTGCCCGGCGGGTTCTGGTGTACTTCAGGGTAGAGAATGTCGATCGTGCTGCCGACAGTCACCGGCCAGGAGACGGCGGCGGTCAGGAGACCGTTCGCCTGCGCACCCTGCCAGAGGGTCGGCGCCGTGATGGCTTCGCTCTCGAAGAACCACCCGCCTTGACCTTGGGGATCGAAACGGGTGTTCTGAAAAATGCCGTGGTCGGCCGGCCGGACGCCGGTGACGATCGAGGTATGTGACGGATAGGTCGAGGACGGGTACTGGCCGATGACGCCGTCGGCCCAGCTCCCTCGGTCCCGTAGCGCATGGATGTTGGGCAAACGCAAAGCGTAGTCCTCGGGCCGGGTGATGTACTCGGGTACGAGGCCGTCCAAGGAGATCAGGATGACGTGGTCGGCAAGCCGCTGCGCAGCGTGAGCGGGCGCGGGAACGAGCCCGGACGCGGTGGCGAACAGAGCCAGGAACGCGGCTGACCATGAGCGTGCCGTAGTCAGAGCGCGCGGCTCTAGAAGTGCGCGACACCGCCAAAGGGTGCTCAACATCCTCTTCATCGGTCCCCTCCTTTCGGGCCTCTGCCGCCGCTGAAAGGCCAGGTTTCATGGTCGATCTGGCGCGTTGAGACTAACACCTGCGAGAATCGGCTCGGTCGGTCGGAATTCTTGCTTTGGTGGGGATAATCCCGGGTCGGACTAACTGCCGTACCCAATAGAGGAGATAGTGCGATGAACGGTTCCCAACGAATCCTGGTGATTGGCCTAGGGCTCATAATGTTCGCAAGCCTGCCGACGGGCACTCGTCCTGCAATCGCGGGGGGGCTTACCGACGTCGAGGGCCTGAAAGTCGGGCACCACACCCTGAGCGAGCGGCCCACCGGCTGCACGGTCGTTCTCGCAGAAGCTGGAGCGGTCGCCGGGGTGGACATCCGCGGCGGTGCTCCGGGCACACGCGAAGTCGCGCTGCTCGATCCCGTCAACCACGTACAGAAGGCGCATGGCGTCGTGCTCTCGGGCGGTAGCGCCTTCGGACTGGACTCGGCTACCGGCGTTGTGCGTTACCTCGAAGAGCACGACATCGGCTACGAAACGCGTGTCGCCAGGGTGCCGATCGTACCCGCGGCGATCCTTTTCGACCTCGGCATCGGCGGCAAACCGCACATCCGGCCGGGGGCGGACTGCGGCTACGCTGCGGCGCAAGCCGCCAGTGATCAGCCGGTGGCCGAGGGTAGTGTCGGCGCCGGCGCCGGGGCTACGGTCGGCAAGTTGGGCGGCCCCGGACGTTCCATGAAGTCGGGCCTCGGCACCGCTTCGATCAGCTTGCCCAACGGTCTCGTGGTCGCCGCCATGGTGGCGGTCAACGCAGTCGGCGACATCATCGACCCGGCGACCGGGGAGGTCGTGGCCGGAGTGCGGGGTGAGGACGGCAAGGGTCTGGCGGACGCACGGACGCTGATTCGCGCCGGCGGACCGAGCCGGCGGCGGCAGCCCCGGAGTGGCGAGAACACCACCATCGGCATCGTGGCGACGAACGCGACCCTGACTCAGGTCGAAGCCAAGAAGATGGCGATGATGGCTCACGACGGTTTCGCCCGCGCGATCTCGCCGGCGCATCTACCCAGCGACGGAGACTTGATCTTTTCGCTGGCGACCGGGACGTTCGACGGTGAGGCCAACCTAACGATCGTAGGCGCTTTGGCTGCCGAGGTGATGGCCGACGCCATCCTGCGAGCCGCGACGCAAGCCACCAGCCTCCCCGGCTACCCGGCGGTGCGCGACCTCGAGCAGGCCTCGACGACGACCGAAGCTCCTCGCGCTCAATAGTCGGCAGAACCACGTGCGAAGCACGCACAGCGTCGTGAAACACCGTGTTCTCGGCGCTCCCAGCGAAAGGAAGCTCTCATGACCGTGACCCCTGAAGCTCAGCCGCCCACCTGCCCGATTTTCGTTTCCGGCAAGTGGAGTCCCTCCGCCGCCGACGAGTCTCTCGACGTCTTCAATCCAGCCACCGGCGAGGTCATCTCGCGAACACCCCTGTCGACGTCCGACGAGGTCGATAGGGCCGTAGCCTCAGCCAAGGCCGCGTTCCCGTCCTGGCGCCGAGTGCCGCCGCCCGAGCGGGCTCGCTACCTGTTCCGCTACCGGGATCTCCTGGTTCGCTATAGCGACGACATAGCCCGCATCGCCAGCCGCGAGCACGGTAAGACCGTCGCCGACGCCAAGGGCTCACTGCAACGCGGCATCGAGGTCGTGGAGTTCGCCTGCGGCATCCCGACCCTGATGATGGGCGAATCTCTCGAGGATGTCTCCCCCGGCATCGACATTCGTTCGATGCGGCAGCCCCTCGGCGTCTGTGCCGGGATCACGCCGTTCAACTTCCCGGTGATGATCCCGCTGTGGATGTTCCCCCTTGCTCTGGCCTGCGGCAACACCTTCGTCTTGAAGCCCTCCGAGAAAGTGCCACAGTCCTCGACGCGGCTGGTCGAGCTGTTGCACGAAACCGGACTACCGGAAGGTGTGCTCAATCTCGTACATGGGGCAGTGCCGCAAGTAGAACAGCTGATCGACCACCCGGACGTGCGGGCGATCTCGATCGTCGGCTCGAGCGAGGCGGCGGCGGCGGTCTACGCCCGTGCTGCCGGTCAGGGAAAACGAGTACAGGCACTCGGCGGCGCCAAGAACCACCTCGTGGTGATGCCGGATGCCGACCTGGACATGGCAACCGAGGCGATCATCGCGTCCGCCTTCGGCTCGACCGGCCAGCGATGCATGGCCGGCAGCGTCGTCGATGCCGTGGGCTCAGTGGGAGAAGAGCTCGTGGAGCGGTTGCGACAACGGGCTGGGTCGCTGCGCTTGGGAGCCGGCGGCGACGAAGAGACCGAGATGGGTCCCCTCGTCAACAAGGCCCAGCGCGACAGAGCGGCCGGCTATGTTGAGCTCGGTGTCAACGAAGGTGCCGACCTGGTTCTGGACGGCCGTGGCGCCACCGACCGCGCTGGCTTCTTTCTCGGGCCGACCATTCTCGACCACGTCAAGCCGGGCAGCCGCGTTTCGCGTGACGAGATCTTCGGCCCGGTGCTGTCGGTGATCCGACCCAAGGATCTCGACGAAGCGCTCGAGGTGGTCAACGCCTCGCCGAAGGGCAACGGTGCGGTGATCTTCACCCGCGACGCCGGGACTGCCCGTCGCTTCTGCATGGAGGTCGAGGCCGGAATGATCGGCGTCAACGTCGGTGTTCCGGCTCCGATGGCCTTCTTCCCGTTCGCCGGTTGGAAGGGGTCGTTCTTCGGCGACCTACACACTACCGGCAAGGATGGGGTGCGGTTTTATACGGAGCAAAAAGTAATCACCTCCCGCGTCTGACGGGTTGTATGCACTCGCGTCTGCGGCGTTGCTTCGGCGGCGTACTCCTCGCCGTACTTCAAGTACGGCTCGGCCGAGACGCTTTGGCTCGACGCTCCCGGAGAACGCTCCTGGGACAGTCGCTACTACGGCCCGGTCTCTCGATCGACACTTCTGCGGCGCGTTCGTGGGCCCTGGCTGCGCTCTTTCTCTAGCTCTGACACCTCTTCGAAAGGAGACTCCCTATGACCTTCACACTGTCTTGGATAGACCCTGCCGGCCTGCATGAACGCGGCCTGGGACTATCGGAACTCGTTGCGATCAAGCCGCGGCTTGAGGCGCCGGCGACCGTCGTGAGCGCTCGCGGCGAGGTCTGCGGCCAGATCCACGAGCACCTTTCTGATGAACCTAGGAGGCAGCAATGGAACTGGTATCTGGATTTAGCCGTCAGTCACTAGCCAATCAGTCGCAGCTGTCGCTCTTCGCCGGCGCTGAGTACTGGCTCAGGCGCTGGACAGTCGAGAGCTCGGCCGGCAATGCTGTCTACACCGTGGCCGTCAACAGGGTGGGGGAGTGGGGCTGTTCCTGTCCGGGTTGGGTGCATCAGGCTGCGCCGACGGGACGGCGGTCGGCGTGCAAACACATAGGCACCCTCCGCTCGAGAACCGGAGGCGCGCAATGAGCGGCCTTGGACTGGTGGCGACCCTGTTTATGGGTGTTGGTAGCATTCTTGGGCTCTTGGGCCTCGCGGAGTCGCTCAAGAGGCTTCGCCGCCAAGAACTCGCGCGGGCGATCCTCGAGGTTCTTCCGCCCACCGACGCGACCGCGCGCGCGCTTGCCGAGATCCCTACGACCAGAGCTCGATCCGATCAGACGCACGCCCGGCTGGCCTGCGTCCTGATCGCCCTCGGTCTTGTGCTGGCCCTTGTGGATTTCGTTGCGACTATGCCTTAGCGCGCTCGATTGGGAGAACCCAGAGCGTCTCGCTAACCGGCCTCTTGCCCTTGCGGTGCGTCTTGCGCTCGAAGTAGAAGACGAAGCCGGGATAGAACGCGTAGCGATAGAGCCGTTTGCCGGCTTTTGCTGTTACCTCTGCCGGCAGGTCCGACCAACTCAGGTCGTAGAGAGACTGCACGGCTGCCGACAGGGCGAGAGCGAATTCAATTTGCGCCTCGGCCGCCAGAAGCTTGAGGGCCCTATCCAGGGTAGTTGAGAGCGCCGCCGGTGCCCACACCACCTCGCGCGGGACGGAAGCCAAGCGTCAAAGATTGGCGGCCATTGAGGCCAGCGCCTCAGCCACCGCTTTCTTGCTATAGAGATAATGGCCCTGCCCGACCCTAATAGACATCCGTGTCTCTTCGCGTAGCGCCTTCGCCTCGGCCGAGCCTTCCAGCGCCAGGCTGCGGTCAACCGTCCCGTCTCCCGGCTCTATCGTGGCCGTCGCCTCATGTTCCTCAAGAACTGAGCCGTCTGCTCCTAGCAAGACAACATTGAATACGCTCGTTCTGGGGCCACTCATGGGAGCGGCAAAGGAGTGCGAGAACTTATCTTCGCCTTTCGTCAGCAGGTCAAGGATCCCAATCGGCTCGATCACGACCTCGCGCGTGTGCTTCGGAATAGGCACCTTGGCGACATAACGTCCGGTCTCCGCGATGCGAGTGAAGCTCTCGTTAGTGCGGCGCCTCGTCAAGTGCCTTTGACTCCACGCAGCTATCAACTCAGCGCTCCTGGGCGATTGGCTCGACCACTCATTGAGTTGTCGGAGAATTGCTTGCTCGTCGAGTACTTCGTTCTCGCTCATCGTCTCCTCACGCCTTGTCCTCGCTAAGGATAGCACCACAAGGTTCGGCCCTCTGCGCGCACACTTGGCTGCTGCCGCGCGCGGTCGCGCGAGCCTCGCCGCCCGGCTGCCTGCCGCGTTTGCTGTGAGCGGAGCATCACTAGGGGCTAGAGAGCAGGTTCAAGCCTGCCTGCTCGATCAACTCGTGGAGGGTCCAGTCGGCGAGCTCTGCAGACGAGAACCAACGCTGAGACCGGCTTAGCAATCGCCAGCCCCACCGTCCATCTTGGGCCAGATCCGCTTTCAAATCCGCGTCGACACGGAGACCTGGCTTCCCTTGGCCAACCCAGTGGTGCCTCGTCACAAGCACCTCGAGACGAGCACCGGCTACACTGTTGGACGCGACCGGTTTCCATGTTAGTCGGGCCGACGTCTGGAATCCGTGAACAAGCGCTCTCCCCTCACCCTGCTGCTCGTACGTGAACGTTTGGCCGGTATTAGAGAGCTCTACCGTCTCGTTTTCCAGCTCTCTCCAAAGCTCGCGAAGCGCCTCGTTTGCTCCCTGCACGCCCGTTCCTGACCTCCGGGTCTCGTCACGCTCGCGCCGGACGGCCACTTTCCGCAGAACCCTTTCCAGGTGCTCCATCGGAGTTTCAGCAAAGGGACGCCCTCCGGCCTCTTGCACCTTCCTCGCGATGCCTGCGGCCACCTCTCCCACTCCGTACTGTTGCCAGCCGGTCCAGAGTCGGAACGTTGGCAGCCAAGGTGGAGGAGCGGGGGGATCATCAAGCGGCACCACGACCAGGTTCTCCCAGTTGTTGACGAGCCCTCGCTCTTTGATGGCAGTCTCCTCAATCCCTGTCCAAGGCGTACGACCCCATTCGCCTCTGTAGAGCACAACCACCACGCGCGACTCGGACAGGAAAGCGCGTCGGAATCGTTCAATTCCATCTTCGCCAACCAAGTCCCGCTGACTCTCGGGATAGAAAAAGATCTCGCCCACCCGGGGCCGTAGCGCGTCATGGAGTTCCTGTCCCAAGCGTTCGTCGCTGGCGAGAAGCGATATGGCGACGTCGTATCTTGGCCCTTCCGGCAAGTTCATTGCGGGCTGTCCTTGAGCGCGAGTCGACCGTGCATCAGCCAGCCTTCGTGCGTCGCTAGAGAAGGTCGATGCCCTCGAAGTGCCAGAAACGCTCTCCGGGGGTGGGAAACGACACGTTCTGTCCGAGCACACGCACAGCACCGTCATCCAGTTCCGGTAGGTGCGTGCTGGGCACCACAGCCACGCTCAATGTCGTTTCGGAAGTCTTGCAGTGGACAAGGTGGGCCTCGACCTGCAAAGCGATCCTCCCACTCATCCCCTCCGGCTCGGCTAGCCAGCCCACGACGGTTTGGGCTACTTGACCACGAGCGGCCCCGCTCAGCTCGGTTTGCTTCAAAACGTCCTCAAGAAGCCGTTGCACTCTCTTCAAGACGTGTTCTTCTGCCATCGCGGCCACTATACCGGAGAAGAAGGGGGCGACTAGACATGTCGGTCCGAACTGAGTTAAGCTAAGTCCTTATCTGCCAGTAGTTTACATAATCCTTATTATCAGACCCTGGGTCGCAAGCAGAGAGCTGCGCGGCTGGGAAACCCATCCAGAATCTAACCGAACCGAATCGTTGAGCCTGAGCAAAAAGGCTGAGGGAGTATCACGCTCCGCTGTTGCTTTGACCACTTGATCGAGAGCGAAGCTTGTTAGCTCAGTATCCGCGCTTGGTGCTGATTCGTTGATATCGAGTGTCACTTTTCCTACGATGGCTTGCTGCGGCTTGAACTCGGTCTTTTTCGCAGTGTCCTTTGTGTAATTAGTTTGTTTTTGGTGATTCAGGTTTTTACCGCCCCGGCGCTCATGCCACAGTGCCCCGTGCTTGTTTCCAATCCAGGTCAAACGTAGGATGTCCAGGTACGATGGGGGCAGAGTAGATGGAGCACGAGACGATCATCCATTTGGTGCACGGCACCTGGGGGCGCGGTTGGCGCGCCCATCTGCGAGAGACCCTGGGCCTGTCTTCGGTGACAAAGCTGCGGTGGCAACCCCGAGGCAAGCCCCGAGACCCCCGGTGGTTCGAAGAGGGTTCCGAGTTCCGTGCGGAGATGACCGCGCTGCTTGGTGAGAAGGACAACGCCGGCCGCTATCGGTTCGAGGAGTTCAAATGGTCCGGAAGCAATTCCTTCCATGCACGGACGGAAGCTGCGATGGAGCTCTGTGTCCACCTCCACCTGCAGGTCGAGCGGTACCCAGATGCGCATCACTGGATTGTCGCGCATAGCCACGGTGGTACGGTCGCTGTCTCGGCTGTCACCTGGCTCCACAAAATGAAGAGGAGAGAAACCGTCGACGCGGTGCGCGGCGTGATGACGCTGGCGACGCCTTTTATTTCGCTGGCGCCGATGGAGGACGACGGATCGAGAGCGGTCGGCTACCTATTCAGCTTCTTCGTGGCGGCAACCGCTTTTCTCTTGGCGATCGTCTACTTCTACTCGAGCAGCCGTCCGTACCTGGCGGGCTGGCTTACTTTTATGACGGTTTGTGTTTGCCTGGCGGCACTTTTTCGGACGGACTTCAAGACAGAATCAGCAGGAGTCCTCGGGAGAGTCGTATCGGTCGTTGGCGCGATTCTGTACGCCACAGCCTCCGCTGGCGTGCTTTATTGCGCCTGGCATGGAGCCAGCGAGCTGCTGCCGACCGCGGTCGGAGGCACCGAGGAGATCTTTAGCCAACTGGCAGACATCCTGAGATCGACCAGGGACGTTGTGTTCTTCTCGTTGCTCTTGCTCGGGAGTGCGCTGGCCGTTCTTCTGGCGCTCACCATCGGGAGGCAGAACGAGCCTCCCTTCCGGGGGGTTCTGCGCCAATTCTATCTCACCGTGCCGTTGTTTCTCGTCATCCCGGTCGTGGGTTTCGCGGTTGTCGACGCGGTGTCGACGAACTCGACTTTTGTCGTCTGGTTTGTCTTCTTGCCACCGGTCGGGGGTGTGGGTATTTTCCCTGTCGCGTACCTACTTGGCGAGGTCCTTCCACAACTGCTGGCGGACCTTGCGGTTGTGCAACATGTCGACTGGGCCGAGCCCCTCGAACTGCCGGTCCCGTTGGTGGCGCTGCGGGCGCCACGCGACGAAGCGACCCTGTCGATCGTGTTCGCCCAGGCGGCGCGATTTGTCATGACAAAGAGCTGGGGTGCCCTTTTCCTACCATTGGAGCTCGTCTGGTCCAGCTGGCGGAGAGCCACCGTCCTGACCGCCGCGCTGGCGGTCGCGCCCTACTTTCTGGTCAGCTGGCCCGAGCTCCTTCAACCCTGGTACTGGAGAGCGGCATTCTCCATGTTCGGCTGCTTTGCCATCGTCACAATTGGTGTTTTCTTTTATGGGTTGGCGGCGCTGGCGCTTTACTTGCTGATGGTGTTTCTGAGCGGCGCGATCATGGCATTCGCTGTTGGCTGGGAAACGATGGCGCTTCAGCTCTGGGGCACGGTCGAATGCGAACCGCTGCCCCGGATCCAGAGCGGGGGTGATGCGCGGATGGTCATCGACTGGTCGGTAGACCGGGGTGAGAAGGCAGGCAAAAGTGCGGCTGCCTCCTTTCACCATTCGCTCTACGATTATCCCTCTGTGCGCAAAACCATCGTGAGCTGGATCGGGGGGGCGGCGTCGCCCGCATCCAAGCCCTGAGTTAGTTCTTCCGAGGTCCTGGTTGAGAGGGCTCGAACTCCCGGCCAATCGCCGGCCCGGGACCCCGGCAGTGGACAGGACCACGCGGCACGGCTGATAACCGCCGGACCACGACCGGAGAAGGAGGAGCGAACCATGAAGCGCCTCAGTCCCGGCATGGATTGGGTCCGATAAGTCGCCCTTGTGACTATCCGGTTGCCTCAGCTTGGTGCCACATCTTGTGGTCGCGAGCTCGCGCCTGCCGCGGTGCACGGCTAGGACATCGAACTGCGCTCTAGGGGCCGCAGCGCACATAGGTTCGCGGAGGCATCGAAGCGCCCCTCCCGAGCCGGGCTGACGTGCCGGGAAACCGCGTACAAGGCACGTCAAGGGCCAACGTGAAGCGACATTAATCCGGTGAGCGACGTGGGGGTCGTGTCCGGTGAACATGGGCGGACACCACATCTTGGGGTGTGCTGAGCTAACCGGATAGTCACAAGTCGCCCTTATCGGACTAGTTTCGACTGCCAGCGGCCCCGCTCAGTGCACTTACCCTAGCGGTCATCCAGGGTTGGCGGCGAGCAGTCTTTGCCCTCCCACGGCTGATCAACTACCGCGCCTAGAGTCACCAGGTTCCGACCAAGGGGGCTCCTAACGAAATAGCGCACCTTCTCTCATTGACCACTGGCGCCAAGCTGACCGAGGACCTAATGGAGTCAGCCAGCCTACTGGTGGTTCCGAGTGCGTGCAGGATTAGCCGACCGACCAATCTCCGGAGAGATCCCAGGCGACCCTTGCGGAATCTCTCCTCGGGCCATACGTTGAAACGACGCCATGGCTCCTGAGACGGGTCCACGGCGAACCCCCACTCCGTTTCAAAGATCACAGGAGGTCGACTGCCATGATGAGCAATGCCGTCACGTAGTTCCTTCAAAACTCGAAAGACGGGCGCCTCTGTCTCGTACCAGCCCGCGAGCGACTCATACATCCCATACGTGCTGATCAGATCGCGAGCTCCACGAAGATTCTGACCATCCATAACCACCTTCGAGAACTGTCCGGGTAGCTCTTGCATAGCGAGTCGCGGTGGTTGTTCTGCTTTGCAGAGCGGATGGCGCGCAGCGGCACGCACAACTTTCTGCAGACCGTCATAGAACGATCGAAGGAGGAAGAGCAGGTACTCGAGCTCCGACTCCACCAACAGCGGAGCGGACCGGTGCCCGCCCTCATTACTTCTCCAGAAAAGCTGATACTTCTCGAGGACGTGCGCACACCGATGAATGTCGTTCTCCAAAGGTCCAAGAGCTCCTAGGACGTCGGAAAAAGAGAGGCGCTGGAGTATCAGCGTGGCTAGCGGGAACTCTATGTCGTTCTTAGAGTCGGCAGGGGCTGTCGCGAGGTAGGAGCCGTCAATTACTTCGCCATCTGCAAGACGGATTAACTCCGTGCCGCTGTGGCGCACATAGAGGTGCCAGTCGTTCGCTTCTGCTTGAAAGAACGCAACGACAGGGACAATCCGATCGTCCTCGGGCACTCGAGTCACGTAGGGAAGCACATGCAGCTCGTCTGCGGATATCCTGGTTCCTGGCGGTGTACTTGTCATGTCGTATCGCAGTGGCTAGCACTTGGGCCAGCGGCCGGACGATTCTGGGCACGATATCGAGATGCCCGAGGAGGCTCGACACCTCCTAGGCTTGTGTCGGCTTCAAGCATACCGGTTCACCGGACGTAGCTCACCTCGCTGTTTCAGCCAGTCCCGGCACCTCTGAGGCCAGGTATGAGGCGCGCTCGTGTACAGCTCCGAGAAGTCGCCCATATCGGACCTAGCGCATTCCGGATCGTACTGCGCGGTGGGTTCTGAAGGGAGAGAGGTCCGAGAAGCGCGGCTTATCGGTCCTGCGGAGGCTCGACGCTGACCATTCCACGGGCCTCCCTTGTAGCCGCTGGAGGCGCTCAACAAACTAGCTCACGTCCCTGGGCTTCAGCCCCTCCCCGCCCCAGAATAAGTGATGATAAAATATCTTATCGGGCGTTATGGTGGTCGCCGTGGCACAGCGCGATCTTGAGCCTCAAGAGCCGTCCGGCGAGCTCGTTCGCCGGCGTTTGACTGCGGCCGAGTTCCAGGGCTTGGCCGAAGTCCCGCCTGAGCTCGAGTGGTTTGCCGACATCACCAACGCCAACGCTCGACGGGCCTACCAGGTCGACGTCGGCCAGTTCGTCGACTTTGCCGGCATTCATCATCCGGAAGAGTTTCGGCTGGTGACGCGATCCCACGTCATCGCTTGACGCAAAGCTCTCGAGGTCGAAGGTCTAGCACCGGCGACCATCAGGCGGAAGCTCTCGGCCTTGGCGTCACTCTTTGACTACCTGTGCGAAGCCAACGCTGTGCCCTCAATCCGATCCATAGCATTCGCCGGCCGAGTGAAGGCTCGAATGAGGGCAAGACGCCGGCAATCGGTGACGCTCAGGCTTTGGCTCTTCTCGAGGCGCCGCCGAAAGACACCCTCAAAGGGCTGCGAGATCGCGCCATCCTTGCGATGCTCCTCTACCACGGCTTGCGCCGTGAGGAGCTCGCCAGGTTGCGGGTGCGTGATCTTCAGGAGCGCGGCGGTGTCCTCTACCTGGTGGTCCACGGCAAGGGGGCCAAGATCCGCCACGTTCCGGCTGAGGTTGGCACTGTCCGACGGATTCGTGAGTATCTCGAGGCTGCGGGCCACGCCTGGGATCTTGAGGGCGCGATGTTTCGCAGAGTGCGCAAGGGTGCCCGGGCGGCCGACACGTCGGCCGAGGCCGCCACGGGGCTCAACGCGGGCTCGATCTACGCCAGTGTGGTCAAACTGTATGCACCCGTCGCCGGAATCGACGTGCCAGGGTTCTCTCCTCCTTCGTTGCGAGCGACGGCGGCCACCAACGCGATCGAGGGCGGCGCCGACCTCGAGCAGACTCGAGACTGGCTGGGGCACTCAAGCGTGGCCACCACAACCCTCTACGACAAGCGACGCAAGCGGCCCGAGGACTCACCGACCTTTAAGGTCAACTACAAGCGGCGGCGAGACCGCTAGCTGTACCACCCACGGGGTAGTCAGCAGAAACGAGTTCTCGTATGCGGTAGAGATCGCGAAGACAGCGCCAACTTGGCCCTTGGCGGATCGAACAAGGCGTCGCGACCGAGGCCACCGCAGACGTAGCTGTAGCTACGTCGAGGATGGCCGACCGAGCGCAACGCAGCAGGGGCGGGCAGACTCGACGGTGCAACCGGAACGTCGTGAGGAATACAGGCTAGGGTTCGGCTTGGTCGAACAGGGCGGCTAGCGAGTCGAGTGCGAAGTCGGCTGATTCGGAGGCCTGGAGGGGCGTCACCGCTATGTAGCCGTCTCTTACCGCTGCGACGTCGGAACCGGGCTCGGGTTCTGCCGTCGGCTGATGGAAGTGGCTCCACAGATAAGGGCGTCCGTACGGATTTTGGTGCTCTTCGTAGGTCTCGTTGCCGGCTAGTCGGCTCTGGCGGGCCACTTTGAAGCCTTTTGTGGCGGGCACGGGGACATTGATGTTCAGGAAGACTCCCTGGGGAAGGCCATTGGCCTTGACGAGGGCCGCGACTTCGGCCGTCGCCTCCGCGGCAGCGACGTAGTCGGGGTGGCCTTCGGTCGCCATCGAAGTCGCGATCGCGGGGATGCCTTGCATGGCCGCCTCGCGGGCTGCCGCGACGGTTCCCGAGATGTAGGCGTTGAGACCGAAATTGAGGCCGCGGTTCACTCCGGAGACAATCAGGTCGGGCGGCGAGTCTTTGGAGAAGTGAGCCAGGGTCACGCGCACAGAGGTGGCCGGCGAGGCGCTCAAGGCGATGGCCGGGTGGCCCGCCACCTCGAGGTTGCGCACGAAGATCGGGCTGCGCAGGTTGAGCCCGTGCCCGATTCCGCTCTGGTTCTCGGTCGGCGCTACGATCATCACCTCGCCGAGGGGAGCGAGCGCTTCGACGAGGGCGAGAAGGCCCGGGGAGTCGATACCGTCGTCGTTGGTGACGAGAATCCGAAAAGGAGGGGCTCCGTCCACGCTGGCGTCCGCGCTTGCGTCCGTGTTGGGATCCTCGGCTGCGGCGATACCGGCCATTAGCACCAGAACCGCCGCCGCCGCGGCCAGTCGATAGAGCTTACTCTGGGCGAAGGCAGGCATGGCGAGTTCTCCTTGGCTGAGATCGGAAGTTCCTCAGACGGTGCCGGCCAGATCGAGTGTCGTCAAGGCGATCACTTTGGTGGCGTTGACCAGGTCGTCGATATCGCAGTACTCATCGGGCTGATGAGCGAGTTCCAAAATGCCCGGACCGTAGGCGACACAGTCCTCGATACCCGCGATGCGTGCGAAGTGCTTGTGGTCGTAGGTGCCAGGTGAGGCGACGATCTCCGGCGCGGCGCCGAGGACCTCCGAAATGACGTCACCAAGTTTGGCCACCAGCGGCGACCCTTCGGGGGTTCGCACCGGGTGGACGACCATCAGATCTTCAATCTCGTAGCTGAGATCCGGAATGCGCCCCGCGGTGCGTTCGAGCAGATCCAGGATTTCTTCCTTGGCGCTCTCGAAGCCTTCCTCGATCAGGAACCGTCGGTCGAATATGGCACGGCTGTGGTCGGCCACGCACGGGCTCTGGATTCCATCGATCGGCTGTCCCCCGGCGACCGCATTGACGTTGAGCGTCGAGTGGCGAGCACCTTCTGGCACCACCGGCATCGCCGTCAGGCGCGCGGCCAGAGCGGGCTGCAGTTCGGTGCGCATGGCTTCCAAAATCGCGCCCATGTGATCGATCGCGCTGACTCCGAGAAACGGCATGCAGCCGTGGGCGATCCGCCCCTTGAGAGCGAGCTCG
>JAZDDE010000003.1:0-10774 GCA_036679495.1 Gemmatimonadota bacterium | reverse complement strand
GGTCCCGGCTGCGTGTCGAGCCCCAGCAGGGCCCAGCGGAATCCTTCCACTACCCCGGCCATCGGATTGAGTGAATAGAGGGCGAGCCATAGCTCGTTGGTAATCTTGGAGCTGTCGTATACGATCGGCGTCACGAACAGCCAGATCTGGATCATGAACGGGACCGTGTACTTGACGTCCCGAAACTGAACGTTGAGCGCGGAGAGCCACAGGCCCATTCCGAGCGCTGTCACGAGCGTCAACAAGACGAGTGGCGGAAGCCAGATCACGTTGGTCGTTGGAATCACGTCGTACCAGATCATCATGGGGATCAGCACGAGAAACGCGATGAAGAAGTCCACCAGGCCGGAAAGCGTGCTCGCGAGTGGCACTATAAGGCGTGGAAAGTAGATCTTCTTGAGCAGATTGGAACTCGCCACCAGGCTGTTGGAAGATTGTGCGAGACCGAAGGCGAAGAAGGTCCAGGGCACCATCGCGGCGTAGCTCCAGATCGGGTACGGAATACCCGTGGGCCCCAGGTTGGCGAGCCGTCCGAAGAAGATCGTAAACACCACCATGGTCATAAACGGCTGGATGACAGCCCAGGAAGCCCCCAGCACACTCTGCTTGTAGCGGACCTTGATGTCCCGCCAGGTCAGGAAGTAGAGAAGTTCCCGGTATTCCCAGAGCTCGCGGAGACCGAGATCTACCCAGCCCGATGAGGCTTCTATGCGTAGCACCGGCACCTGTGGAGTCGTTTGCTCGACGGCTGAGCTCATGCTTGCAGATCCCCGTGGGCCGGGATGATTTCTCCGCGTGCCTCCCGGGCCGCCAACTCGAGATCGGCCTCGACCATGATCCCTACGAGTTCCTGGAAAGTTACGTTGGGCTCCCAGCCCAGTTTCTCACTGGCCCGAGTCGGATCCCCGACCAGGAGGTCCACTTCGCTGGGACGCTCGTACTTCGGGTCGATGCGGACGTGGTCATTCCAATCCACATCGATCACGCCGAACGCGGCGTCCAGGAACTCGCGAACAGAGTGAGTCTCTCCGGTGGCAATGACGAAATCGTCGGGTTCGTCTACCTGCAGCATGCGCCACATGGCATCGACGAACTCGGGCGCATAACCCCAATCGCGTTTGGCGTCCAGGTTACCCAGGAACAGCGTGTCCTGCAGGCCCATTTTGATCCGGCCCACGGCGCGCGTGATCTTCCGGGTAACAAACGTCTCCCCGCGCCGCGGACTTTCGTGATTGAACAGAATGCCGTTGACCGCAAACAGTCCGTACGCTTCGCGGTAGTTGCGGGTGATGTGAAAAGCGTAGGCTTTGGCGCAGGCGTAGGGAGATCGGGGGTGGAACGGTGTCGCTTCAGTCTGCGGAACCTCGTGAACGCGGCCGTAGAGTTCGGACGAGCTGGCCTGATAGAAGCGGGCCGAAACGCCGGCCTGGCGCATGGCCTCCAGGAGCCGGACGGTGCCGAGGCCGGTGACATCTCCCGTATAGACTGGGAGATCGAAGCTGGTCCGCACGTGACTCTGCGCCGCAAGATTGTAGACCTCTTCGGGCTGGATCTCTGAAAGAAGCCGGCCCAGAACGCTGCCATCGCTCAGGTCTCCGTGATGCAGGAACAGACGCGCACGCTGATCATGGGGATCCCGGTACAGGTGGTCGATCCGTGCCGTATTGAAACTGGAGGCGCGGCGAATGATCCCATGCACCTCGTATCCCTTGTCGAGCAGGAGTTCGGCTAGATAACTGCCGTCCTGACCCGTAATACCAGTAATGAGTGCCCGTTTGGGTGGTGTCACGACGGCTCCTATGCTGTTGCGATCCCGGTGCGCGTATCCGCGTACCAGTCGATCGTGTCGCGAATACCTTCTGAGAACGGAATGTGGGCCCTGAATCCGAACTGCCGCAGAGCCTTGCTCGTGTCCAGGCAGCGCCGAGGCTGTCCGTCAGGTTTCGACGGGTCGTACGCGAGCTCTCCGGAATAGCCGACCTGCTCCGCAATCAGCTCGGCCAGGGCGGCGATGGTCATCTCTTGCCCGGTACCGACGTTGACAGGCGCTGGATCTTCGTAGTGTTCCGCCGCCAGGAGGATCGCCCGAGCGCAGTCATCCACGTGCAGGAATTCTCGAGACGCTCTACCCGTACCCCATAGTTCTATGCGGGGAGCCCCCGCATCGCGCGCTTCCATCATTCGGCGAATCAGGGCCGGGATCACGTGACTGGAATCGGGATCGAAGTTGTCGCCGGGTCCATACAGGTTTACGGGGAGTAGGAATACACCGAGCAGCCCATACTGCTCGCGGTACGCCTGGAGTTGCACTAGAAGGGCTTTCTTCGCGATGCCATACGGAGCATTCGTCTCCTCCGGATACCCGTCCCACAAGCTTTCCTCCCGAAACGGAACCGGAGTGAACTTGGGGTACGCGCAGATCGTTCCCACTTGAACGAACTTCTCCAGGGCGGACGTGCGCGCCTCTTCGATGAGGTGCAGCCCCATGGCCATGTTGGCGTAGAAGAAGCGCCCGGGCTGCCTTCGGTTGGCTCCGATACCACCCACCTCCGCCGCAAGGTGCAGGACGATATCAGGCTCGGCGTCAGCATATACACGGCTGACGTCATCTGGCCGAGTCAGATCGTATTCTGCGCGCCTGGGAACGAACACGTAGCCCGCTCCCAGAGTTCGCAGCTGAGACACGACCCGACGGCCGAGAAATCCCGCACCTCCGGTCACCAGCACGCGGCGGGCGGTCCAGAAAGCTCCCGACAGCTGCCGCTCGTGCGTCTCACTCACCGGGCGATGCCCCCCCTGATTCGGGCTTCTCGATCGTATCCAGGACAGCAGCGTCTAACTCCACCTTAATGCCCTGGCCAATGGCCCGAACCCCCACCTGTACGAGCGCGCGGGTCTTGCCTCGCTTCTGCAGCACGACCCCTTCAACGCCGGCGAGCGGGCCCTCGACCACCCGAACTCGCCAGCCCTCCTCCACGAACGGTTCCGGGTGCGGAAGCTCTCCAGTTTCGGCCAGGACGGCAGCGAAACGCTGCACGCTGGCAATCTCGGTCTCGGGAATCGGGACTGGCTTTCCGGCCAGGCTTACGATCAGTACGGCGCCGGGTATTCGAAGGACCACGTTAGTCAGGTCCTGCGGCTCACAGCGTACGAATACGTATCCCGGGAACAGCGCCCAGAACACGGTCCGCGTCCGATCATGCCACTGGCTGACTTTGGGATACATGGGAAGGAAGACGTCCTGCCCGGCCCGTTCCAGTGCGGCGGCAACCCGCTTTTCGTGGCGCGACCGCGTATAGCAGGCGTACCACCGGAATCCCTGGTCTGTAGCCACGGTGGTCAACTCGGTGCTCGAAGGGTCGATTGCCGCCGAAACCCGGTCCGTTCCGGCGGATTGTGCTGGGTTCAAGGTACACTCCGTGCCCGTGAGTAACATGGGGTACCGCAGCCGAATTCTGCGGCGGTACAGCGTCGCCCATTGTGGAACCGGCCCAGCCGGCTCTGTCCGTCTTCTGTTGCCCGCTCGAAGAGCAAGAAGCGGGCACTCGGCCGAATACGAGCTAAGATCTTGAAATAGAAGTACTTTTCCGAAATCGAATCCGTATGGAACATCGAGCTGCTGCGCCAGAGCCACACTGCCCTATGAGCGCCTCAAACTCAACCCTTTGAACCTAAAGGTGTGGGAACGGCAGTACGACGGTGAATACGGTGCCTTCTCCCGGTTGACTTCGGACATCAACCGACCCACCCGCAGCTGCCACGAGGCGTGAGCTGATCGAAAGGCCCAGCCCGTGGGTCCAACCTCGGGTCTCACCTGGATTTTCGTCGGGATGGGTCAGCCGGCGTCGAATGAGCTCCAGATCCGTTCCCACCCCGTCGTCCATCACTTCAACACATAGGGCGGGTCCGTCCTTCTCGAACACGTGCACGGCGACGGCACCGCCCTCCGCAGAGGCCTGGATCGCGTTCGTGACCAGGTTCAGAAGGACGCGCTTGAGGATCTGTGGGTCGCCCGATCGCATTCCGTCCGTATTCACGGAAGTGCGGAGTTCAACGTCGCAGTGCGCTGCGAGAGGACCTACGAGTCCGTTCACTTCCTGGAGCACGGATTCCACCGAAAACGACACCAGGGATACAGATATGGGCCCGTCTGTCTGCATTCGGGCATAATCGATCAGATCGTTGACCAGCTTCACCAGGCTCACCGATGCGGAATACAGGACGCTCACCTGCCGTTCCTGAGCCTCGTTCAGATCTCCCTGGCGTTGATTGAACAGAGCGTCGGCCAGGAACAGAATTGAATTGAGCGGCGAGCGGATGTCGTGTGAAATGTCCTCGAGCAACCGGTGTTGGCCGGCAATCGCCTCGGCGACCGCAGCGGCCGCCAGCTGGGTCGACATTTCATCCAGGCGGCAATGGAGCTGGCGAGCCTGGGCGGCCGAGCAGCCGGCTTCGTGAGCGTCTTCGATCATAGCCCGCATCTGGGCCAGGAGATTCCGTGGCAGCGATCCGGTCAGCCCGGGCGTGCTGTAATCCAGCACGGTCGTCTGCGAGAACAGGAAGCTTTCGAGGATGGCAGCCAGTTCGAGCTGCTCGGGAGTCGCGCCGTCTATCCGGGGCGGGCGCCACCAGGTAGGCCGCTTAACCTCCTCGGGCTGATTCCCCTCGGGAGATCCGTCATCTTGAGAGCCGGGCCATGGGACCAGATTGTCCCGAATCGAGTCAGGAGGCAAAGGCCTCTCTCGCCAGCTTGTGCTTGTCCATAAGGCGGTAGAGGGTAGTGCGGTCGATTCCGGCCTGACGGGCCGACTCAGACATGTTGCCGCCGGTCCGGGCCACCAAGTGGGCCAGATATTCACGCTCGAACCGATCGATCAGATCCTGTTTGGCTTCATGGAACGGGAGCTTGCTGTTCAGCGGAGCGCCCAGCGACACGGCCGACGCGGAGGAGCCATGGCCGTTGTGCCCCAGGATCGGAAGACGCTCGGCAGAGATCTCTTCCTCGGAGTCGGTTAGAACCACGAGATTCTCGATTACGTTCTGGAGCTCTCGGACATTCCCCGGCCACGTATAGTGGATCAGAGCATCGAGCGCTCCAGTGGATAACCTCGGCGGCTCATCGCCTGGCATCTGATGTCGTCGCCAGAAGTGGTGGATAAAGTGCCGAATGAGTACGGGAATGTCCTCCAGCCGCTCCCTCAGCGGGGGCAGATGAATGGGCACGACCCGGAGGCGATAGAACAAGTCGTGCCTGAGCGACTTGTCGTTCAGGGCGTCGTCGGGCTCCCGGTTGGTGGCTGAAATGAAACGGACGTCTACGACGGCGTCGTCTTTTTCACTTCCGACCCGGCGCAGCACGCCATCCTGTAGGACCCTAAGCAGCTTCGCCTGGAGAGGCATCGGCATTTCGGCCAGCTCGTCCAGAAAGAACGTGCCGTGATCAGCCACTTCAAGCAGGCCCGGTTTGTCTCTTATGGCTCCTGTGAAGGCACCCTTCCGATGGCCGAACATTTCTGATTCGAGCAAGTCGGCAGGGAGTGCGGCGCAGTTGACGGCCACGAACGCCTTTCTGGAACGCCGGCTCTCGCGGTGAATGAACTGCGCAACCAGTTCTTTTCCGGTTCCACTTTCGCCGGTTATGAATACGGAAGCGTCGGTGGTGGCCACCTTCAGCGCCTTGTTGACCGCGTCGCGCATGGAGGCGGAAACGCCCAGGATCGTGGCCCCTTTATCAACCAACAGGCCCTCACGCTGAGCAGGCTTTTCTATCTTTTGTGTGCGCATGAGTGTGTACGCGGCTCGTCCCACCAGGACCAGCAGTTGCGTGGCCGTAAATGGCTTCGGCATATAGTCCCACGCACCGGCCTGCATGGCCCGCACGCCGCCTTCTGTCGTGGCCTGTCCCGTCATCATGATCGCGAGACTATCGGGATGTCGGCTGCGGAGCTCAGACAGCAGATCGAGCCCGTGAATCTGCGGCATATTCTGGTCGATGAGTACGATCTGGTAGGCCTGATTGCGCAGCCGCCTGAGTGCCTCGTCGGCTCGGCGCTCCACTTCACATGTGTACCCGTCCCCGTTCAGAACAGACTCGCAGCTCTGGAGGATGCTGGGCTCGTCGTCTACGACCAGGATCCGAATTGCCGATTTTTCCTCAGGCGCGAGGAATACGGGCTCGTCCGGAGCACCTTCCGTGGGGTCGTGTTCTTCGGGTATTTGGCTCACGTGTCCGCAGGCTCCGTCCGATCAGAATTGAACCGGCTGCGCGCGTTGAGCGCCCGCCGGGAGAAGAATCACCCTCTTTTGGCGAGCTATACAGTCAATAAGTGGGCCGTGAAGCGGCTTTGGGCCCGGATGTGTGGCGCAGCCGCGTCGATGTAGGAATTAGGCGACACTCGGGACATTGCTCGGCCGGTGCGAAGGCCCGAATCGGCCTTCCTGGGCTGGCAGAACGCACGGGGTGAGGCGATTTCAGCCGACAGGAGTCGGCGGCGAGCTATTCGACCGTTACGCTCTTGGCCAGGTTTCTTGGTTTGTCCACATCACAGCCTCGTACCAGACCGATGTAGTAGGCCAGGAGCTGGAGAGGAATACTCGTCAGAATAGGCTGCAGCGGATCGATCGTCTGCGGAACGATGAAGTATTCGTCCGCCAGCTCGACCAGGCCGTTGGGTTCCGTCGTGATCGCGACCAGACGGCCTCCTCGGGCCTTCACTTCCTGCATGTTCGACAAAACCTTGGAGTACGCTCCGTCTCTCGGCGCGACTACAAGCACGGGCATCTCTTCATCGATAAGCGCAATGGGTCCGTGCTTCATTTCGGCGGCAGAGAATCCCTCGGCGTGCACGTAGCTGATTTCCTTCAGCTTCAGGGCTCCCTCGAGAGCCACCGGAAAGCTGTAACCGCGGCCGAGGTACAGAAAGTTATCGTGACTGGCGAGGCGCTCGGCGAGGCGCTTGATCTCGTCCGCCCTGCTGAGCACTTCGCGAACCTTGTCAGGCAGACTGGCCAACTCGTCCAGAACGCGGCCGACCTCCTCGGTGTCCATTCCCCGCTGCCGGGCCAGGTAAAGTGCGAAGAGGGCCAGAACGACGACCTGCGAAGTGAAGGCCTTGGTGGACGCCACGCCAATTTCAGGACCCGCGTGCAGGTACACTCCTGCATCGGTTTTCCGTGAAAGCGTACTGCCTACAACATTGACGATTCCAAGCGTCTTGCAGCCCCGCTCAGTGGCCAGCGCTATGGCCGCAAGCGTGTCCGCCGTCTCGCCGGACTGGGAGATGCCCACGACCACCGTCTCGGAATCCAGGACCGGGTCGCGGTAGCGCCACTCAGAAGCGTACTCGACGTCCGCCTGGATGCGCGCGAACTGCTCCACCATGATCGCTCACGATTCGTCCCCGAAGCGAACCCTCGATCGTCTCGGGCTGCTCGTGGATTTCTTTGAGCATGTAGTGCTCGAACCCGCCCTTTTCGGCTTCCTGGAGGTCCCATTCGATCTCCTCAACGGGCTTGTCCACCCGCGCCATCGCAGACATGTCGAAGATATCGCATCCGTCAGGGTCGATGACAGCCATTTCACCGTCGTCCAGGTAGACGACGCGCCTGGTGTGGCTCAGCAGCGCCGCGGCGTCTGAGGCGGCATACGTCGCACCTTCGCCGAGACCAATGAGGAGAGGAGAACCACGGCGCGCACAGACGATTCGGCCAGGTTCGTGGTCAGACATCACCGCGACCCCGAAAGTGCCTTCGACCATGGAGAGGGCTCTCGTGACCGCCAATGACAGAGGCGGCACCCAGTGTTCCTCGATCAGGTGAGCGAGAACCTCGGTATCGGTCTGCGATAAGAATGTATGCCCCCGGCGTTCCAACTCCGCGCGGAGAAGGTCGGCGTTCTCGATGATTCCGTTATGGCAAACGGCTATTTTCTGCGTGCAATCGACATGTGGATGAGCGTTCTCAGTGGACGGGGGGCCGTGCGTCGCCCAGCGTGTGTGAGCGATTCCGGACTCTCCGTGAATCGGCTCTTCCGTCACCAGACGTGAGAGATTCTCGAGCCGTCCGGCCATTCGCCGTCGCATGATTCCAGCCCCGTTTTGGACTGCGAGTCCTGCCGAGTCGTACCCTCGGTACTCTAGACGGCTCAGGGCCTTCAGGAGAATTGGGGTTGCCTGGCTCGCGCCGGTATACGCTACAATTCCGCACATAGTGCTTCGTCTGGTCCTTTCGTTTGCTTCGAGACCGGTGAAGGTGTCCCGCGGCCGGGTCTCGAAGTCGGTACGAGCACATTCAATAGTCGCGCCACTCATGACCCCGATGTGTCGTCCCGCCACTACTATGACGAAACGTGTTGTCCAATCGTCACTTGGCTGGCGCTCTGACCAACTGCTCTGCGGATCTCAGAGCAAGCTGCAGGCCAGGGTGTTGGATTCGTGCGACACCCTTGCGAGAACGGGCTAATCCGGTGCAGGACGGGATCGGTCAGACGGTATCGTCCGGTCAGCGGGCGTCTTTTTGCAATTGCCGGAGGACAATGCGGTCAGGCACGACCAGGAAACTCAAGCCGGAGAAAGCGGCCAGACAATGGGGATGAGGACCAAAGCGAGGAGACCGACTACGATCTGAAGTGGAATGCCTACCTTCGCGAAGTCGCCAAACGAATATCCTCCGGGACCGTACACCATCAGGTTGGTATGGTACCCGATCGGTGTGGCCATCGAGAGAGAGGCAGCCAACGTGGCGGCTACTACGAAGGGCCGGGGATCGACGCCGAGGCCAGCTGCGGCCGAGAGGGCGATCGGGAACATCAAGGCCACCGCGGCAGTGTTGGTCACGAACTCTGTCAGAATCAGGGCGGTGACGAACGTGGCTGCCAGTACGCCCACCGGACCCAACCCGCCGGCCGCTGCCACGATCCCGCTGGCCAACAGATCTGCCGCGCCGCTCGTGCGCAGGGCAGCAGCGAGGCCCAGAGCCGAACCGATCATCAGCAGCACCGACCAGTCTATACTTCGCTTGGCGTCTCCCGGCGACAGGCACCGAAGCGCAATCATGGCGATACCACCGAGCATCGACGCGGTGACTATGGGGAGGACGTTCAGAGCTGCGAGCAGGATCACAGAAGCCAGGACGCCGAGCGCGACAGGCATCTTGTCGTGGCGGGGACTCGCGCTGGCGATGACGTGGCTGACAAGGTAGAAGTCGCGCGAGTGCTGGAACGTTCTCGTGAAGCCCGACGCGGCCTCGAGTAGCAACGTATCTCCGGGCCGCAGGACAATGTCTCCGATCCGGCCGGTCAGCTGGGACCCGCGTCGGTGCACGGCCACGACCGCCGCGTTATACCGAGACCGAAAATTGGCTTCACGAATCGTCGATCCGACCAGCGCCGACCCCGGAGACACAACGGCTTCGTTTAGCGACCAGCCGGCTGCCTGAGATTGGGCGGAGGGGTGGCTTTCCTCGTCGTCCGACTCCGACACTAAACCCCGAAGTTTACGCAAGTCCACAATGGTCTCGACATTACCGGCGAAGGTCAGCCGGTCGCCGGCGAACAGCCTGATCTCCGGGCCCACAGGGGAAATCACACCCGTTCTCCGCTCGATCCGGACCAGGAAGAGTCCCGGCAGGTGCCTGAGACCCGCTTCCGTAACCGTTTTGCCGATGATCGTAGATGGCTCGGTCAATCGCAGCTCCGCCAGGTACCGGCGAACGTCGGAGCCGGTCTCATAGACCGGAACACGATCCTTCAGCAGCCGAGGGGCGACAAGCGACAGGTAGAGCACGCCAACAAGGACTGCAGGAATCCCAACTAGCGACAGCTCAAAGAATCCGAGACCAGGAAGTCCGGAGGCCTGCAGCAGGCCGTCGCTCACTAGGTTGGTCGAGGTGCCTATGACGGTAGTCATTCCGCCCAGAATTGAAGCGTACGACAGGGGTATCAGGAGTTTGGAAGGAGACACGCGCGCCAGTTTGGCCCAGCTCTGCACCACAGGCATAGCCATGGCTACAACCGCCGTATTGCTGACGGCCGCCGAAAGGCCGGCTGTAAAACCGGTCAGCCGGACCAGGGCCTTGGCCAGGCTCTTGGTCTCGCCAAAGACGCGCTTTCCGGCTCCCTCCAGAGCACCCGTGGACCTGAGGGCACCCGAAATCACGAGCATGCCCGCTATCGTGGCCAGAGCCGGATTTCCGAACCCCTCGAGAGCCGTTGCCGGGTCTATGACTCCCGCCGCCAACACGGCGACAAGGCCCGCCGCCAGCAGCACGTCGGGACCAAACACCTCACGCGAGATCGCAATGATCGTGACCGTGAGAACCGCAAGAGTAATGGCGATATCGAGCGTCACTGCTGTGCCCTCCGCGGAGTGTCCTTGAGGCTCAGGCCGTTCCCGCCGCCTGGTACGCCCTCATCAGCACGTCAGCCACCTCTGGACGGGTGAACTCCTCGGGCGGACGCACGCCTTGGCTGAGCATTTCACGTACTTTCGTGCCCGAAAGGAAAACTCGCTGTTCGGGACTAGATGGCGATGTCTTGGCCGTCGCCATCTGTTTCGTGACAGTACACCAGAAAGAGTGCTCGAACTTCAGGGGCTGAATGCCGAGCGCCGCCTGATCGATCTCGTCGAATATGTCCTGAGCATCGTAGGTACCATAGTAGCTACCCACTCCGGCGTGATCGCGGCCCACGATGAAGTGTGTGCACCCATAGTTGCGCCGCATGATCGCGTGGAAAATCGCCTCCCGAGGACCGGCATATCGCATCGCGGCCGGAAGA
>JAZDDE010000299.1:0-10330 GCA_036679495.1 Gemmatimonadota bacterium | reverse complement strand
ATGGAGCGGCTCTCGGCCGAGGTGCACAATCCACTACGTCCGGCAGACAGCCCCGGCGGGCTACAGATGCGGCTCGACACGCTGCCGGCACCGGACGCCCTTCCGCCCGGAGTAACGATCACCGTTCGATTGGAGCCCTACGGATCGGCATGGCCGGGCGAGGCCATGTACGCGGTTCGGGCCGGCTGGCGGTACGTTCCCGGTACGAGCCGCCAGAACGGCATCACGATCGAAGACCCCGCGCCGCAGAACGATCGCTCCGGTCGCCCTGTTCTGCTCTGGCCGCTGGACGATCGAACGCCTGAGCCGCTGGAGTTTGGTCTCAGTCCGGTAACCAGCGCCGTCGCATTCGATTCTGTACGCGTGGCCGCGATGCGCCAACCGGAGGAGCGAGAGGCCGAGGCGAGCAACAGCTTCCTCACCGGCCCTGCCGTTCAGTTCTTCGCTCCTGGCGACGGCGAGGTCCTATCGACGGATCGCGTGTTCGTTGGAGTCCGCGGTGAGCCGCTACGCACTGTCTCCCTGTACGACAACGACACCCTGGTCGACGAGGTGGAGCTGCGAGTCGACGGAGTGTACGATTTCATCGGGGTTCAGCTCCTCCCGGGGCCGCACATCCTCAGGGTCGACATGACCAACTCGTGGCGGAACGATCGCTCGGACAGCCTGGCGCTCCATGTCACCGGGTCTCCCGCCACCTTCGAGCCGGAGGAACGGCCGCTGCGACTCGTTGCCGGCGGCAACCGCACCTGGAGCTTCCGGGTACGGGTCCACGATCGATGGGGCGTGCCGGTGGTGAATCGCCCGTTTGTGACCGTCCGCGCGGAAGGCGCGGAACCGCTGGGAGCCGACGCTGACGCTTCCTCGGTCGGGCTTCAGATACAGCCGGACGCCGACGGTTGGATGCGGATCGAGCTGAGGCCGGCGGCCACAGTGGGACGCGGCAAGCTCCTGCTCGATGCGGGCGACGCGGCCGGCGTGATCGATGTCGAGATCCTGCCAGACGTTCAGCCGCTCATGGTGGCAGGGGTGGGACGTGCCGGACTGGGGGCTAGCCCGGACGCCTTCGCCTCGCTGACCGCCCGTGGACGTCTGGACGACCGTACCTCTCTGGTGCTTAGCTACGACTCCCGTCATCTGGAGGCGGGGCGCAACGCCTTCGGCCGGAGCGCGGACCCCCTGGAACAGGCGCAATACCCGATCCTGGGAGACGCCGGCTCGAGTCGTACTGTCAGCTCGTCTCGCGGCGTCTTCTCGGCTCGCGTCGAGAGGGACCTCGACTGGGTCAGCATGGGTGACATAGCAACGGAAGACTTCGCCGCCGGCCTGCAGCTCACCCGATACCGTAGAGCCCTTACTGGCGCCGGAGCCCACCTCAACACCGGTGCGGTGGCGTGGGACGGCTTTGCAAGCTCGACCAGCCAGAGCATCCAGCAGCGACAGATCCGTGGGGCCGGCATCTCGGGACCTTACGATCTCGGACCGAATATTCGACCCGGTACAGAACAGATCGTCATCGAGACCCGAGCATTCGAGAATCCGCAGCGCACCCTGGCGCGCCAGGCCCTAATACGCTTCGTGGACTACCAGATTGATTACGAGCGGGGCCTCCTGCTCCTGAAGAGGCCTGTGCCCGCGGCAGATACCTACCAGAACCCGATCTTCATCAGCGCCACCTACGAGGCGGAGAGCGGTGGGGACCAGAGTTGGGTCTGGGGGGTTCGAGCCTCCGCTGACGCCGGGAGTCTCCTCAACCTCGGCCCGGCGAACCCGCTGCGCGTCGGGGCTACCCTGGTGCGGGACCAGGCCCAGGCAAACGGTGTCAACCTGTTGGGAACCGACATACAAATGGGAAGCGGCTTCCTCTCCCTGGGGGGCGAGCTCTCCTACTCGCAGACTTCGGATTCTAGCGGGGTGGCCGGCACGGTTGCCGGGACGGCCACGCTGCTTGCGGGAGTCGTGGATCTGAGCGCCAGGTGGATGAGGATCGGCTCCGGCTTCTACAACCCGGCAGCCATAGCCCTTCGGAGCGGATCAGAAGAGATCAGCTTTGGAGCACGGGCCCGCCTCGGTAGCGGCGAGCTGCGGATCGAGCACCAACGCCAATCGTTCGAGAACGGCGCCATTCAGCGCTCCCACACGACCAGTGGAGTGAACCAGCCGCTCGCCGGCAACCTCAGGCTTGAGTCTGGCGTGGTATCCGATCGGTTCGAAACGGTGGCCGGCTCCGACGCGTCGAATGCCGGGGAGGCGCGTATCGAATGGGCTCCGTTGTCCCGGCTCACCTTGTGGGGAGCGTCACGGCGTCAATTCTCCTCTTCCGGAGCCACCCATCTGCCCGACCACGTCAGCGGCGGCGCCGGGCTGCGAGTGGGCTCTTTCGCCACCGTCGAAGCTACGCATCGCAGGGTGCTCCTCGACGGACCGAATGACGACTACTCGCTGACCAACCTCGGGCTGCGAACACAGATCGGCAGTAATTCCGAGGCGTGGAGCGCGTACGAGATCGGAGGCGTAGGCGGACATCAGAACGCGGCCCTCATCGGCCTGCGTACACGACTCCAACTGACCAACGCGTTGTCGGCAGACGGAATGTTCGAGCGCCGTCAGGGGGTCGGCAACGCGAACGTGGAAGACCCCGTTCGGGCTCTGCCCTTCCTCCAGCTCGAGGACGACTACTGGTCGTTAGGGGTTGGTGCCGAACTGCTGCCCAAGGGTGCACCGTATCGCCTCACCGCGCGTGGGGAGCTGCGTGAGGGGAACTTCCGCTCGACCCGGATTGGAACGCTGGCCGGCGACGTGTCGCTCAACGATGCCTTCGCTCTCCTTTCCCGCCAGGAGTATGTGCGGTCCGAACAGAACAGTCCGAGTACGGCCGCTCTCTTCAGTCGGCGCGTTTCGTCACTGTGGGGGCTCGCCCTACGGCCGACCGGCTCGGACGCGTTCAATGGCCTGGCCAAGATCGAGTGGGTGGACGAGATGAATCCTCTAGGCGGCGGAGTCCTTGCGAATCAGGGAGACGAATCGAGGCTGATCGCGGCGGTCGAAGGCATTTGGTCGCCAACATCGGCCACCGAGTTCGGCCTCCGGTACGCGGCCCGCCGAACCGAAGCGACCCTGGCCTACGAGGACGGATCGCAGCAACGGCTCCGCTCCCACGCGGACTACATCGGGCTGCGCTCCCAGATCGATCTCTCGCGCTGGCTCGCTGTTCGCACGGAGGGGCGTTTGCTCCTGGAGCGCATGAGCGGCTCCCGGCGATGGGACCTGGCGCCGCAACTCGTGCTTTACCCGATCAACGCGCTCGAGGTGGCGGCCGGATACCGGTTCGGCGACCTGCGCGATCCCGACTTTGCCGTTCGCGGCGGACACGGATTGTTCCTCAGCTTCGGTATTCGCGTCACGGAAAAGAGCGTTCCCACGGCAGCCGACTTCTGGCGCCACCGCTTCGACTAAGAGTGAACTCACGACTTCGGAATATCCTTTTCCGGGTCGATGAACGGTTTCGGGACTACGACGGCATCGGCGTCTCCCGCAGGCGTCGCGACGGTCAGCGGCGTGCCCAGCTCGCCGTTTTTGGCCGGCACCATCGCGTAACCGATGTTCTTGGCCAGCCGCGGCGAGTAGACTGCCGATGTGATATGTCCCACCTGAGATCCATTGGAGCGAACCGGCCAGCGGTCCATGTTCAGGTCCAGTGGTTCGCCGCCGATCTCAACGCCTGCCAGGGTACGGCTCACGCCTTCTGCTTTGATGCGGGCCAGCGCTTCACGCCCTATGAAATCCGCCTCCTGTTCCAAGTCCACCTGCCAGCCGAGCCCGACCTCGAAGGGATTGTTGTCGATCGTCATGTCGATGCCGTAATTGAGAATTCCAGCTTCGATCCTGCGAATATCCGATGGGCCAGTGGGCGCGATGTTGTACGGCCGTCCGGCCTCCTTCACACGGTCCCATAGTTCCAGGCCCCGGCTTCCGTCCCGCAGGTAGATCTCGTAGCCGATTTCCCCGCTCCAGCCGGTCCGCGTGACGATCACCGGGATTCCGTCTAGCTCGGTGTCCAGAAACCAGTAGTACTTCAGACCCAACACAGCGTCTCCGAACAGTGCCTGCACGACGTCCTTGGATCCAGGACCCTGGATCTGCATCGGCGAGACATCGGGCTCGTGGATCTCGACGTTCAGGCCCAGGCCGTAGGCGACCCCTTTGGCCCACAGCATCACGTCGCTATCGGCCAGTGCGAGCCAGAAGTGATTCTCGCCCAGGCGCAGCAGCACAGGATCGTTGATGATGCCGCCGTCTTCGGCCGTGATGATCACGTACTTGCCCTGTCCGACGGCGCACTTGGACAGGTCCCGCGGCGTAAGCATGTTGGCGAGCGCGAAGGCATCCGGCCCGGTGATTTCGACCTGTCGTTCGACAGATACATCCCACATGGTCACGTCTTCCAGGAGCCGCGTATGCTCGGCAGCCAGGTCGTCGTACCCGATCGGGAGGAACATGTGGTTGTAGACCGTATAGCCCCAGCACCCGTCGCGCTGAGTTGCCTCGAAGAACGGCGATCGCCGCACGCGCGCTCCTCGCTGCACTTGGGCCATGTCGAACGGTTCGTGCACGTGTACCTCCGGTGTACGGTGTTCATGAAAAGCCGGCTGCGAACAGATAGTACGAAAGTATGGCGTGACCGCCCTCGTTCTTGTCGTTAGGTTGCGCCGCCGTAGAGTCAACCCACGGCCAACCTGAAGGGCAAGGAGCCTACATCCCCTCACCGATGCTTCCCGGGACCCCTCTGCACGAGCGAACCAGCGCCCTGTGCCTGGGGCAAAACTGGCGCCGCTGGGCCGGGCATCTGGTTGCCAGTTCCTACGAGCTCAATCACGAACGCGAATACTGGGCGATCCGCAGCACCGCCGGTTTGATCGACGTATCTCCTCTGCACAAGTACCTCATCCAGGGTCCCGACGCGGAACGCTACCTCAGTCGGGTCGTAACGCGGGACGTAGGCAAGTGCGACGTGGGGCGCGTGATGTATACGACGTGGTGCGACGCCGCCGGGAAGATCATCGACGACGGTACGCTCGCCCGGCTCGGCGAGGACTCGTACCGTCTTACATCGGCGCAGCCGAGCCTTCTCTGGCTGCACGACAATCTCGCCGGAATGGACGTCAGAATCGATGATGAGTCCGATTCGCTGGCGGCCGTTGCGCTACAGGGGCCGAACTCACGGGACATACTCAAGATGCTTGCGGACTCGGGCCCGGACCTGGATCGTCTCCGGTTCTTCCGACTTACAGACGCTCGTCTGGACGACATCCCCGTCACGATTTCGCGTACGGGCTACACGGGCGACCTCGGCTACGAAATCTGGGTGGACGCGGAGCGGGCGATTCCGCTGTGGGACTCCCTGATGACCGCGGGCGGCCCGTACGGCATCCTTCCGGCTGGAATGCTGGCCCTCGACATGGCCCGGATCGAGGCCGGCCTCATGCTCATCACGGTCGATTACGTGCCGACTCACGAAGCGCTTCTCGAGAGCCAGAAGTCCTCGCCGCTGGAGATGGGTCTCGGCTGGACGGTCGATCTCGACAAGAAGTATTTTGTGGGCCGCAACGCGCTCGCGGCGGAGGCCGCGCGGGGTCCGGAGTGGATGTTCCGGGGACTCGACATCGATTGGAACAGCCTCGAACGGGTGTACGGCGAAGTCGGGCTGCCGCCGCTGGTGCCCGCGACGGCATGGCGAACGAGCGTTCCCGTCTACCGCGGAGGCCGTCAGGTCGGGTACGCGACCAGCGGTTGCTGGTCTCCGTTACTGAAGAAGTACATCGCACTAGCCCACCTGGAGGCATCGGCGGCCAGCCCCGGTACAAAGCTCGAGATCGAACTTACCGTCGAGCACCGCAGAAAGCGGGCGGCCTCGACCGTGGCCGAGCTGCCGTTCTTTGATCTCCCGCGGAAGAGGGCCTGACGATGCCCGCCGAAAGCTTCGACGCGATCGTAATCGGAGCCGGCCATAACGGGCTGACCTGTGCCGCCTATCTGGCCCGTGCGGGGAAGAGGGTGCTTGTCCTGGAAAGGCGGCCTCTGGTCGGAGGAGCGGCCGTCACCGAAGAGCTGTTTCCCGGTTTCAAGTACTCGGTCTGCTCGTACGTCGTAAGTCTGCTACGTCCGGAGATCATCCGCGATCTCGACCTGGCCCGCCACGGACTGGAGATCCTCCCGCTCGAGAGCACGTTCACACCGCTGCCGAACGGCGATTCTCTGCTGCGCTCGGCCGATCACGATGAGACGCGCCGTGAGATCTACCGGCACTCACCGCAAGATGCCGACGCGTACGACCGGTTTGGCAGGCTGATGTACCGCATGGCGCTGGCCGTGAAGCCGATCCTCTCCATGGCACCCCCCGACCCCACATCGATGAGCCTGAAAGACCTCCGAGGCATGCTTCGTTTCGGCAAGCACTTCCGGGATCTGGAGCAAGAGGATTTTTTTACGCTCTACAAGCTCATGACGATGAGCTCCGCAGACTTTCTGGATGAGTGGTTCGAGACAGATGCGCTAAAGGCGACGATGTCGGCCAGCGGGATCATCGGCACTTTCCTCGGACCGCGGTCGCCCGGCACCGCGTACGTGCAGCTGCACCACTACATGGGTGAGATCGACGGCGTGTTTCGCGCCTGGGGATTCGCCAGAGGCGGCACCGGAGCGGTGAGCGACTCGATCGCCCGCGCGGCCGAGGGGTTTGGAGCCCGCATCCGCGCCGGAGCCAGCGTAGAACGGGTGATCGTCAAGGACGGGCGCGCCGTAGGAGTGGCTCTGGAGAATGGGGACACCATTTCCGCCGGACTCGTCATCTCGGGGCTCGACCCGAAGCGGACGTTCCTGCGGCTTCTGGACGCCTCCGACGTACCGGCCGACTTTCGCCGCTCGATCGAGCGATACCGCATGAGGGGGTCTTCCGGAAAAGTGAATCTGGCCCTCAGCGAGCTCCCGAGCTTTACGAGCAGGCCGGGGATGGGCGACCACCTGCGGGGCGCGATCTCAATAAGCCCGAGCCAGGACTATCTCGAGCAGGCGTACGACGACGCGAAGTACGGTGAGTTCTCAAGCCGTCCCTATATGGACATCGTCATTCCCTCGCTGATCGACCCCAGCATGGCGCCACCCGGCAAACATGTGATGTCGCTCTTCGTCCAGTACGCTCCGTTCGAGCTGAACGGTGGCTGGAATGACGAGAAGCGGGAGGCGTTCGGCGACGCGGTGATCGATGCGGTATGCGAATACGCGCCGAATCTTAGAGACGCGATTCTTCACCGGCAGGTCCTGACACCGCAGGACCTCGAGGATGAGTTCGGGCTCACGGGGGGCAACATTTTCCACGGAGACCTGTCGCTCCAGCAGCTGTTCTTCCTTCGCCCGGCACCCGGGTGGGCCAATTACACCACTCCGCTCCGGGGCCTGTACCAGTGCGGATCCGGCACCCATCCCGGGGGCGGGATCTGTGGCGCTCCCGGCCGGCTGGCCGCCCTCAGAGTCCTGCAGGACACCCGGTGGTGAGCACTCGCCGCGATGCCGTCATCGTCGGCGGAGGACACAACGCGCTGGTGGCGGCGACGTACCTGGCGCGGGCCGGGCTCACCGTCTCGCTGTTCGAGCAGCGTGACAGGGTCGGGGGAGGAGTGTGCACAGAAGAGGTGTTCCCCGGCTTTCGTTTTGACACGGGGGCGCACCGGATCGGACATTTGCACCCGGCCATGGTCGCGGACCTGAAACTCGCTGAGTATGGTCTGCAGGTCGTACCCAGCGATCCCGCAGTGTTCGCGCCCCAGCCCGATGGCCGCCACCTGCTTCTCTGGATGGACCCCGCGGCCACAATCGAGTCGATTCGGCCCTTCTCCCCCGGGGATGCCGATTCATGGCTGGAGTTCAGCGCCCTGGTCTGCCGCCTGGCCGGGTTCCTCGCCACTCTTCATTCGGCCGAGCCTCCGGCGGTCCCGAGGCCCGAGCGGCGCGACGTCGGCACGCTGGTGCGTTTGGCACGCGGTCTCCGAGGACTCGGTCGCGACTCCATGACCGAATTTCTGCGCGTCCTTCCCATGTCGAGCTTCGAGCTGATGGACGAGTGGTTCAAGACCGACGCCCTTCGCGGTACCCTGGCCGCCGCCTCTGTCCGCGGCGGTATCCACGGTCCCATGGCGGGCGGTACCGCCTACGGGCTCTTGCGCGAAGTCGTCGGGAATCCGGCCGGCGTGGTTCGCTCGACGCTCCGTGTCCGGGGCGGTATTGGAAAGCTGGCCGAGGTGCTGGCCGCGGCGGCACGCGCCGCGGGGGTCGAGATATGTACGGACTCGGCCGTCGAGCACGTACTCACGAATGGTGGACGCGCCCGGGGCGTGGTCCTCGAGAGCGGGGAAGAGATCGCTGCCGACCTGGTCGTGTCTGGAGCGGGCCCGGGCGTCACGCTTTCGCGGCTCGTGGATCCGGCCGTCCTGGATCCGGAGTTTCTCCGCCAGCTGCGGAGCGTCCGGTACCGCGGAGCGACCGCGAAAGTGCACCTGGCCCTGGGTGAGTTGCCCGACTTCACGTGCCTCCGGGGCGACGGGCCACATCTGCGGGGCGCGATCTCGATCAGCCCCAGCATCGAGTACCTGGAGCGGGCCGCGGACGCCGCCAAGTATGGCCGCATCTCGGAGCAGCCCTATCTGGAGGCGGTCATACCCTCGGTCGCCGATCCGCACATGGCACCGCCTGGCAAACACGCCATGTCTGTGCTCGTTCAGTACGCACCCTATCATCTCAGGGACGGGCAATGGGACAGCGCCCGGCGGGACCTCCTCGGTGACCGCGTGATCCAGACTCTCGCTCAGTACGCTCCGAATCTGCGCAACGCGGTAGAAGACCGGCAGGTTCTCTCGCCGGCCGACCTCGAGAGCCGGTGGGCGCTCGAAGAAGGGAACATACACCAGGGCGAGATGACCCTGGACCAGTTCTTCTTCATGCGCCCGGTAGCCGGTTGGTCCCGCTACCGGACACCCATCGACGGCCTGTACTTGTGCGGAGCCGGGACGCATCCCGGTGGTGGCGTGACCGGCCTATCCGGCTTCAACGCTGCCCGGCGCATCCTGCGTGATCGTTAACGACTACTCGGCTTCTCGGTCGGCGGTTCGCGCAAGCCACCGCTCGGCCCACAATCGCCATGAGGCTGGAACCTGTGGCACTTCCAGCAGGCGCTCCGCCTCATGCCGGTCTGAGGCATAGATCCTGAACACATCGCCGACAGTCAGGCCGTGCGAAGGCCGGCTGATGACGCGGATCTCGTCTCCCTCGCCAATCTCGCCTTCGGTCACGATGCGCAGGTACGTCCCCGGGCGGCTCGCCTTAGTGAACAGGCGCGGGAACATAGGATCGCTCATCCGCACGCCGAGCTTCCAGCACGGCATCCGTGGCTCCGAGACCTCGAGCACAGTCGTGCCGACTTCCCAGTGTTCGCCAACCAGAGCGTCCAAAAGACTCAGGCCTTCGGTGGTCAGATTTTCGCCGAACTGGCCAAACTCGGGTGACCTACCAAGCTGCTCTTCCCACCACCCGTAGTCTTCCACCGAGTACGAGTACACTGCCTTGTCCGGCCCGCCGTGGACCGTCCTGTCGGCCTGCTCGTCCCCATCGAAGTTGACGCCTCGAAGCGCCACGGGTCCACTCACCGGCTTCTTCCAGATCGCGCTCGCGGCGGTTCGGCCCTTGTAGTCGAAGGTTCGGGCTCGCCCGACGTTTACCGATCGAACCGCACCTGCTGTCAGCTCCATTGTCGGGCTCCTAGTTGCCTCTTGGCCGGGCGAACTCCTGGTACGCGGGGTCGTCTCGCAGTGGCTCGAGATCGTAGTCACGGTGCAACGCCAGGGTGAAATACCGCCCCTCACCATACGATTCCCGCAGGAGTGAGACGGCCCGTTCCGAATGACCGACAAGCGCCGCGATGCACGCCTGCCAATACGTGTCGCGACCGAAATCGTAGGGATCGTTGAGACCTTCGAGTTCATCGCTGATCCGCAGTGCCTCAGGTTCGTGTCCGAGTCGAGCGGCGAGGGTACCGAGCGCCCCCTGATAGTTCACGTCGTCCGGCTGCTCCGCCGCAAGCTTCTCGTACACAGCCCGAGCCTCATTCCACCTCTCCAGCAGCGTGAGAAAGGCAGCCCGCCGTCCGCGATTCAGCTCCGACTCGGCCTCCTCGAGAGGAAACGAGCGTACCAGCCCTAAGCCTCTCTCGCTCATCTCGAAGGAGGCCTCCCGGTGGCCATGCGCCCGCAACTCTACTGCGGCTACTAGCATGATCTGGGCA
>JAZDDE010000298.1:0-2731 GCA_036679495.1 Gemmatimonadota bacterium | reverse complement strand
CAGGTGTCGCGGGCGACTAGATAGACCGCGACAACGACCACGGAGATCGATACTGCATTCGCTAGTATCCAGTTCTCGATCGTGAAGTGAAAGCCGTGCCTGGTCGACCAGTGGGCGAGGCCGCCAAAGAGCGTTCCCTCATCGAGGAGATGTAGAGCGTAGACGGCGGCGAATAGCCACGGCGCTGGTCGTGAGATCGGGGGCCGCTCTTCCATGAGACTACGCCTGGCCGCCTAACGGATCGGGCGCTCAGCTGCCGGCCACGCTGACCGGGAGCGAACACCTCAGAGTTCGACGCCAGGATACACGAGGCGGCGGCCTCCGAGATGGAGCGAAGCGCCGCGCAAGGGCGCCAGGGGTCCCACCGGCGATTGGACGGCTCCGTGGCCGGTCAGCTGCAGCGCCTTGTTAGGCGGCGGACGCACTACCGTGAACAACGGCAGTGGCGGACATGAGAACGATTGCGCCGAGGGGAGGCAAGAGCCAGTTTCCGGAGAGAGGGAGGATCACGACGCCTACCGTACCGATTCCGATGAGATACCAACCGATGAGACGAAGAGACCTGGTATCTCGATGGGCTACGGCGTGGTTGATGAGCTGCCCAAGAAGAAAGAGAACTGGACTGAAGAGGAGAAACCAGAACGCTGCGGCTCGATCGAAATGCGGTTGATCGGAATACATGGGAGGCCGGATCGAGTTGATGATGCCCTCGCGTGCCATCTCGCTCAGCGGTTCCGAGAACAGGAAGGCCCCGACGACCGCGTGCCCAACTGCAGTAGCCATCATCAGAGGCCCAGCGACACTAGCTATAACACCGCGCACCGTAACCTCCGCCGCCTAACGGAATGGGCGCTCAGCTGCCGGCCCGCCGCCGATGGTGGCCCGAAGCGCCCTAGTTTCAATGCCAAACACTACCGAAAGTCGATTGGAACGCGCTGTGGCCGGTCAGCTACAGCGCCTTGTTAGGCGGCGCGCTTCCGACGCCGCGCAGGAACGCTTACCCAGCGCGGAACTTCGCGAGTGTATTCGAGGTAGTCTTCGCCGAAGCGGTTGCGAAGATCCGGCTCTTCGACCCAGACAATGAAGCCTTGGACGAGGAGTGCCCAGACGCCGGAGTAGAGTAGAAGCGCCAGTTCGCCGGAGTACCAGAAGTAGCTCAGGAGGATCGCGACCTGGGCGACATAGATGGGATTACGTGTAAAGCGATACAACCCGGATACAACGAGTTCCGTCGGCGGTGCAATCGGCACGGGGGTGCCCTTGCCGATGCGTGCAAAGAGGCGCGAGCAGTACGCAGCCAGGCTCAAACCGCCGATGAACAGCATGACACCGATGGCCTGCCCGGCTGTGGTTCGCCACTGGGGCCAGCCGAGCTCGTGGTTGACTTCGGCGACCCTCCCTGGAACCAAACCAAAGATGACCACGATGAACGCGGCCCCCCAGGTTGCGACAAAGGCTCGGCGAGCCGCCGGAGGCAAGGATTGGACGAACTCGGTTATGCCCACTTGATCGTCGCGCCGTCCAACGGATCGGCGTTCAGCGGCCCGCAGCAGCGCTGACCGGACCCGAGCCTGCCACCGGAGTATGCCGCCAGAACGCGACCCAGGTCAATTGAACCGAGCTGTTGCTGGTCCGCTGCAACGCCTCGTTGGGCGCGACCTAGAAGCCGAACGGGATGAACTTCGGAATGAGGCGTCGCCATGCGACGGATTCTGCATACCGGTGATACTCCTCGCCGAACTGAGAGACGAGCAGCGTCTCCTCGTAGCGTGCGCGTCGGTACCCGAGAGGGGCAACGAGCAGTGCCGTGAAAATCACGGAAATCAGTGATCCAGACGCAAGACCCGCTCCGAGGAGCGACTGGCAGACTCCGGAGTAAACGGGATGGAGAACGACTCGATAGAGTCCGCGATTCGTCACGGATTGGTCGGCGAGCAGTTCTGCATCGGTGGAAAAATTGGTTCCGAGCGAGTACCACCCACCGACCACGAAACCTATGCCCGACAGGTAGACGGCCACACCGAGCCACGCAATCAGACCTGATGCCTCCGGTGATAGCTGTGCGAACACGTTTACCATCCGCTCTTGCGGAAGCTCAAATGCGGCCACAATCAAGAAGGCGTTCAGGACTACTGCGATCTGAGGGGCGCGCTGTATCCAGAAGAGAGATTCGTGCATCTCGCCGGTTCCGCGACGACGAATCCCTCGCACAATGATCGGTAGCGAGGTGACCAAAGCTAGAAGGCCCGCGTAGGTGATCACGGATTCCGGCTTGATCATCGCGTCGCCGCCCAACGGATACGCCGTTCAGCTGCTCCAGCCAGCCGCTGACCGGTTCGCCGAAGGCATGATGATCGACGCCAGAAAGCTACCGAACCCGGACACGCAAGGCTGGCTGGTGTCAGCTGCAACGGCTTGTTGGGCGATACGTGGACGGCTAGGACCCCAGGCAGAACGCATTCAACTTGTTTCCGTCGAGATCTCGGAAGTATCCGGCGTAAAACACACCTCCTCGGTCACCAGGCGGCCCCTCATCGGTCCCACCGAGCTCGAGGGCTTTGGCATAGAGCGCGTCAACTTCTGCGGCGGAGTCGAGGCGCAAGGCGACCATGATTCCGTTTCCAACCGTTTGGGGGGTTCCGTCGTAGGGCCGGACGACGGCAATACACGGCTCATCGATGGACTTCCCGAGCAAGAGGAATCCGTCGAACTCCATGAGGCGTTTTGCGCC
>JAZDDE010000297.1:0-9204 GCA_036679495.1 Gemmatimonadota bacterium | reverse complement strand
TGTCGCATGACATCTCGAAGCTCGAAGGCGACCGGCTGAGAATTCTGAATCCACCGAATAAGATCCTTCACGAGAACGACCCCGAGAGTGTCATCCATGGACTCGCCATACACCGGAAATCGGGAGTATCCGGACTCAGCGACTGCTTGCAGCACCTCATCCAAGGAAGCCCCGGCCTGAAAAGCTACGATGTCAGGTCGAGGAGTCATCACCTCTCGGGCGACGGTGTTGGTCAGCTCAAACACGCCCTGGATCATGGCCTCCTCGCCGTGTTCGACCGCCCCTTCTGAGCGGCTCTGCCGAAGCAGGACCTGAATTTCCTCCGGGCTATGCGGGCGCTCCCCGACATCGGCCAGCCGAAGCCCGAACAGCCGCAGCACGAGATCAGCCGCTCCATCAGACGCCCATAGCAGGGGACGCATCAGCAGGTTGAAGAGGTTCAGCGGCCCGGCCAGCGCGCGGCTGACTCGCTCTGGTCGGAGCAGGGCCACGGATCTTGGCACCAGCTGGCCCAGCACGATATGCAGAAAGCTGATCAGGACAAACGCGATCGCGATCGAAACCCCGTGAGTGGCAACAGCATTCCAGGGCGCGCCAAGAGTGCCGAATCCTGCCATGAGCCGGTCGGCGATGGCCGACTCTGCCATCCAGCCGAGGGCGAGTGAAGAAAACGTGATCCCGAGCTGCGCGCCGGATATCGTGCGCCCAATGCTTGCTTGGGCAACCCGGACCTGCGCGCTTCGCCGGTCTCCACTACGCGACAATTCACGACTTCGGGATCCTCGCGCCGCCACGAGCGAAAACTCGGCGGCTACGAAGATTGCGTTGGCAAGAACGAGGAGGAATGCCACGAAGAGATCCAGCATTGTCACCGCGTCCGGCCGATGACGGGAGCCGCCAGGCAAGCTTCAGATAAGTGAGGGTTCAGGCTGCGTTGACCTCGTCCGACTCTGTGTTCCTCGGCTCGTCAGACGATACTGGCCCGTGCGGAATCGCCGGCTGGCAGTACCTCTGTCCGATGTCGCCGAGTTGACCCAAATCCACATCCGTAAGATCGGGGTAGCGCTCACTCAGGTACTGCACTGTGTCCGTCATCCACTCACCACGTTGGTTCTCGTCTGCTTCCAGCACCCCACACCGGCGAATATGGCTGAATAACTCGTCGCGAGCTGCGTCGAGTGATGAAGTCCTGTCGTCGTTGGCCAAGCCATCTATCCTTTATTGATTTATTTGAACCGCACCATCGGCACTTGTGGCGCTCAGAATATATTCGAGGCCAGCGGATACGGCGAGCCTCACTGAGCCGAAAGTTGAGCCGCGCCGGCGCGTAGCTGAGGATCACGCCTGGCCTTGTGGAGCGCCCAGAGCTCGGAAACGGGCTTGAACCGGCTTGCCCGATATCGTCGGTCGGTATTGTACGGTGCGTCCACAACCGCTGCCTTGCGAACATGGGGACCCACAGCCGCCAGCAACTCGACACTTGCCGCCCAGCCGTCGTGTCGAAGCAGTGATCTGCCCTTCGGTACGTCCTTCAGGGTTCGTTTCAGAACCACGAGACGGTACAGGCGGTATCCGACAAACGCGTCTCCCGTTTGCTCCGGCAACCGAAGGCTTCTCAGCATCGCCGCGGCCCACATTCGCGCCAGCTGCACTGGCCAGGGGGCCCGCTTTACTCCGACCGCTGCCACTGTCACCAGATCCGACCCCCCCTGAAAGCGGCGCAGCATGTCGGCAATCACCTCCGGACCATCCGTAAAGTCTCCCTGCATCACCAGGAGGCCGTCGCGGCGAGGATACTGGGACCGGCGAACGACTTCCCGGATTAACGTATCCAGAGAGGCGGAGTACCCCTGCCGGACTTCGTGGCGAAGTACCGTTAACGGAAGTACGCGGGTGTACGGTTCAAGCACCTCAGCCGTGTCGTCCGTGGATCCGTCGTCCAGCACGAGAATTCGGAAGTCACGGCTGAGTTCCGCAAAAATTTCGCGAATTCGCCATAGCAAAACGCCTATGGTGCGTTGCTCGTTATGTACTGGGATCGTGATGTAGATCAACCGATCCGGCTCCTGTTCGAGTACAGCCTGTCAGCGGCATTTTCGGCCATTACAGGTAACTCGTCACGGCGTGGCTGGCCAGAAGGGGCACCTATCGCGGCAAGAGCAGAGCGACCGGAAGGATCATCTCTTCAGGGCTGATGCCTCCGTGCAAGAAGCTGTCCCGGTAGCGTGCCTGGTACTCTCGCAGCTTGGTCGGATAGACGAAGAAATAGTCCTCGCGGCAGAGAATATGATTCCGGCGAGCACCGAGTTCCGGTAGCCGCAGGTCAGCGGCCGTAGGAGCCTGATATACGGCTGCCGGGTGCTCCACCCTGAGATCGCTGCCGAATTTGTACCGGAGGCTGGCGGTCGCGTCTCGTTTCGCGAACACCGTGACCGCCCGGTTGCAGTGGATCGAACCGTGGTCTGTGGTGAGCAGAACAGGAGTTCCTGTCCGGGCCGCAAGTTGGAGCGCGCCGAAGGCGGCCGACCGCTCGAACCAGGAGACGGTCAGGGCGCGGAGAGCAGAAGCATCGCGGGCAACTTCCCACAGAAGATGAGACTCGCTGCGCCCGTGGGTGAGCATGTCGACGAAGCTGAATACGAGTGCTGTGGCCGATGGCTCCGCCAGGTAGCTAGGCAAACGCTGAAGCATGCGCTCGCCATCTGGCGCGCTAAACAGCTTCTCGTAGTGGGTGTGCCATCCCTCGCCAGCAAGCTTCTGGACATGGGTGGCGAACAAATCATCCTCGAAAGAGTTGTACCCCTCGTCTTCCCCGGATTCGAGCCAGCCCGGCCTGCTTTCCTCCAATTCATCGGGAAACAATCCGCTGAAGATCCCGTTTCTGGCAAAAGGGGTGGCCGTCGGAAGAATACCGGCGTACAGGGCCTCCTGAACATCGAAAAGATCTGTTAGCATGGGCCGGAGCGCGCGCCACTGGTCGAGTCGCAGGCAGTCAACCACGATGAGCAGGGCGGATGATTCTGCGTTCAGCAGGGGTTTGAAGAATCGGCTCAAGATATCCACCGAGAGGGGTGGTCCCGACTCTCCCTCCTCATGGACCCATTCGGGGTACTGATCGGCGACCAGGTCACAGTACCCCCGGCGGACGTCTGTTCTGAGGGTGCGAAGCACGTCGAGCAAACTCGTTTCGCCCTGCTCGTCGAGGCGCAGCTCCCAGTCGACCATCTCCGAATAGATATCTGCCCAGTCCGACCACGAAGTCGCGGCGCCTGCGAGATCCCTAAGGATCTGAAACCGCTGTGTAAAATCTCTGGCCGTCTGTTGCAGCCTGAGCTGTGGCCCGGCCAGGATTCGTGTCACAACGGACAGCACCTGCCGCGGACTGGTCGGTTTTATGATGTAGTCGTCGGCGCGCCGGCCTATCGCCTCGTGCAAAGTAGACTCGGCCTCGCTCTTTGTGACCATCACGACGGGCAGATTCGGCTCGCGGCTGCGTATCTCGGACAAGACCTCGATGCCACGCAGTCCTGGCATTTGTTCGTCCAAGAGAACCAGGTCGTAGCTCTCGTTCTCGAGCAAGGCCAGGGCATCGTTGCCGTTCATTATGGCATCGACTTGATATCCCTCGCGGCGCAGCAGAAGCAGGTGAGGACGAAGCAGGTCTACCTCGTCATCAACCCACAGAATCTTCTTCTTCACGGCAACCTGATCACGGCTCGAGCGGCCTAACGGGCCGCTATGATGATTGTCGCCGTTGCCGTAGCGAGAGAAGAAAAGATCGTTGCGATCTGCGCGAAGCTGATTCCACCTTGCTTGGGCGGCTTCTTAGGAACCGTGATGGTGCTGCCGGGGTTTGGCTTGGCGATGCCTCCGCCAAAGAAGAGGAATTTTCCGCCACGCGTATCGACTTCTCCATTGGCCAGTTGAACCCGAGTGCGCCCCTTATCCGCATCCGCAGTGTAGCCGCCCGCCCGGCTGATGTAATACCCCACGCCCGCTCCCCTCCGGTATAGCACCTTGGCCGGCGCCTCCACCGCTCCACCGACATCGACAGTGGGGATGAAGCTGGGCACGAAGATGGAATCGGCAGGCTCGATCAGTATGTTTTGCGAGCTGGCCGGATCCTCCAGCGCCTTTCGGAAGTCCACGCTCACGCGCGTGCGCTGAGTGCGAGCCGCGGCCTCACGGCGCCGTGCCGCGGATACGATCGAGTCGGCCGCAGTCTGGCTTCCGCTTCGGGCCCGGGCAATCTGGTCCAGCTCCTCCTGCCGAGTCCGGTTTACGAGAGTATCGGGCGCCAGACCCACCTGGTCCTCCCGGAACCGCTGCAGGTTGCTGCTCGTGTCACCAACCGCCTGCGCGGCGATCGCTACGGCGCTGAGCGTGTCACCCGACGGGTTAGGCTCCGCCCGCCACAACTGAAGCCCCTCCCGGTAAGCTTCCGGCGTGAGGCCGCCCGCCCGCTGAAGCAGGTCGGTGAGCCGTTCGCCGCGCGTCTGGAGGGAGTAGGGACCCGGGAACATGACTTCGCCAGTCACGATCACGCGGCGCTGCGGTTCGAAGCCGGGAGCTTTCCGCAAATAGACGGCATCCAGATTGGCGAGGACGAAGTCCTCACGGGTGCCTGGCCGCACCCCGGACCCGGTGGGTCGGCGCGAAGCGTCGAAAACGATGGAACTGTCCAGGGCGATCGTAAAATTCTGGGTGATCGTGTCTCCGTAGGTCTGCGCTATGGTGACGCGAGCGACATCCACCGCCCCCAGAAACGCACCCGTTCGCAAGCCGCCGGCCCGAAGAATCAGGTCGCGTACACTCATCCCATCTACGAACAGGTACACGCCGGGCTCCCTGACCCAGCCTCCGATCGAGACTACCCGTTCCTCGCGCAGATTGCGCTGAGCAAAGACGAACACCTGATCCTCGGGTTCGATCCCAGGGTCCGTCACCAGAACGCCGGCAGCATCCCGCTCCAGGCTAACGCTGATCATCCGGCGTGTACGATCCGGCTGCATACGCTGAATCTGGGCTCGTCCGAGGACGGCGTCCGGGAGCAGTCCACCCGCACGCTCAAGAAGCTGTGACAGACGAAGACCGCTTTCGGCGGCGTAGGCGCCCGGTCTCCACACTCCGCCTGAGATCCGCACACTGCTGACGCGATCCTCGGTCACCGCGAAGATGGCAACCCTGTCGCCGTCGGCGAGCTCCGCCCCAGGTCCGTCAAGCATAAGGTTGGTGGCCGACGCGTTGATTAGCGCCCTGTGCCGCCCCGGCTCGCGCTCCTCCGGGGGCAGAATCCGCTCGATCTGCACGCTGCCTACGAAAGCATCTGCTGCGACTCCCCCGGAGAACCTGATAAGATCGTTGAGGCCGTCCGTCGGCTGGACTTCATAGATACCGGGCCGCCGTACTGCGCCGTCGATTTCCACTTGGCGGCCAGCAACCGGCACGAAGATGATGTCTCCTTGCTCCAGCCGGATGTCGGCGGAGGCATCGCCGCCCAGCATGTATTCGTACAGATCTACGGTAGCGGCCAGCCGGCCGCCGCGGTTGACCCGGATGTTTCGGAATGAGCCCGTCCGGAGCGGCCCAGCGGCCCGATACAGCGCAGACAGCACGGTGGCGAGACCGCTGACCTCGTAGGCCCCAGGCCTCTCGACCTCACCAATTACGTAGATCTGATTGGCCCGGAGGTTATCCAGAGAGACTTCCAGGAACGTGGTGGCGTCAGGTCCATCACTCAGGCCTGAGTAGGCGGCCGAGAGTCTTCCGCGAAGCACTCGGCGCAGCGCCCCGAGGCTGAGTCCGGTCACCGCTACCCGTCCCACGTCCGGCAGCACGATCCACCCATCCCGCGAAACCGTCAGTCGGTACGCGACTTCGACATCCCCGGTCAGCACAACCACCAGCTCGTCTCCCGAGCCAACCCTGTAACTGTCCGGGACGGGACCCGCGCGCGGCGGGGCGAACTGGTTGGTAAAGCGGCGGAACATTTCCCTCCCGAAGACCATGGGACCGGGGGGCTCCGGGGGCAGCGAGTCGACCGCGTCTACCCCGGGGCCGAATTGCTCGGCCAGCCGAAGAGAGTCCTGCTGCTCGGCAATCTGCGATGCGAGATCTACCCCGGTCAGTACCTGGAACAATGGCAACGGGTTCGTCCCAGCCGGAACGCGAGTTGCCCGGCCCTCGAGAACGGCGAGATAAGGGTCGGCGGCGGCGCGAGAGAAACCCTCTCTGACAAGACGCTCGCGGAGTTGATCGGGCGTGACGCCGGACTGCTGCAGCAGGCGCAGCGCCTCCTCCGTATCCACCGGACGGCCCAGCAGGTCTTCCGCCTGCTGCATCAGGTCAGGGAGTTCCTGGGCAACAGCAGCCGGAGGCGAGATCCACAGAGCAAGAACGGCAGAGAACGCGACGATGGCCGGAGTACAGTTTTTCAACGCGCCTCGTTGGGTCAAGGTAAAGCCAAACGGACCTCCCGGCGGTACATTCACGCCGTGGACCGAACTTGTCAAACGCCTCGTTCCGGCGGGCAATGCAGACCTTCGGGCGCCCGCATCCGCTAATGCGAATACTAACCGCATACATTCTCAAGCGGCATGTAGGTCCGTTCCTGTTTTCCATCGCCGCACTGACCCTACTGCTTCTGCTCGATCAGGTCGCCAAGAAATTGGAAATGCTTGTGGGCAAGGATCTCGGCGGAGCTGTCATTGCTGAGGTGTTCCTCTATTCGATCCCCTTCATTGTCGCGGTCATGATTCCAATGGCGGTCCTGGTGGCTGTCCTGTTCGTGTTCAATCGGCTCGCGGCGGACAACGAGATCTCGGCCATGAAGGCATCGGGCATCAGCCTTCACTCCCTGATGGGCCCGGTACTGATCGCTTCGGGGATCGTCGCGGGCGGTCTCACGTGGTTCAACGACAGGGTTCTACCGGAGTCCAATCACCAGCTCGCAGTGCTAATGGCTGATATCAGCCGGAAGAAACCGACTTTCGCGCTGTCAGAGCAGACCATTAACGAGATTTCTCGCGGACGGCTCTTCCTTCGGGTCGCACGCATCAACTCGGTGACCAGTCTGATGCAGGACATCACGATCTTCGACGAAAGGGAGCGAGGCCGGTCCCGAACCATATATGCGGACAGCGGACGGATGGCTCTGACCGACACGGATCTGCACCTTACGCTGTATAACGGGGTGATGACGGAACTGGAGCTAGCGGAAGACGAGACATTCGGCCGAGTCGCCTTCGCGACGAGCTACATGAGGGTCCAGAACGTGGCCAATGAGCTCCAGCGCGACTCCGTGGCGGCTTTTCGTGGCGATCGGGAGCTGCCGATTCGTGAGATGCGCGAGCGGTCGCAGAGTAACCGATCCGAGGCCAAACTGGTCAGCGCCACGAGCCGGGGGCTGGCGGTTGGGCTGACCCGACGCCTGATCGGCGCGGAGCCAGACTCGGCGACTGCCTCGGCTGCCCCGGACCCGGTAGCGCGGGCTGATCGAGGCACGAAGGCGGATGGCGATGCGGAAGCGGACACCACGGGAATCGCGGAGCCTGACACGGCCCAGTCTTTCGCCAACGGCCTGCGGATGGGGTCGGATCTCAGTCGCCCGAGCGCGGCGCTAAACGCGTTTCGTGTTCAAGCCACGCGCTACCGAACCAACTCGGAGGCGGCAAGCCGATACGATGTCGAGATTCAAAAGAAACTGTCGATACCGGCCGCGTGCATCGTGTTCGTCCTGGTCGGCGCGCCCATCGGATCCCGGTACCGGCGAGGCGGCGTTGGGCTCGTCATCGGGGTAAGCCTGGCAGTGTTCTCCCTGTACTACGTGTCGCTTATCGGAGGAGAAGAGCTGGCGGATCGGAGGTTCCTGTCGCCGTTCTGGGCCATGTGGGCGCCCAACGCGTTATTCGGCACGATCGGTGTGCTGGCGCTGTTCCGCCAGCGCCGAGCCGGCGGATAATCGATTCTGACGTGACGGTGCGGAGGTGAAGATACTGCCCACGCTGGACCGATACGTTGTCGGCCGGTTCTTGAGGCTGTTCGGACTCATGATCGTCGGCGTGCCGCTCATGTTCATGACGACCGATGCGGCGGATCAGCTGGACCAGTTCTTGGCCCGTGACGTCACCCCCATGAATGTCCTGCTGCACTATTTCTTCGCGACCCCTCAGCAGGCACTCCTCGGATTTCCGATCGCGGCGCTACTGGCCGCCGTGTTCACTGTTGCGAGCTTGAACCGCCATTCCGAAATCGTCGCCACAAAGGCGGCCGGAATCAGCTTCTATCGGCTCAGCGTACCGGTCCTCATTGCGGGACTGGCTGTCAGTGGACTGTCGCTTGTGCTGACGGAGTTCGTTCCCGGTACGAACCGCCGGGCGACCCTGGCTCTGGGAGAGGAGTTCAACAATCCACGACGCTTTCGGACTGACTTCGCGTACCGTGCGGAAGAAGGACGGGTGTACAAGATCCGCCGGCTGGAAGCGGAGAGCGGTGAGATCACCAATCTTCAGATCGAGCGGGAAGGGACGGTATTTCCGTATCCGACGTACAACATCGCGGCGGATCAGGCAGTGTGGGATACAGCGTCGGACCGCTGGTTAATCGGACAGGGCCGGCTTCGGATGCTACCCGACGAGGGACCGACCCAGACTTTCCGCTTCCGGGAACTGCACCAACGGAGCTTCACCGAAACACCCTCGGAGCTTCTGGCCAACCCCAAAGGCCCGGAGGAGATGGGATACGCGGAGCTCGGGCAGTTCATAGAGGCGCAGCGTCGCTCCGGAGGAGCGGTGAACAAACTGCTCGTTCAGCGAATGATGAAAATCGCGTTCCCGTTCGCGTGTTTCGTGATCGTCCTGTTCGGGATGCCGCTCGCCTATACGTCCAGAAAGGGCGGAGCCACACTGTCGATCGGCATCGCGCTCGCCACGACCATGGTATTCCTGGTATTCAACGAGATAGCGGTGGCTGTTGGAGCCGCTGGTGTGGTCAATCCGCAGCTGGCCGCCTGGCTTCCGAATGCGGCGTTCTTGCTGGCCGGCCTGGGCCTGATGAGCAGGGTACGGACCTAGAAACTCGGCGCAGACCCCCGCCTGAATCTGGCCCGCAAAGCCTTCAGGTCATCTCGCGTTTCGCGTTTTAGTCGCTCGAACGTCTCGTAGTCCTCCGGGTCTTCGGCGCGCGTCCGCCGCGCGATTTCTCTGC
>JAZDDE010000296.1:0-4913 GCA_036679495.1 Gemmatimonadota bacterium | reverse complement strand
CCCTTGGCCACCTTGATCAGGCTGCCGTTCGCCTCGCCGATGATCCTCTGCGACCAGAACTGATCGAGCGAATCGAGCTCTTGTCTGATGTTCACCTTCTTCATCCGTCCTCCTCATCGGGCGACAGCTTCGGGGCCTTGCCGGCGAGACGCTACGCTCCTTCGAACGCTTCGGAGTCTACCAATGGCACTGCGAGAGTCGGGCGCCGTGGCGCTCGATAGAATCGACTCGTCGCCCGACACAAGAGTCCGCTCACGCGGCATGCCTGCAATCGAGCCCATGAACTCAACGACCCCGCAGACCGTCAATCGCGGTGCGGCCGCTGAGCGTTCGCGGCGCCTCAGCGAGAACTACCGCCGGTGGAGCCGCCGGCCACGAGTCCAGCACGTCGCCTGCATTCTCATCCTCGCCCTGGTGCCCCTGCTGCGCTGGTGGCCCGCGCTCTCCGGCGGCGCCGAACCGCTGGGCGACGAACCGGCCTACCAGGCCGCCTTCGCGCGGGTGGCGGCGGGCGAGTCACCCTACGGCGGTACCGGCTTCGTCTACCCCGCCGCCTTCGCCTTCGCTGGAGCATGGTGCGTCGAGCACCTCGGTCTCGACGCGACGATGCATCTCCTGCGCGGCGCCAACCTACTCGGCCTGGCGACCGTCGTCTGGTGCTCGATGGCGTGGCTTGCCTGGTCGATCCTTCGACGGCTGTGGGTCGGCGCGGCTTTCATCCTGCTGGCGCCGCAGATCGCTCATTCGATCCTCCTCGGCAACGTCTCTCTGGCCGTCGCCGGCCTGGTGGTCGCCAGCCTGTTGCGGGTCCCTCGAGCCCCCCTCTCGGCGGGGCTCGCGCTCGGCGCCAGCATCGCGCTTAAGCCGATCGCCCCGATGACCGTCGCCTGCCTCATCGGCGCGAGCCACGAAGAGGCGCGGCGCTCTCGCTGGCTCGCGGCGGCGGCGGCCACGCTCGTCGCGCTCATCCTCATCTCCGCCTTCCCCTACCCGGGGCAGCTGATCGATCTCCAAGCCACAGAGCGCGTGTCGACCACCGTCTCGCTACATCGCCTACCCAAGCTCTTCGGACTGGAGATCAACGCGCTCTGGATCTCCGGCCCGCTGGCTCTGGCAGCGTTGGCGCTACTGCGCCGGCTGAAGCTCGGGCCGGCCAGGTTCCTCTGCTTTGCGACCACGGCCAGCCTCGTGGTGCTGCCCCTGGTCTGGAGCCACACTCTGGTCCTGGCTCTCCCGCTCCAGGTCCTGGCGCTGAGCGTGACCGTTGACCGGCTCCACGGTCTCTCCAGAACCAAGGGTCCGGCCGGCAGCCTCCCACGATGGTTGGAGCCGGCGCTGGTGCTCCTCGCGGTCGCGAGCCTGCAACTCTCCGCCGGCGCCGGGGTGATCGACGACCAGAACCTCACGATCCAGCTCGCGGGCGCGATGCTACCGGCCCTGGCGCCGATCGGATTGCTCGCCTATCTCCTCGCCCACACCGAGAGGTTCTAGTTACTCTGCCCTGTCTCCCGCATCGAGCTGCGGGATCGGAGTCCCACCAGTGTTCTGGTGAAGGCGGCTCTCGTCTCTCCCGCGAGGGCGAGGGAGCGTCCCGAGGCAACAAACGGCCGGGTGCCGAGTCAAGCCTACTCGAATCGCAGCGAGCCGCTCTCTTTCATTCCGCGACGCGTCATCTCGAAGTGCTTGCCTCTGAAGACGCCGTTCTCGAAGGTTCCGTGGAAGCGATAGCGCCCACCACGAACCAGCCCTTCGACGGTTCCATTGCCGGGCTCACCGATCGCAGTTCCCTTCCAGGCCTGTAAGCGCTCAGCGTGGCCGAAGCGGAAGGTCACGTCCCAACCGTCATCACCGTCGGGAATGAACGTCACGTAGAGCCGTCCCCGACCGCCGACGTTCCAGTCATAGTATCCCGAGTACTCCAGCTTGGCGGGGGCGGGGGCGCCCGCGCTTGCGGCAGCGCAAGCAGACAGCAGGAGCAACGACAGAATAGTCAGGAAGCGGTTCGACATGCCGGTTGGTACGGCGCCGAGGGCACCGAGTTCAATCTCTCAGACCTGACCGAGCGGTTCTCGAGTCCCGGGCCAATGCCGACCGCCGAGCCCGCCAGACGGTGGATCGAGAGGTTCGCGGCCGGAGTCTTCCGACGGTGTCGGCGCACGGCTCGCTAACGAGGCTCCCAACGCTAGCCGGTGGCGACAATCTCAAAGTGCTGGACCTCGGGTTCGAACTCGAGCAGAAAATCTCCGTCTTCAGGGTAGTACTTCGCCTCGAGGATATCTGGCCCAGCGAACGATCGGATCGCTTCTTCGGACTCCCAGCGTGTGACCGTGAGGAAGTGCGTCACCTCTCCCTCATCGCGACGGAGCACCTGCACTTCTATGATGCCGGCCACGGACCGATAGTCAGGAATAGCCCGCGTCTCTAGAAACCTCGAGTACTCGTCTGCGCTGCTCCGCTTGGTACGACCATGCCAGATTCGGACAATCATTAGAACCCCTCAAAGTCCCTACTAACGCTGCCAACGCCTTCCGAAATCGGCGAGGCGCCGACCGCGATACACCGATGGATACTCCGCCGAAGACTTCTCTGGCAAAGTCTACCAACACCCCAACCCACGAGGGCAATGGCCACCGACCTCCGGCTGTCAGGTGTCAGATACGACCCCCTCGGCTGCGCCGATGAACAGGACAAACGGCCAACGGAGCAGATGCTTGGCACTGATGTCCCACTGCACAGTGACTTTGAGAACTCCGTTCTTCTCGCCTCGGTCCATGGGGGATGCCGGCTGTTGTCGATGTCGGCGCCGAAGGTGGCTCGATCAGCGAGCTGCCTCACATCGTTCGGCAACTCAGCGTACAGCCGCCAGAAGCGGCCGCTCGCGCGATGCTTCAGAGGGGCCGAGTGCGACCCTCGTCGCGATCGTGATGACCTCTTCCGCCAAGTTATCCAGCAGTCCGGAAGATGCATCTTGCTCAAACTCGGCATCCCACAGCCGTGCGTCGAATTCAGCAAACCAGTCCCGGAACTCCCGCAACTCGGAGTCGGGAAGGCCTTGTACAGCACGCTCGATGTCCTGGACTCGTCGCACGGCTGCATTCTACGATCGTGCCGGAGCTGCCCAACGGCTCTGAGCGCTGCGGCGCCGCCCAGCCGCCGAGAAACTGAACAATCGACCGAGGAAAAGACTAGCCTTCAGGACACCGGCGGAGTGCTATGAGAAAAGGTGATCAATGTCGCACTTCAAACTTGATCTCAAGCAGCCAACCACTATAGTTTCTCAAGGGGAACTCCTGCGACATCGAGAATCGAGCGATCAGCCGGGATGCCGGCCTCGTCCCAGAACTGGGCATCGCGGGTCAGCACCGCGCGCCTCACTTTGTCTCCGCCGCAGTTAGCCTCCACTCGCTCCCACTTTGAGCCGAAGGTGCCTCTCGCAAGCTGCGCACCGCTGGGCCACCAAGCCTCGAAATGCCCGGACCTGGCCTCATATTGCTGTTCGCAGTACCCCCCGGTGCAGCATTCCGTATACCAGGCGATCTCATACGAGATGACCGCTTTCTTGCGCCCGTTGGGATACCGATACTCCCACTTTCCAAGGCGAAGGAACTCAAGCCAACGAGGGAGAGGACTTCTGAGTCTCTCGGCCTCGAGAAAGTCCTCGTTCTCAAACCGCGAACGGTTACCTAACGCGAAGATCGTTCCATCTGGCGAGTAGTAGACCTGTGAACCACCGAGGCTGAGGTTGTCTCCAGGCCTGGTGACCGAGCAGCAACTCGCTACCGTAGCCGCCAGGACAAGCTGCAAGAGCGGACGGAGCGTCCCCATGGCTGCCTAACGGCTCTTGAACTCAGCGGCGCGGGCCCGAAGGCACGCGTCCGCTGCAGTGAGTGGTTAGGCGGCCGGTCACAACCGGGCCAACAACTTGTCGTACTCGGAGTGGGTGCCGACCCAAAACCACAGAATCTCGTCTCCCTCGATCACACCGATCGCTCGGTAGCGACGGGCAACCCGAGCGGAGTAGATCAGTAGCGAGCTGTGAACCTTCTTGAAGCGAAGGCCCGGGTGGCGAGGGTTCTCGACGAACAGCTTGTACGAGTCCCGACATTGATCCTGGGCAACCCGCGGCAGACGAGCGAAAGCAGCCCGAAAGGCGCCGGTCGTTCGAGACTTCAAAGAGCCTCTGGGTCGAGTGACTCAGTTCGCCCATTCCGATGCTCCTCGAGCGCCTCGTCTGCGAGCCCCGCCAGTGCGTCTTGCGACCCGGCAAACGCCTTCGCCCAACGAGCCTCGCCTTCAAGTTCCTGCAGCAACCAGCGGGCCACTTCGTCCTGCGCGTCTGGAGGGAGGTCGGAAGCTGTCTCAAATGCCTTGGTGAGAAGTTTCGTCATCGCTCAGTTCTCCTCTCCCAGCATACAGCAGCAGCCTGCCTCGGCCGCCCAACGGATCTGAGCTCTGCGGCGCTGCCCGGCCGCCGAGCTACGCGAATAGTTGATCGAGGGACTCACCTTGAAAGTCTACCAACGATGCCCCGAGCCGAGAGCAGTGTCCGCTGCAGCGAGTTGTTAGGCGGACCAACCGCTTACCGTTCTGAAGGGTGGCTGCCCCCGCTGAGCCTGCTGGGCTCACCCTCGATATTCGGGTTGACTGAGCCGCAAAAAGAACAGGCTTTGGAAGTCGGCGGATACCGCGTCGAACATCGAGAGCAAATCCTCTCCTCCGCGGAGTCTCCGAAGAACAGCCAGTAGAGAACTCCCAACTCCACGAAAGCCGCAAGAACCCACAGCACCCACCGCATCTCGCCCCTTGCTTTCCTTGCCTCGGCCGCCTAACGGACCTTGAACTCAGCGGCGCGGCCGCCAGGCCGCGGCCGCTGCAGTGAGTTGTTAGCCAGCTGACCTCTCGTGCCAGTAGCC
>JAZDDE010000295.1:0-2689 GCA_036679495.1 Gemmatimonadota bacterium | reverse complement strand
GCCGGTGATCCGGCCGACACCCTTGCCGATAAACTGATAGTTGTAGTTCCAGTCGGCCAGCGCCCCCATCAGCTCCATGTCGGCGGCCGAGATGCCCTCCGGCAGTGGCAGGTTGTGCTGGACGTTGGCGCTCAGGGGTTCGTAGATCTCGTTGACCTCGTACATGATCCTGCTCAGCGACTCGCCCTCGTTGACCCCGGTGATCCGGGAGATGCGGGTCAGGAAGTCGGCGTACTTTTGCCCCTGCGCGTGGTAGAGCGCGGTCTTGGGCAGGCCCTTCACGTACTTGCGGTATTTCCGGCAATTGGCCTTGCCGGTCCAGGGGCGCAGTACGGAGTCGTTCTTCAGCGCCACGGAATGGATGGGCACCGGAGTGAAGGCCAGCTCGGGCGCCGGCGCGGCTTCCAGTCCGGAGCCGTAGATCGCCGGGTCCGGACCCGTGCCCAGGGGAAAGAGGCCCAGAACCAGCATCTGGGCGCTTTGCAGGGCGCGGTCGGTGTTGCTGGCCCGGACATAAACCTCGTCCAGGTGATAGGTGCCGGATATGAGCCCCAGCTCGTCGACGTATTTGCGGCGCAGTGCCTGCCCGCGTTCGTACATGTCGCGCATGCCGATGGAGGTGAGTTGCTTGTAGCCCATCGGCCATTCGGTCCCGACCTTCGGCGGGCTGTACTTGGGCGAGATCACGCTGTGCCGGAAGAGAAGAGACGCGGCGCGCAGGCCGCCCCCATCACCCGTGCCTTCTTGAGCCCAGGCCAGACCGGTCAGGGCGACGGTCGCGGCCAACGCCAAAAGCCCGGACCGGGCGGCCCGCGTGCGACCTGTATGGCATTGTTTCATTTGGAGACCTCCTCTTCTCTGGATCGCTGGTGGTTGACGACGGGTATGACTCCTCAATGGGACAAGCCGTGGCCATTCAGGCCGCGGAAGCTCCGCTCCAGGGCGATCGCGTATTTCGAAAAGGTGTGCCGCTGCAGTCCGAGGCTGTGGAGCCGCCTGAGCAGAAAGCGCGGGACCTTGTCGTTGTACTTGAGCTCGATCACGAGCTGGCTGCACGGCAGGGCCTGGGCGAAGTCCTCGCTGGGGACGGTCAGGCTGGTCGCCGGGCTGCACAGGATCATCCGGTCGAACGTCATGCGCAGGTCCGGATAAAAGGCGCCGAAGTAGGCCGTGCGGTGGTAGAGCACGCTCACGCAGGGCGCCAGCCGGAACCGGTGGGAAAGATACTGGAACTCGTCGAGGACGGAGGACCCGGCGGCCCGGCCCTTGGGATTGAAGGGCGTTTCGCACAGAAGTTCGCGGGCCAGCGGCGGATCGATGCGGGTCCGGCGTTTTTCGACGATCTGGTTGTAACGGCCCTTGAGCTCCAGGAACATGCCCGTCGGGGGGCCGTCGAGGCTGGTGCGATAGGATCGGATGCGGGGCTTGACGCGGATCAGATCGCCTTCGCTCTTCTCGCGGTAGAAGCGGAAGTCCGGCGAATCGAAATAGATGGAATGGGTATAGTAGCCGCCGTCGTGAACGCCATTGTCGTCCCGGCAGAGGAACTCGCGCAGCGCGGCGTGAATTTCGGGAAGGCGGCGCGCCTCCACCAGGTATTTGATTTCGAACCGGTTGGTGAAAGTCCGCGCATTTACCGGGGAAATCGAACCGCTGGGCTCTGGCGCGAGCAGAGGTGCCGGTACGCGCGGCACCCCCGCCCTGTCGTCGAGTCTAGACATTATTCTTCGACCCCCTCTCGACCTGTTCCGTCGAGACAATGAGATGGCATTCCGTCGATCGCTTAGGACATCGGACTGACAAATGCCTTAAAGCTTCTTAACCTATTCTGGTTGGGGGCGAGTTTGGATGCCAAATCGCGTATAGGGGCCATACGTAGAGCGAGCAAGCGTTACGAAATTCGGACCGCTGGCGCTGTTTTCCGGTCTCGAACACTGGCCATCGCCGGGCTTTCGGCGAAATTATTCATAAAACATTAACCATTTCTCGTTCATGATTTATGAGCGGACTCTGCAACGCACCGGTCAGGCTCGACGCAACCGGATAACCAAAACCAAAGAGTTCATGACGACAATCGATGCCGGAATGTCCACGTGCCCCTCGACCGTTTGGATCGACCAGCCGGCGTCCCCGGGCGACGTCGCAGGGTCCGCGGGTATTCTCCTCGGCGGTGCGTGCTTGAAGATGAGGCGCCGCCTGCATCGGTCTCTATTCTGTTCGAGCTCTTCCTACCGCCTGAGCGCCCTGGTGGGCGTGCTGACCTATGCCGGTTATGGATCGCTCAACGACGCCTGGACCAATCCGGTTCTGGCCGCGGTTTCGATTTACATGTTTCTCTCCATTCCCCTGTACTCCAAGCTCAGCAATTGGATGGAGCGCTTCGCCGCCAGGCTGACCGGGCTTGGGACCGGCGGCCGTCTCGCTCGCTATTGCCTTCAGCTCCTGGTGAATCTTGCCCTGTTATGGGTCTTCGTCGCGGGCCAGGTCGTGAGTCTGTCCGGCCTCGACCCCATCGGTGGCTTCTTCGCCACGGCCGCCTGGATAACGCTGATCTCGCAAGGGGGCCAATATCTCGCCAACTGGCTGGCCCTTAGAGGTTTTGGAGAGGCGGACCGCAACGTTGTGCTAGCCGTCTCGGTCAGCGCGACCGTGAATGCGCTGGCGGTATCCGGAGTGGGGTGGATTCAGC
>JAZDDE010000294.1:0-3060 GCA_036679495.1 Gemmatimonadota bacterium | reverse complement strand
CAGGCCCCCCTTCCAGACGCTCTCCCGCTCCGGTCCACGGGCCAGGACTCCCTTGAAAACGAGGGCGTTGTAGGCGTTGATGTAGTAGGCGAGCTCGTGATTCCGACTCGGGAAAAGCTCCGCGTTGGACTTTGGGCTCGTGGTCTCGACCGCGGCAATGTAACGATTAAATGTGGCACGATCGTCAGCCAGTGCGTCGTAGCGCACTAGACCGTGCGGGTCGACGAAGCGGGAGAGCGCCCCGGTCCAGTCGTCGTGTGCAAAGATCGGTTCGCCGGCTGCGGCTGCTGTCCCAGCCAGCAGCACCGACCCAAAAAGGAGCCAAACCCTCAGATCGTATCTGCGCATTCCTTCATTTCTCCTAATTTGAAGCTAGAGGCGATGGTTTCGATCAGCAGCTGCGCGCCGATGTGCTGAGTGAGCTCGCCGGGGTCGAGATAGGGATTGACTTCCACAAGGTTGACACCGACCAGTGCCCCTCAATGCCACACCCTGCACAATCTTCTTGGCCTGGTGACCAGAACGACCTTGAGCCCGAAGCCGCGAAGTGCCTTGCGAGCTCCTTACCGAGGCCGGATGAAGCACCTGAGACGAGGACCGTTTTTTGGCTCATTCCCACAGTAGTATCAGCGAGCTTCCCACACCAGCGACCGGAGTTCGGAGATGGCCATCCCTCCGGTCATGTCGGTGTCCTGCATGAGGCCGATGGCGGTGATGGCTGGGGAATCGTTTTTCCAGAAGCGCCGATAGTCCTTAAACGGTTCCACCTCCTGTTCGCGCCAGTTGTAGCCCACTTCCATGGCGCCCGCCACGCGGAGAAGATGATACGACTCCGCGCGGTGAGAGCGCCTGGTTTTCCGAAAACCACGTAGACGCGCAGAGCGGCATCGTCCTTTGCCGGTACCCGGAGGTCGGCGCCGGCCGGGAGCTCGAGGACTCGCCAGGACCAGCGAAGGATGCCGGTACCGGCGCTAATCGGGGAATCCAGCACCCGATAGGCCCACGCGGCGGCGCCCGTCCCCTCTACGTGCAGCACTGACTGGCCGGCCTCTTCTCTAACCGAGTACCGGGGCGGCGGAACGCCCGATACGGGTCTGATTTTCCACCCGGCCGGCAGCCCCTCGCCGACGGGCGCTTCACGGAGCCGGATGAGATCGGTCGCGGAAGAAGTCAAAAGGACGGCGATGACGAAAACGGCCAGCTTCACGGGTACGTCCCGAATCCTACCCAGCCGTTACATCACCAAGCGAGTGTTCGGAAAGGCTGCATACCAGCCGAACCAGAAGGCCCGTTGGGCGGGCAGGCGCTCCAGTTGCCTGCCGTCCGACGCGATGAGGCGATTCTCGTTGAGAGTCCAGGTGCCGCCTTCCCGGTCTTTGACTTGGCGATCCATGTCCCAGCTGGCGAACCGCAGGCCGTCGGTCCGGTAGACGCGGTTGGCGCCGGAACGGTCGGTCAGCACGACGAACGCGATATCGCCGATGCGGTCGTGGTAGACGTTGGTCTTGGCCAGGAACTCGGCAGAGATCGCCAGCGGCTCGACGTCTTTCTCGTCCAGAACGAGCGTTAGAACCTCGTCCTTGTTCTTGAGGCGACGGTCCAGCTTCGGCACGTTGAACATCAGGTCGTGAGTAGCAAAGTACTCTCGGTAGGCGGCGCCCTCCGAGTAGTCGCGCCGGTGGCCGGTCTCGAGGGAGAGGACTTGTGTTGTCGGGTGGCGCCGCCGCCACTCGCCCCAGGTCGTGGTGACCACGCTACGCCGTTTGAGCTGGATAGCTTCCTTCGTCAGCGGACCGATCGCGGGCCGCCCCCAGATCGTGTTCCACAGGGATTGCGTGGCCTGGTCGTACATCAGCTTGTTGGAGCGATAGAGGAAGCCGCTGGTGCCCAGCTCGTGCTGCACGCCGTCGAGCTCGGTCTCGTAGAGGATGACGGTGCCGCACAGGGTGCAGTAGACGCCGGCCACGGGCACACCGCCGATCTTGTCGATGAAGAGCTCGTGCCAGGCCAGGATCCGCTTGGGATAGGCGCGGGCATCGCCGTTGACCTCCAGGCCGAAGACGATGTTGTCGTTGTCCAGGTAATTCGCTTGCGCGGCGCCGATCATCTTCGGCGACCGCAGCGGCGGGATACCGTCCTGCCGCACGCCGCCCCAGCGTACTTCGTCGAGGCGGATCTCGGTTGGCCGATCCAGTGCGAAATAGTCGCCGAACTTGCGGTCGATGGAGCGGTATAGATGGCTCTTGAACTCGGCGTATCGGGGGTGATCCTGGGCGGGCTGGGACCAGATCCACTCGTACCAGCGCTGAACGTCGCGACCGAAGCGCTGCTCCGTGTTCTCTTCCAGGGTAGAGACCAGGAGATTGCTCATCGCCGGGTCTCGACTGAAATAGAGGATCTCGATCGTCATGACGGCGTAGCCAGGGTGCCATGTCCGGGCGATCTTCTGCATGGTCGCTTGCCGCGCAGCGGGCTCTTCGAAAAGCAAGGAGATGAACTCGTCGGGGGCTGCCAGCTCGCCGTTTTCCGCGGCGCCGACACTTGGGAAGCTCCCCGTGACGGTGGCCAGCAGAAACACAACGCTGAGGACGATGGGAATTGTTTTCTCGGGCATGGCTGTACTCTCGATTGCTAGATGACTCTGATTCGAGGTGCGTTTTGCGCGCGACGGTGCGGCCGTGGAGGTATCCGACTCCGATCGTTCCTACGCAAGTCAGCGGGTGAGAGATTCCTTGGAGGTTGCAATCCGGGTCCTGAAGAATCTCGTATGAGGGCTGGACGCGGCGGCGCGAGAACTGGAAAATGAAAGGGCACGACTAGTCAAAGGAGAGATCAGGTGTCAAGCGAACTCAATGCCGTCGCGGTACAACGAATCGAGGTTTCACCAGGACTCGTGATCCTACGCGTAGTCCCGGACGGGAATTGGGAGGTACCGGACTTCGAGCCCGGCCAGTTCGCGGTCCTGGGCCTTCCGGGCTCGGCACCTCGAACCCCGGTCTCCGATCCTGAGGAGAACGGCGAGATTGACGGCAAGCTCATCAAACGTGCCTATTCGATCGC
>JAZDDE010000293.1:0-26754 GCA_036679495.1 Gemmatimonadota bacterium | reverse complement strand
CGTGGAATGGTAGGGGCCTGAGTAGAACACCGTCGACCACGCTGAATAGCGCTGTCGTCGCCCCGATGCCCAGGGCCAGCGTGATGAGAATGATGGCCGAAAACCCAGGCCGTCGCACGGCATTACGTACCGCGTACTTCATGTCCTGCCATATCGAGTCAAACATCTCCCACCTCCGATACCTCCGCACCCGTTCTTCCCCGATCTCACGACACTGCTCGCGCACACGTTCGAAATCCCCGAAGCGTCTTAGAGACGCGCGCCTTGCCAGCTTCTCTTCGAGACCCTGAGCCCGCTTCTCCTCCGTTCGCATCTTCAGATGGAAGTCGAGCTCCTTGTCGATCTCGCGGCTAACCAACCTGCGGAAGAAGACGTGCCGCCACGGAGGCGGCCGTCCCCAGCTGGCGACGGGTATTCCGGGCGCCTCGCCGGGCCCCGTGCTGTGACCTGAATGACGCACCACACCAGGCCCGCCCCCTGCGGAGCGGAGGCGGAATCTCACGCCCCGTCGTCCACGGGCCGAAGCACCAGCGTCACCACATCCACGAACTGCCTCCACTCCGCAGTTTCCGAACGGAGTTGCCTTCGGCCGGCCGCAGTGAGCCGATAGTACTTCGCCCGCCGGTTATTCTCGGAAACTCCCCAACTCGACTCGATCCATCCGCGCCGCTGCATGCGATGCAAGGCCGGGTAGAGCGAGCCCTCCTCGATCTTCAGCACGTCTTCTGTGCGGCCTCCGATCCAACTCGCCACGGCATACCCGTGCTTCGGTCCTGACGTTAGAGCCTGGAGCACAAGCATATCGAGGGTTCCCTGTAGCAGGGCCGGCCCTTCCTTTCCCATGAAATACCTCCGAGGCACTAGTACCTTGTCACTCCCCCACCCCCTACTCCCATAGAACGTCTAGGGCATATTATACGGTTCCCATAGAATGTCAATGGGAAGAGCTCATGACGAAACAAGAGTCGAACCGGTGACCCGCTGCCCGTCTACGCGATTCAATGTTGTTACGTCGCTTGGTTCGGCGGCGTCTTTCTTGTGAGGGGCCAAATGGACCTCTCGACTAGTCCTGCCCGAGTGGCTCGCGCCTGGCGGCACCCGGGTCTGCAACGTAGAGGCTGGAGAACGGATCGGAGGAGCTGATGCGCACGCAATCGATCGACCAAGGGGCGTGGCCGTTTCGCCGCCTCGTGTGGCTCGTCGCGGGGTTTTTCCTGGGATCGATGACATGGGGCCCGATGGACGCCGCCGCCCAGGACCGGAGACCGCGCCCTTGGGGGGGCCATCACGAGTACCGCAACGGCCCCCAGGCACAGGTCGGTGCCGGTTTCGCGTACATCGTTCCCAGGCGAGAGTTCGGGGTCTTTGTGGATGATGGGTACGGGCTCGGCGTGCACTTCGTGTACGCCCTGGATCGCTCGAACGTGCTTGGCCTCCGGTTCGACGCCGGGTGGGTGAGGTACGGAACGGAGCGAATCGGCGTGCCCGTCTTCCCAGGGACAGGCCGCGTGCTGTTCGATGTCGCGACTCACAACAACATCGCCATGTTCGGCATTGGACCCCAGATCCAGGTTCCGGCGGGCCCGATCCGACCTTACCTAAATGGGTTCGTCGGCGCGGGCTATTTCTACACGGAGAGCTCGTTCGACGACAACTTCCACTCCGGTGGTTTCGGCTCAACGACTAACTTCGACGACGTGAGCTTCGGGTACGGCGGTGGCGGAGGTCTCGCCTTGGTCTTCGGGAGTGGACGACATCCGCTGTCAGTCGACTTCGATGTCCAATGGCGCAGGTATCCCGACACGGAGTATCTCGTGGAAGGGAGTATCTGGGAGGATGAGTTCGGCGACGTGTTCATTTCGCCGCTGCTGAGCGATGTGGAGTTTCTCCAGTACTCTGTCGGCTTTTCCGTCGGCTTCTGAATCCGCTCACGTGCGGATACTGACCACCAAACGAAGCTGACGCCAAGCGCCAGCCAGTGTCAATGAGCGTCAGCTAGCGGCACATTCCCTGCTCTGTCGTCAGCAGAGCCCGGTGCACGTCACTGGGCGCTGGCACTGCTGCTGGCACTGTCACTCGAGAGCCAGTCGAAGCCATGTTAACCGGGTGAACGAAGACTACGTGCTCCCCGCCGATGACGACGCCCTTCTCGCCGAGTGCCGGATCGAGACGTTCCGGGCGGGCGGGCCCGGCGGGCAGCATCAGAACAAGACCGAGTCCGCCGTCCGGCTGACGCACCTGCCGACCGGAATCACGGTCATCGCCCGGGAATCACGCAGCCAGCACCGCAACCGGAAGGTCGCGCTTAACCGCCTGCGCGAGGCGCTCGAGAAGCGGGCGAGAGTGGACGATCCGCGAATTCCGACGCGAACTCCGCCGCGCGAGAAGCGCCGCCGACTGGAAGAAAAGCAGCGTCGGGCAAACGTGAAGCGTGCGCGGAAGAAGCCGGAGCTGGAGGAGTGATGATCAACCTTTGGTGTAGCGGATGAAGGCTACGGCCTCCGACCAAACCGCTAGGGCACCTGAAGGCGGCGAACTTCACCGTATCATGCGGGTCCGGGACGGGCTCGCGGTAACGGTCGGGATCGTCGTCGGAGCGGGGATCCTCGGCACTCCGGGCCTCATCGCCGGCTACCTGGGCGACCCGTGGATCATGCTCGGGGTGTGGCTGCTGGGCGGGGTGGTGGCGGCCCTTTCCACGCTGCTCCTGGCCGAGATGGCGGCAGCCCTTCCCAGTGCGGGGGGCAAGTACGTCTACGCGTCCGAGGCGTTCGGGCCGGTGGCCGGGTTTGTGGCGGGGTGGTCGGAGCTGCTCGTCACTCGTGCACTCTCCGGGGCCGCCAAGGCGGTCCTTATTGCGACGTACATCATCGGGCTCGCCGGCGGCTCCGGCTCGGTGAGCCTCCTGGCCGTAGTAGTAGTGGTGGGCTTTGCCATGCTGCACCTGGGCGGGCTCAAGGTGGGAACCGTGTTCCAAAACGTGACCACCCTCATCAAGGTCGCGTTCCTATTCGTTGTGGCGGTCGCCGCGATCTTGGCTGGTGACGCGCGCGGCTTCGGGCTCGACGCCGTCTTCACGCCTGAGGTGTCCTTCCTGCTCGGCTTCGCTCTGGCGTATCAGAGCGTGGCCTTCGCGTACTACGGCTGGGAGGACGCGGCCAAGATGGCCGAGGAGACTCGGGATCCCGGGAAAGCGTTGCCTCGTATCCTGATCGGAGGTGCCGCCACGGTAGCCGTACTCTACCTGATGATCAATGTGGCCTTCCTGACCAACCTGACCCCGGCGGAGATGGCGGCGTCGGACCTGGTAGCTCGGGACGCCATCGCGGCCGTGCTCGGCGATACGGCGGGAATCGTGATCACGGTCGGGTCTCTCCTGATCCTGATCTCTAGCCTCAACGTTAACTTCCTGGGGATGCCGCGGGTGGCGTTTGCACTGTCGCGGGACCGACTGGCCCCTGCTGGCTTCCAGAAGGTGTCGGCGGGCGGCACACCCACGCTGGCTCTCGGGTTCATCAGCGTCGTGATCGGCGCGCTCGCACTTACCGGCACGTTCGAACTGCTCGTCCGCTTCATGATGATGGTGGCGGTGACCGTCGACCTCATGGTGCTGCTGGCTTTCTTCAGGCTGCGGAAGACGCGTCCGGAGCTCGCTCGGCCGCTGCGCGTTCCGGCCTACCCTTGGCTGCCCGGGCTCACGATCGCGTTGTACGTTGCGATTATCGTCATCTTCGTCGGCACTCAGCCCGAGCTGGCGCTGGGAGGCGGAGCCATGCTGGCGGCGCTTGTCGTTGCGGGTGTAGTGACAACCCGGAGGGAGCCTGGCGGTCCTCTTTAACGGAGCGGGTTAACAGAGCAGGCTTTCGTCCATCCCGCTTCCAGCTCCGCCTTTGATCCTCACACGAGGGCAGGCACCGCTTGCTCGGCCCAATCGGCGAAGCGATGCCAGCCTACCTCCGGGTAAGCCGCGTGCAGCTCCTCGATGTCGATGGAGTAGCCCGTGTTGATGAACCACTCGTACATGAGGGCAAAGTCCTCGCTGAAGGCGCGGATCTGATCCATAGGCACCTCGAAGGTCGAGATCCGGCGATCCAATGCGCTGGTGAGCGCCTCTGCGGATTCGGCCGACGTCAGCTCGTCGCTAGCGATGTCCACCCTACGCCCGAGAAAGGCGTCTCGGTTGGCCACCACGTGGGCCCCGAAGGCGCCGATGTCGGCCACTGCCACCTGCTGCAGAGCCAGGTCGGCGGGAAGCGGCGTCGCGTAGATCCCGTTTCCGAGCCCCTCCATCGTCTGCGGCATGAACAGGTTCTCCATGAAATACACGGGGCCGATCACTGTCCAGGCCAGGCCGCTGGCACTCAGGTACTCTTCCAGCTCGTACTTACTGTCGAAGTGAGGAATCCCGGTGTTCTCGTTGGCCGAGGCGACCGACGTGTATACGAAATGGTCGACCCCAGCGCTCACGGCCGCGTCGATCAGCGCTATTCCTTGCGCCACTTCGGCCTCGATCCCGCCCTCGAAGGGCGTGCTCATGGCAAACACCGTGTCGACGCCGGTTGCGGCTGCCACGAGCGAGTAGGAGTCCGCGAAGTCGCCGGCAACCATCTCGGCTCCCAAGGCGGTGACTGCGTGGGCGGCTTGGGAGTCGACGGTGCGGCTCATGCCCCGGACACGGTGCCCCCTGTCGAGCAGCGCACGCGCGACGGCTCCACCCTGCTTGCCAGTGGCTCCAGTAACGAGGGCTAGCTTGCTGTCAGACATCGGAGTTTCCTTTCTCTAGCTGTGCATGCCGACATTGGCAGCGTCTTGAATGTAACGCCACAAGTATGAGAACCACCGAAACATCACTTCGTCGGAGTGTGTCTGGACCCTAGTCGATGACGCGACAGTCGGGTTGCTTCGTCCGCTGCAGCCGATCGTGCCTGACGGGTGTATCGAGATCGTGTTCCATTTTGCGGATTCCTTCTCCAGGCTCTCAGACGGTACGGAGGTTAGGCAGCCGCGGACGCTAGTCGTTGGTCAGACAACGGGGCCAACAGTACTAAGACCGGGAAGCAGCGTGCGAGCCGTTGGCATTCGTCTGCTTCCGTGGGGGGGAACGGCCCTACTGCAGATCCCCATATGCGAACTGACCGATAGATTTCTACCTATCGGCGAGCTGCTTCCCCAGTTCGAGGCTCTCGGGGAGCAACTAGCTGCGGCACCAGCTCACGAATGGACCCGAATCGCTTTTTCCCACCTCACAAAGTGTCTCCCAGTCGAGCCCACGGGAACGCTGACGACTGAGCTGGTCAGAGCCATCGTGGGAAGCGGTGGCCGCGTCACGGTTCGCGAACTCGCGAGCACCGTTCACGCGACGACCCGCAGCGTCGAGCGAGTCATGCGTCGGGACATCGGACTTTCGCCCCTCCTCTTTGCGCGGATTGTTCGCGTGCAGAAGGCGATTGGTCGCATGCGTTACTCGCCGCAGCGCCGGCTCGGACGGATAGCTATAGACTGTGGTTACTATGACCAGGCGCATTTTTGCCGGGACTTCCGGCAGCTTTCCGGAATGACCCCAACTCAGTTCGCAGCCGCGGATTCCGGACTGACTCAGGCATTTGCGTATGGTGCTACTCAGTAGAAGCTAGGCCACCCGCCCACTTCGATGTTTAGCTTCCCTTGAGTTGAATCAGAGGCAAGAATCTACGGTCGCATCTGTACAAGCTTGCGCTGAAGAGGAGTTATACCTTCGTCGTTCACCCCGGCCGGAAGCAGGGGCTGGAAGGTGGTTCACCTTTTATTTTTGAGAGAAAATCAGAATGAAAGTCACGCGGGCGTTGCTACTCTTCAGCTGCCTTGTCGCATCCGCTGCTATCGCCCCGAGCTCTGGCCTGGGCCAGGAAGCAGCCGATCCAGAGCAACCGACGCTTGAAGACGCGTCCTGGCTGGCCGGATGCTGGGAAGCGTCAAACGGAGGAACGGTGACCCAGGAGAATTGGATGGAACCGCTGGGAGGGATGATGCTCGGGATGAACAGGGTCGTCAAAGGCGATGGCATCCAGGGCTACGAGTTCCTTATTCTCACTGCTTTCGATTCGGCTCTGGTCTACGAGGCACGCCCGTCGGGACAACCGCCAGCTGAGTTTCGATCCACCGAAGTTCAGGAACACATGATCCGGTTTGAGAATCCGGAGCACGATTTTCCTCGGCGGATCACCTACGTACGCAAGGACACGGATTCGCTAGAGGCCAGGGTGGACAACGGCCGGGACGGCGAAGGCTTCGCGCTACGGTTCCAGCGGGTCGGATGCCACTAGATCTGGGATCTCAGACAGATTGAGGCCAATAACGGTCCCACAAACCAGAAGCTCCCGGTCCTCGCCGGTCGACTCGGCGTGCTGTCTACAATGCATCGGCGAACATAGCCTCGTAGTGCCGGTACCAGTCGCTCTGGAACCGCTCCGCGGGATCGTGCTGCTGCTTCAGTCTCAGGAATTCGGGGAACTGCGGGTAACAGGCTTCCACCTGATCCCGCCGAGCATGCTTGTGATAGGTGAGGAAGTAGCTACCGCCGCGGCGGATCGCCATGTCGATCAACCGCCGGAATGCCTGGGCCGAGTGCTCCAAGCCTTCTGGGCTATGGACAGTGTGGAGATTGAAGATCGTGCAGGCGTACCGATCCTTTGCCCAGGCGAGAAAGCTCTCGTCGTCGCGCTCTATTAGTCTGATGGTGCCGTAGATCACACTCACGCCGTTGGCACGGAAATCGTCCCGCGCTTCCGCAATGAAGTCAGCCAGCGCAGCTCGCGGAACGTAAATCTCTGTGATTATCTCGGTTGCCCGTTCCGAGGCGCCCAGCACCTGGTCGAGCGGCCGGTGGTAGTCATCAAGGTAGGTGCTGAGCTGTTGCGTGTCTGACCAGTAGATCTGGCCCGACGTTCCCAGGTAGTGCGATGCGTAGCGTTCGAACGCCTGCGCCTTGTCAGCATGCGCGAGCGTCAGGAGATCCCGCCAACTCTCCTCCGACAGCTTCCGCTGGCCTTCCGGAATCGGGGTCGCCGCATCCACGGGGCGATAGCACGAGAACACTCCCTGGCGCAGGAAGTTGTCGGATGCGTCATCGGTCGCGAACTGGTAGTCGCCGAAGAGGAACCCGTCAGCGATGCGCCGCTCAAGGGCGGGAATCAGTTCGTCGATGGAGATCACCTCGACGATGCGCTCGATCTTCTGACGCGGGACGAGACGTAGGGTGACCGACGCAATCACGCCAAAGAGTCCGTACCCGCCTATCACGAGCCGGAAGAGCTCCGCGTTCTCGGTGCGACTACAGGTATGGACATCACCGGCAGCATCCACGAGCACGAACGACTCGACGTCGCCCACGATTGGCTTCCTCGTGAGGACCCGCCCGTGGGCGTTTGCGGCAAGCGTTCCACCGATACACAGGCGGTCTGCACCCGTCTGCTTTTGTGCGATTCCCCATTGCCGCGGCCGGCCCTCCTGGGCGCCCAAGTAGGAGTCGATTAGCTCCGGCCACTGGATTCCGGCCTGGACCTCTATCCTCCCGCTTTCGCGATCGAAGTTGAGCACGCGATTGAGCTTCGTGGTATCGACCAGAACTGTATCAGTTCCGAATTGCTGCCCACCCATCGCGTGCCGCCCACCGGCTATGGACAGTGCCCGGCCAGTACGCCGCGCTTCCCTGACGATGTCGCGAATTGCCTCGACCGTATCAGAAGGCGAGCAAGCCCAGCGTTCGAAGAAAATCCCGGCGGGCGTACATAAGATGCGGTCTGGTCCTTTCTTCCTGCACTCTTTTGACAAGCAACAGCCAGCAGCGACCATGCCGTACTCTTCACAACAATCGGGGCGGCCGGATTCGAACCGGCGACCCCCTGCTCCCAAAGCACGGTCGAGGTCACCCGGATACGCTCGCTCACGCTTGCTGGCGCTGATTATGGGCGATGGAGCGCTCACTGACACCCGCTCACGTGCGCTGGCGCTGGTTCACTTTTGTGACAGTTCCCTCGGAGTGCGGCAAGCGGCGGAAAGCGAGGCTGCCTGAAGTGATCTTCACGATCGTCCCGCAAAGGGATCGTCACGACACCCAGCGTAGAATATCAAGTTGGCACGCTTCGCGTTCATCGCAACGGAAAAATCCTGGAGCTGCAGCGCCAATTCCGTGAGTCCCGAGGGCCCCTCCGACACTGGGTAGTCCCCGGGTAGAATATGGATGGTCGTGCCCACCTCTACGCCGTGCCCAGTTGTATATAGCAACGCGACATCCGCTGCCGCCGAGCGATTGGCGAATTCCTCTAGAATCTCGTTGGTATGGTCCCGCTTTGCGTCAACCGTAGTTTGGGTGTTGAAGCCCGCTAAGGAAAGCGCCTTTGCTACCCGTTTCGCATCATTGGCAGCGCCAGGCAGAGACGTGGCTCCACCGGATTCGGTATAGTCGGCAAAGACGAGGACAAGTGCTACCCGGGATTCCGCTTTCGGCTTGGGTCGAATCCTCAACGTCTCGAGCGAATCGAGGTTGGGGACCTCTGGGCGTTGGAATCGTTTACTCTTCCGTTCAGTCAAATCAACAAGATCGTTCGCGAGACTCTTGAGCGTCAGATTCCTCCGGGCAAGCAACTCGACAAGGGCGCTCGCGAACGGGTTGCCGCCCCCCTCGCCTTGATCTAGGGTCTGTCCTCCGGCTGAAGTCCCATAGAAGTAGAGGGGGGAGGTGCTGAGCTCCATAGTCACCCTCGTTGCGCCTCCGCTCCTCCGCTACCCGCCAAAGCCCGTCCACCTCATCTCGAACGGTTCCATTAGATCATTCATCGGGTAGTTACCCAACGAAATCGGCGGGTCGTTCCACTCCCCACCTGGCACAGGTCCATACGCCTGCCAGGACCAGCCCAAGCCGACTGCGTACAAGCCGCCTCCTTCCGCTACGAATTGCTGTACAGCTGCGATCTCTGCAGTCGTAAAGTCTCCCCACGCGTTTCCGATGATTAGGACTGCTGCGTTACTTAGCGCCTCGGCGTTGCTCAGGTCCGCGACATGTTCGACTGAGTAGTCCCAGCTTATCAGTTTTGATTCCAGCCACAGCGCATCGTCCGGAGCATACGCCCGAAAGGCCTCGGTGTGATCGGTCGAGAAAAGTACTTTCGGTCCTCTTTCGCCCTGGAGCCACATCAACGCAATCTCAAGGAATAGGGCGTTGTCGTTCTCGTCACGGTAGCTCAGCGCTTTGTCATGGCCTGCAGCCAGAACGCGTCCCTGATTGTTGTCGCCGAATAGCCGCGCGACAGCGAACTTGCCTTGCCCCTGAACTTCGATCAGCGTTGTCCACTCGTTGTTCATCGGCTCCACAGCGCCGGCCGATGCCTCTTCCGAAAGCGCATCCTGGACCGAGAAGAAACTCGCCCCGGATAGTAGCCCCAGAAAGATCTCATCCCGTTTCTCGCGCGCGATCTGGCGGGCTGCCTGCTCGCTGTCGGCACGCTCGCGTTCCGTTGTTACCAGCAGGAGGATCTGCTGAATACTGTCGCGTTGCTGCTCGTACACCTCCGCGGCGTCTTCAGCAAGCACACGGAGACTGTCTGCCTCTTCGAACATGATGTTGAGATGATTCTCCGACCTATTCAGGCTGAACGCCAAGATAGCGGTCGCGATACCAACACCCGCGATGATTGTGAACAGTCCAGCCAACCCGAGCCGAATGTTGCGCCGCCGCCGGATGCTGGACCGCGTGAATGCCACCTCTCGGGTGTTCATCCACGGCACATTCCGCTTCAAGAGTTGCGCTAGTACACTCGCTTGTGCCGGACCCCGCCACAGGAGGTCTTTCTTCACCTTCTTGCCTGCGGCTCCCTCCCACTCTCGGGCCGCTCGCGCCAGGTGCTGTTGGTACCGAAGGTTCTGCTCCTGGGCGTCCTCTTCGTGGATCCACCCAATCAGACGGTCCCAGGCTCTAACAAGGGCGTCGTGTGCCGGCTCGACGTAGGCTTCGCCACCTTCTTCCTGGCCCTCGACCAGTAACCGCGCCGTTGATAACCGATCCACGACACTGTTCACGCGCTCCGTTTCCCCTGGGTCGGGATACTCCAGGTCGGTCCGAAGCACCCGCTGGCGGGCCACCTTGCCCTCTTCGAACGACACCATGCGCATCATCGCCCGTCGCATTGATGACTGCTGCGCGATATCCAAGGATTCAAACTCCGCATCGGCCCGAGATCGCAGGGCGCCGATCACACCGCCAAGCGCTGCATAGTCCTCTTCCGTCAATGACCGGTCGTCGCTCTGCCGGTCGACGTATCGGATGTACATTTCGCTGAGCGTGAACGACAAGAGCGGCAACGCTCCAGGTGTAGCCACCACCTCTTCCAGCAGCGTATCGATTAGCGCGCTCGGCCTGAAGTACAACACCTTCAGCGCTGCAGGCTCCTCGATGACAGCCCGTAGATCCTCACGCGTCATTGGCGGCACTATATAGCGGGCCTCTTCCCAGTAATTCTCGAGCACCGTCTCAGCGAACTGAGGCTCGAAGTCCGTCCTCAGCGTTAGCACGACCCGCAGCTGTTTCGGATGCGCCTCCAGCAGGCGTAGCAGGATCGCCAGGACCGTCTCGCGATCCTCCTCCGACCGTACCATCGTCACCATTTCCTCGAACTGATCGATAACCAGCACAAGTCGCGTCTCCTCATGCGCCGCGCACCAGGAATCCAGGCGACCCTCCAACTGATCGGCGATGTCCGCCGCCCTGTTCGTGGGCGTGTCGAGTTCCGCGAAGGCCCGCGCCAAAGCGCGTAGCGGCATCGTACCTGGCCGCATTACCGGTAGGACCTGCCACTCTTGTTCAACACTGCGTTCGAGCGTCGGCAACACTCCCGCCTTGACCACACTTGACTTGCCCGTACCAGATGCGCCGAGTACCAGCGTCAAAGGATGCGCGTCTACGTGATCGGACAACTCCTCGATCACCGAGTCGCGCCCGAAGAAGAGCTGCGCATGCTCCTTGTCGTACGATGAGAGCCCGCGATACGGATTGTTGTCGTAGGTCAGAGGAGGAGCGGGTGGCAGATTGAGCTCGTGCCCTGGAACACCGAAGACGTACTCTCCCTTGTCGTGTTTGGTGAGCGGCCAGAAGCCCGGGGTTTGCCGATTACCCGCTTCGATGGTCTCAGGCTGAATCACCTGCTCCAGATACAGGTAGAGCTCGGTCGCCGTAAAAACGCCGTCTGCTCGCAGTGCATTTAGGAGCTCCTGCGACTCCTCGGGCACAAGATCGCTTCCGCCGGACAGGACTTCATGGAGTATGACTGCGAACGGCGAATGCTCGCCTTCTTCACCACGGTCGCCGAAGCGGTCGCTGGTGAGCTCGTCCAGTGCCGTTTGACTGTGCGAGGCAGACGTAATTACTTGCCACGCCGGATCATGTACAAATCGGTCGAACCGCTCCTGGTGTATCACCTTTGGCGGGGCTACGAGCATATCCCGCGTGGCCGACCATCGAAACGCCCCCCCAAAACAACTGTCCAGGACTATCAGCATGTGGCGGCAGTCCAAGGCGGTTAGCGCATCGTGCAGACGCGGCATCTGGATGAACGTGCCGTCGGGATCGTCGCGCTTAGCGTCGCACGGTAAGAGGTAGCCGTTCGGACCTTCGCTGTCGTCGATGGCTACGCCGTGGCCGGCGAAATAAAACAAGACGCGGTCGTCGGGCCCCACCTGTGTGGGAAGCTCCTTTTCGACAAGATCAAGGATCTGTTCGCGGGTAGCCTCTTGGTCAAGGAGGAGGCGAACGGTGTATCCGTGTTGATCCTGTAGCGTCTGGGCAAGAAGGGCGGCATCGTTGCGAGCGGTTCTAAGCGGGCGGATACCGTTCGCGTAATCGTCGATCCCGATGACGACACCGAGGCTCTGGTTGAAGGCGGCGCGAACTTCCATGGGTGACCCTCGTCGGCACCGGGATGTCGGACTCGGAAAAGCTAGGCGGCTCTAGTTTGTCACTTCCAGCAGGCAGTGCGCTACCCAACAAGAAAGCGACCATGTCGTAAGCCACAACATGGTCGCTCTTTACAAGAATCGGGGCGGCCGGATTCGTAGCGAAGCTCTCCGAGGACCGCTGAAGGCGGCCGCAGGAGCACCGGCGACCCCCTGCTCCCAAAGCACGGTCAACCTTACCCGAATACGCCCGCTGGCGCTTGCTGACGCTTGTAATGTGCAGTGACGCGCCTGCTGACGCTTGCTCACGTGCGCTGGCGCTGGTTCACTTTTGTGACAGTTCTTCATCGGGCGGCGGCTAGTAGTCAAGAGTTAAGACGCACCTTCTGAAGCAATGCGCTGAATCGTGGATCCGAGCGAAGATCCTCAGTCCTCGGATCCTCTCTCACATAACCGATCCACGGTGAGCGCTCTTCGTAGGCGCGGTCCAGCCACAGAAAGGCTTCATCGGTTTGACCAAGCGCTCCGTAGATCACTGCAACGTGGTACGCGGATACGTGTCTGGATACGGACTCGAGCTCCAGTTGATGTAGAATTGCTCTTGCTTCCTGATCGCGACCCGCTATAGCGTAGGCGCGACCCAGCGAGGCTATGTAGAGGGGGTTTCCGTCTGAAATCTCGATAGCTCGCTGAGCCGCCGAGATCGCCTCCTCATAGCGTCCTGTCTTCTCGAGCGCCCACCCCATGTGCCAGTGTGCCGGCGCGAAATCTGGATCTAACTCAAGCGCTTTTTGATACTCCAGAACGGCGACGTCGTACCGGCCGGCGAAGTACTGACGAAGGCCTATCCAGGTATTTATGATGAGGGAGAGCGGATTCAGCTCACGCGCACGCTCCGCCTGCCTCATGGCTTCCTCGTGCCGGCCCATGGCCGACAGGTAACCGCCATACCAGTGGTGAGCGATCGGGTACCTCGGGTTGAGTTCGATGGCGCGAAGGTACTCTCGTTCGGCTGCCTCCCAGTCGTAGTCGTATTCCAGGTAAATGTGGGCTCGGGACGTGTGCGCTTCGGCCAGCGTCTCGTCTAGCTTCAATGCCTGGGCCACCGCCTCTTTGGCCTTCGGGAAGGTCTCGTTCGGAGCCAGGCGGCTGTACCAGCCGCGAAAGATCCAGCTGTCCGCGATTCCTACGTGGGCCAGTGCATAACCCGGATCCAATTCGACGGCCTGTTGGAAGTAGGCGAGCGCGACCTGAATTCTCTCCTCGGTTCTCTTGTTCCAAAAATAGCGGCCCTTGAGGTAGAGCGTGTAGGCATCCAGGTTCTCAGTCGGTCTAGCGGTCAGATTCGTCCGCTCGCCCTCTAGCAGGTTTACGCCCAGCCACTCCGTCACCCGGCCCGCGATGTCGGACTGCACCTCGAATATGTCTTCGATCACTCGTTCGTACGGCTCCGACCAAAGCTGCGTATTGTCGGCCACACGAACGAGTTCCGGCGTGATGCGAACGCGGCCAGAGTCGCCCCCCGCCCAGCGCACGCTTCCACTGAGGATGTACCCGACGCTCAGCTCCGCTCCGATCTCACTGAGGCTCTTGTCCGTGCCGGCGTAACGCAGGGCGCCAAGCCGAGAGATAACCCCGAGGCCGCTCACCGCACTCAAGCGGCTAGTGATCTCATCCGTCATACCGGCGGCAAAGTACGCGTCCTCGGACGGTCCAAGGTTCTCGAACGGTAGCACAGCGATCGCCGGCCTGGCGTCTTTGGCCGGCGATACCAAGGGCATTGACTCCGGGGTCCGATCCGCCGTTCCAATCCGATACGAGCCGATCACACCGATTCCGACCAGTGTTGAGAGGATCGCGACCTCGGCTCTGCCTACTCGATTGTGACCCTTCTCTCCGTGGAACCAGGCGATCACGGCCGCGGCCGGAATTCCGAGGATTAGAAGAAGCAGTGAGATGTCGAGCACTTTCCGTGATAGGCCGTAGTTGCCGATCACGAACTCCACAGCCTGGGCTAGACCCCAGGCCACCCCAACGTAGAGTAGCAATACCTGAACTAGCTTTCGCTCCCTGAGGCGCAGGAGCAGCGTCACGCGATCAGCTTTCGGTTCAGGAGCGGCCCGTCAATGGCTGCTAGAAGGGGATCAGTACTGTCAAATGCAGCGTCCATTGACGGCCCTCGGACTGCGAGACAAGCGACTGCAGACAAGAACCAATCGCAGAAACCGCGTGTCATGTCAATCGGGGCGGCCGGATTCGAACCGGCGACCCCCTGCTCCCAAAGCTGAACTTAAGCGTCAGCTAGCGTCAAGGAGCGTTTGTTTGCGCCCCCTTCCCCTGCCCTGCCGTCGGCTAGCACCCGTCGGCGTCACTAGGCGTTGGCACTGTTGCTGGCACTGCCGCTCGCTTGCCTTCAAGGATAGTCGTCCTTTAAATGAATCGGGGCGGCCGGATTCGAAGGGCCGTCACTCCTGGCCCGCCTGACAGTGGGCGTCAAAACTCCACCTAGGAGGCGCGTATGTTTCATCGGACGATGAGCTTGGCCTTTCTGACCGTATTCCTGCTCCCAGTAACAACGCTCGCTCAGGATGATGACGCGGATGCCACGGATAACGCGAGCCCCGGACCAACTCTGGTCATCGAATCATTCAAGTGCGACTGGAGACGCTACGAGGATATCAACGCCGCAATGGACTCTATCAACCTCCCAGTATATCAGGCGATGGTCAATGAAGGCCTGGTAATTTCGTGGGGAACGTATTGGCACGATTGGGCGGACGAGTGGAACTTCAACATTTACACCGTCGCGGAAGACAAGCCAACGTTCTTCGAAGCGTGGGCGGAGGCCGGGCGGCGCATCGGCGAGATTGTCAGGGACGATGGGACGGGGGACGATCAGCCATTGACCGTGGAAGCAGACTGGGTCCTCGGGGAATACTGTACCGACCACAAGGACGGTATCTACACGCTGGGCGCGCAAACCAAGGGCGGTGCTGACGAGTAGGCACGCCAGCGTCTTTTAGCCAAACCTGACCTCGCCCATGGGGCTGCCGGCGTTTCTGCGAGGCTTCGACTAATCGGGGCGGCCGGATTCGAACCGGCGACCCCCTGCTCCCAAAGCTGAGGCCAAGCGTCAGCCAGCGTCAATGGGCGTTGGTTTTCGCGACTTTCTCCAGCCCTGCCGTCAGTGGAGGCCAGTCGGTGTCACTAGGCGTTGGCACTGTCGCTGGCACTGGTGCTGGCACTGCGCAACCGGCACCTCCGCGCACCGCGCAGAGGTGCGCCATGTGCGCTTCGGCCGCAAAGAGTAAGTTAGGGGTTAACCGCGCTGACTTCCCATATTCCCGACTCTCGTAACTCGAGTGAAGGACGGAATATGCCTGACCTGCTGGAGCGTTTGCGTTCGGCCGTTTCCGACCACTACGCCATCGAGCGCGAGATCGGTCGCGGCGGCATGGCAACCGTCTATCTCGCCGAGGACACAATCGGGGCGGCCGGATTCGAACCGCCCTAAGGGGCCTGCCTTGGTCAGGGCGGCCCTCCCCACGTTTCACAGGTTCCCTGGTGATTGCCGTCGAGGCTCCACTCAAGATGACCGTCGTCCGAGCGGAAAACGCGAATCTCGGCGGTGATGGCCTTCGTGCGCACACGGATCTCGTATCCGGGCCAGTCGTCGGGGACGCACGGATGGACCAACAACGCTTCGCCCTGCCGCCGAAGCCCGAGGATCTGTTCCACCCCGAAGCGGTACAGCCACGCGGCAGCTCCCGTATACCACGTCCAGCCGCCCCGTCCGACGTACGGCGCTGCCCCGTAGACGTCTGCCGATACGACATACGGTTCGACTTTGTATTGTCTAGCGGCCGCCTTCGACGTGACCCGAAGAACAGGGTTGAGCATGCGAAACACTTCCATCGCCCGGTCGGGCTGCCCGAGCATGGCGAAGGCCCACCCGACCCAGACCGCGGCGTGCGTATACTGGCCACCGTTTTCCCGAACTCCCGGTGGGTACGCCTTGATATAGCCCGGATCACGAGAGGTGCGATCGAAGGGAGGATCCAGGAGCAGAACCAGCCTTTCCTCCGGGCGGAAGAGCAGCTGCGCGACCGATTCCATCGCCCGGTTCTGTCGCTCCGGCTCCGCCCCTCCCGCAAGCACCGCCCACGCCTGGCTGATGGCGTCGATCTTCCCCTCTCGGCGCGAGGCGGACCCGAGCGGCGTGCCGTCGCTGTAGTAAGCTCGCCGGTACCATTCTCCGTCCCACGAGGTCTCCTCGATCCTGCGGATCAGCTCCTCGGCGCGTGATCGCAAGAGGATGGACTGCTCAACGTCTCCGCGCGCCTCGCACAACGGAGCGAACTCGCGCTGCGTCGCGGCCAAAAACCATCCGAGCCAAACGCTCTCACCGTCTCCGCCGACGCCCACGCGATTCAGTCCGTCGTTCCAATCGCCTGAGCCGATCAAAGGGAGTCCTTGGGGACCCTCTGTATCCGCCTTGTCCAGCGCCCGAAGGCAATGCTCGTAAAGCGACTCGGGCGCGGATAAGGCCTCGTATCGGCCGTAGCGATCCTCTTCGGTTTCCCGCAGCGGCTCCGCCTCTATGAACCCGGCGACTTCATCCAGAATCGCGACATCTCCGGTCCGCTTCACGTAGGAGGCCGTGGCGTACGGCAGCCAGACAAGGTCGTCACTGCAGCGCGTGCGTACCCCGACCTCGGTTCCGGGATGCCACCAGTGTAGCACGTCGCCCTGGACGAACTGGTGGCGAGCCGCCGTCAGGATGTGCTCGCGTGCGTACGAGGGTGCCAGATCCAGCAGGCTCAGGACATCCTGGAGCTGATCACGGTAGCCAAACGCGCCCGATGACTGGTAGTAGCCGGTTCGCCCCCACAGGCGGGAGCTGATCACCTGGTACGGAAGCCACCGGTTCAGCATGATGTCCATGGCCGGATCCGGTGTGCTGACCGTGACCGATCCGAGCAACCTTCCCCAGAACCGCTCGACTTCCTTCCCGGCCGACCTGATCGCGGATGGACGGCTGAACCGCCGGGCCAGCTTCACCGCTGCGCCCCGAGTCTCCGCTTCCCCAAGAACGAAGTGCAGGGTCTGACTTGTGTCCGCCGGCAAGTCAACGTGTACCTGATACGCTGCACACACATCTGCGTCCGGATCTAACCTTCCAGATAGTCCGATGCGGAACAGGCCACTCGGCTGCGCCAGGTCTCCATCCGGGCCCAGGAATTCCCTGCGGTCCGTAGTGACTCCGTGGGCCGGTTCGCTGGACGTCAGGAATGCGTGTCGCTCACCCCCCACCACCGAGTAGGGGTTCCGGACGAGCAAGGTCTGGGTGCGAGCGTCGAATTCCGGAAGTAGGTGCGGAGAGGACTTCACACGCGACGAGCCGAGAACCCACTCGGCGAAGTAGGTGACCGTGATCCGACGGGGCCGGCGCCACTGATTGGTAAGGGTGAGTTCGGCGATCTTGACCGGATCCGCCAGGGCGCAGGAGATTCGCAGCCGCTGTCCGAGCCCGTGACTGTTTTGGCTGAATACGGCGTAGCCCGCGCCGTACCGTATTTCTCGCTGCACGTCTGGGCCGGCGGGTCGCTGCGTCACCGACCAGACCTGACCCGTTTCTTCATCTCGCAGGTACACGGCCTCCGAGACTTCGTCCAGAACCGGATCGTTCCGCCAGGTGGTCAGCCGGTTCTCGGAGCTGTTTTTCGCCCACGTGTAGCCGCCTCCTCGCTCCGTCACCAAGCAACCGAACTCCGGATTCGCCAGCACGTGGACCCAGGGTGCCGGCGTCGCCTGGCCCGGGTCCAGCCGAATCACGTATTCCGACCCGTCGGCACTGAAGCCCCCCAGGCCGCAGTCGAACTGGAGCGACTCATCTCGAGCCAAAGGGGCCGTTGCTTCGGGCACGAGCGGCGAGGTCGGTACGGGAACGAACGCAGGCAGGACCGGCGGAGCCACCTCCAGGCGGGTCAGTTGATCGGACAATGAGCCGTCCGCTGCGTCGAGAAACACGGAGGCGACCGAATCGATGAAGGCCAGATCATCGGGCTGAATTTGATCGCCCGCCAAGATGTGGATGCCACCCGCTCGCGCTAGCCACTCTCCACTCCCGGTCTCCTCCAAAGCAGCCCTCAGCTCGTCGCGGGCGGGCTGTGCGTACCCGCTGGAGGCCAGATCTTCGATCACGACATCTACGGTCAGCCCCTTCTGCCGCCAGTACGCGTGCGCCCTCAGAAGTGTCCGAGCGATCTCCAGATCTTCCGGCTGCCCGAGCCGGAGCACGAGCAGTGGGTGGTCGCCCGAGATTCCGAATCGCCACAGGTTTGCCTGTGATCCCGAGTTCAAGACACGCTCCGCTGCCGGTGCGCGCAGCCGGTGGCCCGCGAGGGTCAACGCAGAAAGGAGCCGCTGAAAATCCTCGTGTTCCGAGGGATCTAGGTCACGCGCTGCGAGCTCCAATTCCGCCATTTGCCGGGCGTCCTCAAAAGCCCATGCACACCTGGTGAGCGATCGGTACTCCTCGATTCGAGCCAGGACCTCGTCCTCGCTCGTTCCGACCGCCGTCAAACAGGCGAGCTCAGCGGTCGCATAGGGAGCCAACGTGAACTCGGCGCTGAGCGCCGCGATGGGATCGAGCGGAGTTCCCCGCTCGCCAGACAATGTTGCGTTCCGCTGGGAAAGAGCTTCCGGCCGCGCGAGGCTTCCCATTCGGCCGAGAAAAACCTCTCGACTTAGCTCCCACGTCGGGGATATGCCATCAGCCTCATCGCCGACCATGGCCTGGGCCAGGTAAAGGACAGGCTCCGCCGAGGACTTCGGACGCCGTCTGTACAGAAGGCATCCCGGGTGTTCCCGGTACTCTCCCTCGAGAAATAGTTTGGCGTAAGCCGGATGACGCAGATCCTCGGCCACCGGGCCAAGCACGATCTCGGCGTAGCTGACGGCCGCCAGGCGGCGCGTTCTGTCGCTCTCGTTGGTGATCGTGAGGCGGCGGATCTCCATATCCGCGTCCGGAGGCACGGTAATGCGCAGATGGGAGGAGATCTCATGGTCGCGCCGATTGAGCGCAATCATGTGCGGCCAGTACTCGGCACTCGAATCCGCCTCGCGGCCGCCGGTCGGCGCGCGCCCGGCGGACCACAGCGCTCCGGAGTTCAGGTCCAGGAGATACAACCACTGTCCCTGACACTCGCGGACCGGATCAGGGTGCCAGCGGGTTACGGCCGCATCACCCCACGAACTGCCTCCCCCACCGCCCTCCGAAATCGTGACCCGATAGCGTCCGTTGGACAGGGTATGCAGACTGGACATGGTTCTGTCCGACGGTGGACTCCACGAGTCGAGCTCGGCCACCGGAGACGAGGCCTTTGCGACTGCGCGCTCCCCGGCCGTCCAGTCGGGACGGACGGGTACTCGCCACGGGAGCCCTTCGTGAAGGAGATATTCTATCGCCGCCATCCGAGAGTCGGAGTGAAACCTTCGGACAAGAATGTCACGGTTGAGCAGATTATCCAGCGCGGCCAGAATCATCCCTTGGTGGTGCGCCATGTACGCGCGAACGACGATCGGTGACGAGGCCGAATCCTCATCCGAGCCAAAGTCGATGGCCTCGTACATCCCCCAGCGCCCCTTGACGCCCAGGCGGGCGAGTCCCTCAACGTTGAGGGCTACACGCTGGGGCTCGTACTGAAGTGCCAGAAAGCTGGCATAGGGAGCTACAACTCGGCGTTCACCAAGCCCACGCCGAAGGCCGAGACCGGGCACGCCGAAGGCCTGATATTGATAGGAGTCCCCACCACCTCGCCGTCCGTAGGCAGACTCCGAGACGCCCCACGGAATTCCGTGACGGCGTCCGAAATCCATCTGGCCGTGGACTGCCTGCCTGGAGCTGTGCGCGAGCAGCGAGTTCGACGGAGACCGCATGAAAAGCGCCGGTAGTAGGTACTCGAACATCGTGGCGCTCCAGGAAAGCAGCACGGGTGATCGACCCACAAGTCCGAAAGCACGACCGAGCTGAAGCCAATGAGACGTTGGAAGATCTCCCTTGGCAATCGCCACGTAGCTCGCCAGGCGCGCCTCTGACGCCAGCAGATCGTAGTAATGCGAATCCAGCTCCTCCGCAGTCACGTCGTATCCGATGTGCAGCAGTCGTCGAGTGCGGTCGTACAGAAAGCCGAACTCCATTGCCTCGAACCGAGACGTGCACCGATCCGTCAGCTCGTCCAGCCCCTCGATCAATCGCTTCGACTCGGCGGTCGAACGGGCGAGCTCGCCGCGTAGCCGCTCGCACCACGTGACGGCGCTCTCCACCGTGTCAGTGTCGAACGTGCCTGCCCGGACGACCTCTTCGAGACGTGCCGCATGTTCCAGGGCTTGCGACGCCATCGCGGGAATGTCGATCGGAGAAACGGCGGTGGATAGCGTCTCTCGGAGGGCCGTCCAGATGCTCGCGGCGAGTGACGATTCGTGCGTCTGTGAGCCTGAGCCGCCGTCCAGAAAACCCGGGGGCTCAGCCAGGGACTCGATCCAGGGAGCCAGAGCGGCGAGTTCTGTGTCCCAGAGTTCGACCTGCCGGTGGAGCTGATCAAGCCAATCGTGCAATTCGCGGATCGCGGCCGTGCTCATGCGGGAATGTTCGGCGAGTGAAACGGCACTCTCATCGATCTCCGGGAGCATTCGGGCTCGGAGCTCCAGGCGAGACGACACACACTTCGGAGCATTCGATCCGGCGACCTCGCACAAACGGGCCGCCTCTTTCAGTAGGTCGCGCAGCCTTTGAGCCGGGGCCGTGCCAGAGGCGGGGCACGCGTCGACGAATGTTGAGAACGTCTGCGCCACGTCCATCACGCCTCGGGGATCGACTGCCCGAACGACGGGCGCACGGGCAGCGTCAACCAGCGCCCGACGGAGAACCACGAGCGCGGCGGCGTAGTTGCCACTGTCCACGGACGAGACGTAACGGGGCTCGAGCGGGTGCAGATCTTCGGTGCTATACCAGTTCAGGAGATGCCCGCGGTACGATTCGAGGCGATCGACGCTGTCGAGCACACTGCGGACTCTCGATTCGAGCGACCGCAGTCCCAGGTAACCGAGGTCGTACGCGGCCACCAGCGAGGTCAGCAGCATGCCGATATTCGTCGGCGACGTGCGGCGTGCAAGAGCCGGATCGCGATCCTCCTGCCAGTTGTCGGGAGGGAGCCAGTGATCCTCAGCCGTCACGAATCGGTCGAAGAACAGCCACGTTCGAAGTGCCACTTCCCGGAAAAGCCGTTCAGCCTCCCCGGACAACTCGTGCCGGCGACTCGGGATTGGGCGGCTGAGGAGGAACGCCACCGCGGGCGACAGCGTCCACGCGCCGAAGAACGCCAAACACACGGCTGGCAGGTCGCCGCGTGCTGCCCACAGTCCGAGGGCCCCGCCCACCCCCACGAGCGGCGCCGCGAACATGAGCTTCATGTGTCCCCAGATGCCCCCGCGGCTCCTGAGCGCTCGGCGTGCCGCGGCCTCCGGAGTCCACTCCAGCAGGTGCCGCCGGGTAATGAAAAGGCGTGTTAGGGTTCGGAGAATAGCGTCCAGTGAAATCCATGCCTCGTACGGCAGAAGGACGCCTACGAGAGCCCATCGACCGAACTTTGCGGCGAATCCGGCCCAGCCATGGGAGGTGTGTTTGCGCCCCCCCTCTCCGGTGTCATCGGAACGGGCCACGTGGATGAACCGGCGAGTAGCCGTGGCGGCCCCGAGAAGCGCCGGAAACCCCAGCACAGCCATGGCGCCTAAACCCCAGCGCCAAGGAGGGCCAAGTTCAAAGAACCAGCCCACGAGGAGCACGGCCATCAGGGATGGAGCCAGTAGGCTGCGGCGGAGGTTATCCCAAATTTGCCACCTTGAGATCGACCGAAGCGGGTTTGGAATTCGGGGGCCGGCGGCGGATGGCACTCGGAGCATCAACCAGGGGAGCAGTTGCCAGTCACCTCGAATCCAACGATGCAGGCGCCGCATGTAAGCGAGGGGCTGATCTGGGAAGTCTTCGAGCAGAATGACGTCGCCCAGAAACCCGCAGCGTCCGTGGGCACCCTCGAACAGGTCGTGACTGAGCAAACAGTTGTCCGGCACACGTCCGGCGAGGCTCTCCTCGAAGGCCCGCACATGGAAGATTCCCTTCCCCGCGTAGATGCCTTCCGCGAACACGTCCTGGTAGACATCCGAAATCGCATGTGTATAGAGGTCGAGGCCGGACGGCACTCGGCCGAGCCAAGAAAACGGGGTTGGACGTCCCGGATCCAGAATTGTCTCCAGCCGCGGCTGGAGTACGGTGTAGCCAGCCACGACCCGGCCATTCTCATCCATCACGGGCTGGTTGAGCGGATGGCCCATGGCCCCGATCATCCGCTCGGCCGAACCGCGTGGGAGGCCCGTGTCACGGTCCAGAGTAATCACGAACTTGATGGCGTCGATGCCGGTCTGAGATCCTTCTATCAGAGCAAGGCCGCGGTCGTTGACGCCCATGAGGATCCGGCTTAGTTGCAGCAGCTTGCCCCTCTTACGCTCCCACCCCATCCAGTGGCCTTCGTGCTGATTCCACTGTCTCTCCCGGTGGAAGAGCAGAAACGGAGACTCTCCGTCGCCTCGGTGGCGCCGGTTTAGCGAGCGCACGCCGCTCCGGGCCCTCTCTAGAAGCTCGTCCTCATCGGGCTGATGCCGGAGATCCGCGTCCGGAAAGTCGCTGAGGAGAGCGAAGCGCAAACCTCGCAGTCCCGCACTCTGATAGAGAACCTCGAGATGCTCGAGTACCTGGTCGACTTCTCGCTCGTCGCCGATCAGCACGGGCAGCGCGACGAGCGTGGCGCAATCTTCGGGCACTTCGTCGCGAATCCTGAGCTTCGGCAAGGCGCGGGGCGGCACCGAGTGAGAGACGATCCAGTTCACGAGACTCCCCGCCACCGTCAGGCCGGGGACCAGACCACAGATCGGAACCAAGATCCGGATCCAGATCGGAACCTCCGGTCCGGCCCCCAGGAACCATAGAGCGGCGACGACCGGAAGAGTCAACGCCGTTATGCCGCTTAGATAAAGTGGAAAGGCGTGGCGCTGCGCCCATCTGCGCACGCGGCGCCTAGCCGACGGCCGGCATTCGGTGTTCAGTTCGAGTTCGGCGAGACCCCCACCGATGAGGTAGTATCCCACGTGCGTCCGTCTGGACGGAGTTTTCTCGGGCGCTTTCCCGCTGAGAAGGACCGCTGCTCCGGCTACTCCCTCTTCGCTCCATAGCGAATCGGCCGCGACGTCAGCCACCACATTGCGATACCGATCTCTGGTGGCAAAGTCCATACGGTTGTAGATGTTGGCTGGATCTTCACGAAGTGATTTCTCAACCAAACTTGTTGAGTCGAAGAACTCCCTCCAATCGGTTCCGGCAATGAGTCGCAGGCTCCCGATACAGTTCGCCAGCGTCATCCAGTGTGGCTGGCCCTTCGGTGGCCAATGCGGGGACGAGGTCCCGATCCCGGCCTCGAGTGCCTGCTCCGCCTCCGACACGATCGTGTCGAGCAGGGCAAGCTGAAGCGCCACCGGTAACGTCCAGAGCTCGACCATCTTGAGCGGAGTAAGGCTCTGATACGCGCCGATAAAACGGACCAGCGACTCTGGGTCCAGCTGATTCGAGAGGTATTGCAGGGCGCCGACGGCAATGGCCTGCACTCGCGGCCCGCCGTCTCCCCTTTCACTCTCGAGCCTCGGAAGGTACCGGTGGAGGTCACCCGCCCCCGCATCCTGCAAGGACCGAAGGGCCGTCTGAATCACATGCTCATTGTCGAGAAGCCACTCGGCCACCCGTGGCGTTCGTGACGCAGCGGGCGCCTCCCTGAACCGGCGGTAGACGACTTTGAGCCTGGGGCCAAGGCGGCCTAGTTCAAGCCGGAAAACAGGGCGGCGACTGCGCCCGAAGAATGGTTTGTGACGTTGGGCAAGTTCACGGGCGATGCGCTCGGTCGCACCTCCCGCCGCAACCTCACCCACCGGCACCGTTGTGGGCGAGCTGCGCCGCCCTGTTCAACTCCATCGTCCCGGGCAACCCCGTTCGCGCCGACCTAGGGGGCCACGGTGCATCCTGGAAAACGAGGAGAGACTTTCGACCGTGGGTGATCAGATTCATGGCCACCGAGCCGTACTCCCACTCGGACGCGCCCGAGGCCCCGTGCGCGCTTGCCACGATCAGGTCCGCTTCTTCCTCGTCCGCCACCTTGTGCAGAGTCCTGGCCACATGGTCGGTTACGACGAGCCGCGTGCGGACCCGGAGGCGCTCTCCTTCCAGCTTTCGTCTCGTTTCGTCCAGATGCCGCCTCGCGGCACGTCGGTTGGCACGGACCCATCTGCTGCGCGCGTCACTCTCGTTCTCGGTGGCGGGCAGACGGCGCGGCATATCAGGAACCTCAACTGCGTGCACCACCAGCAGTTCCGCTCCTCTTCCCCGTGCGATGCTCGCCGCCAGGCAGAGCGCCCAGTCCGCGAGAGGCGACCCATCGACCGGAACCATGATCCGGCGGTAGAAATCACCGGAGTCCGGCACTGGGGCACATCTTGCTCTAATGAGTAACAACGAAGTGGCACCGCCGCTAATGACCTCCTGCGCGACAGCCCCTAGATGTGCCGCACTTCCGCCCTCGCCTTGCGTGCTGAGGACAATCAGATCGATGTTCTCGCTTCTGGCGAAGTCTCGAATCTGTTCCGCCGGCCGGCCTTCCAGAACGACAACCTCCACCCGCAGCTTCTTAGCCCGAAGCGCTTGAGCCTTCTCCTCCAGGCAGCAAAGCGCCTCGGCGCGGCGAAGCCTACAGTCGACGTCGGCTGGGCAGATCCTTCCCGGTGCCGGAACGACCACGTTCAGGAGTATCGTTTCTGCGCGCAGTACCGATGCGATGGCAGCCGCATGCGGTAACACGCACTCCGCCACCGACGACCCGTCAAGCGGGATGAGGATGCGCCGGATCAATTTTCTGCCCCTCGGTATTGGCTATGGATCCACGCCAGATTCACCGGGCGATATCGAATACTGCGATATGTCGCTTATGGGCGCCAGGTACCTGCCGAACCCGACGTGAACACGCGGCGGTTAATCAGGTGACCACGAACAACGGCTGGCCCTCGAAGCTCGTGTATCTCGGACGGAGCCGCTCGATGTTGTAGTCACGTTCGATGTCTACGAGCTTCTTGGTTCCCTTAATCACCTCGAGCGGCGCGGCCACGTAGCACCCCTCCCGAAGGGCGACGAGCTTCCCGCTCTCGCCCTTGAGGATCAGTTCGAACGCCAAGTTGCCGAATGCCATCGGCACGATGGCGTCCATCGCGTCCGGATCGCCCGACCGGACGAGGTACCCCAGTCGCTGGTTCACCACGTTGACCTGCTGACCGCCGTTGAACTTCGGTGAGAGCTCCTTGAGCTCAGCGGCCACCAGATCGCCCACCCCGCCGAGTTTTCTGTGTCCGAATTGATCGCGTTCCTCACCCTCAAAAGACATGGCCTCGGCCCCGACCGGTCGCGCACCTTCCGAGGCCAGGACCACCGAATACCGGCTTGGATTCCGCCGTCGGTCATGGCTCAGAAGGTCGGCGAGCCGTTCCATCTCGAAGGGATGTTCGGGGATGACGCACCGGTCAGCAGCTCCAGCCATCGTCGGAAGGAGCGCCGTGAATCCCGCGTAGCGACCGAATACCTCGAGCACGAGGAAACGCTCGTGCGAGCCAGCTGTGGTCCGGAGACGGTGGGTCAGTTCGATGGATCGGGTTACGCACGTCGAGAATCCGATGCAGTAGTCGGTGCCCGGGACGTCGTTGTCCATGGTCTTCGGGATGGCGATCACTTTCACGCCCTCTTCGTGCAGGCGTAGCGCGTAGCTGAGCGTATCGTCGCCGCCGATGGGGATTAGATAATCAATCCCGAGATATTCGAGGTTGGTGAGAATCGCCTCGGTGATGTCGTTCACGTCATCGTGGAACTGGCCCCGGAGGTGAGGTGGCACGGCGCTCCGAGGGAGGGCCGCCGGATTTATGCGAGAGGTATGGAGAAAGGTGCCGCCGGTTCGCGCGGCTCGATTCACCAAGTCCTGGCTGAGCACCTGGAAGCAGTCCGTGTTGTCCACGTCGGGGTTTGGTACAAGCGCGGACAGCCCTCCCCACCCTCGGCGAATTCCGAGCACTCGGTGGCCCTCGTTCATGGCACGGATGGTGATGGCCCGGATTGCGGGGTTCAGGCCGGGCACGTCTCCGCCACCGGTCAGGATCGCTACCGTCCCCGTACGTTTCACTATTCGGCGTCTCCGTGAAATGGCCCAGAGGCACAAGGTGATTCTATGCGACAACACGAGCAACCGGTGGGAGACGGTGTATTAGCGTGCGCTAACACTGGGTAGGCGAAGGGCCGACCGCGCTGACAGGACACTCCATAGAGAGGTTCCGTAAATCGGGGCGGCCGGATTCGAACCGGCGACCCCCTGCTCCCAAAGCACGGTCGAGGTTACCCGAATACGCTCGCTCGCGCTTGCTGACGCTCATTTCGGCCCGCCGCGCACCCGAATACACCCACTCGCGTGCGCTGGTACTGGTTCACTTTTGTGACAGTTGTCTGCCTTCGGGACTTGGGGGGCAACCGTCCCACCCCGCTCCGGACGAAACAATAACGTTGACAGGCGGTCACCCGTCTTCTCGGGCTACTCGATCAGCTTGAGACGTTCAGGTAGTCGGCTGGGGCTCGGTATACGGTAATCCCCATGAAAATTGACCACTTACCAGCTTTCTACCTAGAATCAGATGGTCAACTTT
>JAZDDE010000292.1:0-7691 GCA_036679495.1 Gemmatimonadota bacterium | reverse complement strand
GAGGTGATGCGCGGGGTGCACCTCGACCGGCGCCTGTCGCCGATCTTGCCGGGGGGCGAGCGTATTACTCCCGGCTTCACGACTTACTTGGAAGCCGGCTGCGGCTTCGGCGGCTCTTGCTTCCCGAAGGACGTCAAGGCGCTGATCGCTCACGGTAAGGCGGCCGGCACGTCGATGGCGCTGCTCGATGCGGTGATTGCGGTCAACGAGGCGCAGCCCCTGGCGGTGGTCGATCTGCTGCGCGACGGTCTGGGCGAGTTGACCGGTCGGCGGATCGCGATCTTGGGGCTGGCGTTCAAGCCCAACACGGACGACATGCGGGAGTCGCCGGCGATTCCGGTGGTCCGGGCGCTGGCGGAGGCTGATGCTCGGCTGGTGGTGTTCGATCCAGTGGCGGAGTCTGAGGCGCGGCGGGATTTTGCCGACCTGGAGCTCGAGTACGCGGCGACGCTCGAACAGGCGGTGGACGGAGCCGAGGCGATTGCCTTGATGACTCGCTGGAGCGAGTTTTCCCGGCTGCCCGGGTTGTTGGCCGGTCGGGAACAGCAGCCTCTGGTGGTCGACGGGCGGCGGATGTTGGCTAAGGACTCTGTGGCGCGGTACCGAGGGATTGGCTTGGCGTAGGTGGGGGGCCGGGCCTCCGGAGGCGAGGGGTGAGCTGTAGGCCTGAGGGGCACGGCGCGCCTTCTCTGTAGAGGCACGGTTGGGCGCGCCTCTCGTGACCGAGCGCGGTTGCTTCGGAGGACTTCGACGGCTGCTGAAGCGCCGGTCCCCAGACCCCTCAGGCCTACAGCTCACCCCTCACCTCCGAAGACCCTACCGTGGAGGGGACTTGGGAAGAGAAACTAGTTCAGGCTCGCCAGGTCAGAACTGCCAGCCAGGCGAATCCTACGATCATCCCCAAGCCTCCCAGCGGGGTGATCGCTCCGAACCAGCGAGGGCTACCCAGGGCCAAGCCGAAGACCGTGCCGGAGAAGATGAGGGCTCCTATGGCCAGGCTCGCCGCCGGCCCGTTGACCGAGGCATCGAGCTTCGGCGCAAGCAGCCCGATGGCCAGAACACCCAACCCTCCATACATGAGATAGCGAGCGGCGGTCTCCCACTGGGCCAGCGCGTTGGGCTCGAGGCGGTCTTTGAGTCCGTGAGCGCCGAAGGCACCGGTGGTGACGGCGACGGCGCAGTAGAGGGCTCCTAGGGCGATCCAATTCATCGGTGAATCCTCCTCAGGAGGCCAATAGGACGAACAACACGACGAGAAGCGCGGCGAGAACCAGGAAGAAGATCTTCCAGCCGCTCTTGGGGTAGCGCCCGGCGATCTTGCCCGTGTAGCCGTTGGCGACGAGCTGGAAGCTCTTGCCGTGGTAGTCGTAGGTGAGAACCCAGAGCGGGAAGAGGGTGTGCTTGAAGGTCTCGCCCGAGTAGCGCGGTTCGATATCGAGGTTGCGGTAGGTGTCGCCTGGAACTCGTTGACCGCACATCTGCTCGAGCTGCTGTTGCATCGACTGCCTCGACTGCTGGGCGGCATCGACCAGCACGACACGATAGTGCTCGACGATGAAGCCGGAGAGGTAAGCCGTGTCGTAAGGCATCAGGTCCGAGGTGGGGAAGGGCTCGACCTGTTTGAGCAGGTCGATGGGAATGCCCTGGGTTCCGGGCACCGGTTCGTCGTCGAAGAAGTGTTCGATTCGGCCGGAGGCGGGTCGCCAGCGCACCTGGCGCACCTGCCGGACGCGCGAGCGGCCCTGGGAGTCACGATACGACTCGGAGGTGTAGTAGTAGTGTCCCGACTCAGCGCGCCACGGGCAATCGACTTGAGAATCGAAGGTCCAGTAGGGGATGTAGATTCCTTGGACGGTATCGACCAGGGCCTTTTTCTTGAGCTTGCCGGGTGCGAGCCATTTACCGCCCAGCCAGCGCCCTAGCGAGTCCCGGATCTGAGCTGGGGTGACCTTGAAGGGGAGCACGCTCTGCGGGCGGATCGGTGCTTTGATCTCGTCGTAGTCGACCAGTTCCGGCGAGCCGCAGAACTCGCAGTTCTGCCCCACGCGGCCGGCGTCGAAGACGGACACGGCCTTGCAACTGCCGCAGCGCACGGTGCGCTTGTCGGCCTTCCAGCCGCGCAGCTCTTCGGGCATCTCGCGCAGGGTGCGCACGAGGTCGATCTCGCGGATCTCACCGTCCTTGTCTACCTCGTACGGCGAAACCGTCGAGCAATAGGAGCAGACCAGGAGCTGCTTGGCTGGGTTCCACTCCGCCTGCGCTCCGCAGGCGGCGCAGGAGTGTTTGTCGAGCGCGACGGTTTCAGCCATCGGTTTCAGCCACTTAGGTCGATGCGGCCGGCGGCGTCGGCCGCCGGCGCGATCACTCGGCCAGAAAGGCTTCCAGGGCGTCTCGTTTCAAGCGGTAGGCGCTACCGATCTTTTTGGCCTTGAGTTCGCCGCTCTCGATGACGGTCATGACGTCCTCTTCCGTGACTCCCATCGCTTGGGCGGCCTGGGCCGGGGTGAGGAGGTCGGGCAAGACTGTACCGACCTGGGGGGTGATCGCCGGCCGGGGTTTGCCCGGCCCGACACCCGCCGCTTGAGTCGGTGTGCCGAGGATGCCGCCCTGCTGCTGCATCATCTGTTGCGCTACCGCAAAGCCGACGGCGAGTTCGGTGGCTGTGCCGCCGGCGCCACCGCCGCCCTCGGCCATGCCTTGGGCCATCTGGAACTTGACGTAGTCGTTGAGGTCGCCGACCGCTGCCATGCTCGAGCGCTTGTCGATCGCCTCTTCGACTGCCTCGGGTACCGAGACGTTCTCGACCACGAAGGTTGCGATCTCGACACCGTACTTGCCGCTCATCACCGGGTTGATCAGGGGCAGGAGCGCGTCACCGAGCTCGGTGTAGCGGGTCGCGGCGTCGAGCACCGGAACGTTGGAAGTCGCCAACGAGTCGGCAAAACAACTCACGATCCGCGACCGCATGGTCTCGTTGAACTCATCCAGGCGGAAGTTGTGGTCCGAGCCCGCCACCTCCTTGAGGAAGAGCTTCGGATCGACGATGCGGAAGTCATAGGTGCCGAAGGCGCGGGCGCGAACGATACCGAAGTCCTCGTCGCGCATCATGATCGGGTTGGCCGTGCCCCACTTGTTGCCGGTAAAGAGCCGGGTGTTCAGGTAGTAGATGTCGGTCTTAAACGGTGACTCGAGCCCGTACTTCCAGGACTTGAGCCGGGTTAGGATCGGGATGTTGTCCGTGACGAGCGTGTGCTTGCCCGGGCCGAACGTGTCGCCAAACTCGCCCAGGTAGACGAACTGGGCCACCTGTGACTCGCGCACAATGAGCTGCGCGCCGCGCTTGACGGCCTTGTCTTCGTCCGGGTAGCGGTAAGAAAGCGTGTCGCGCGAATCGTCGGTCCACTCGATGATCTCGAGAAGTTCGCCTTTGAGGAAGTCAAGAATACTCATGTGGAGTCTCCGTTGAGGAAGTAAAGAAGCGAGGTGGGTAACTGAGCAGGCCGCTCGATGGCTCTACGGCCGTGACGTGCCGTTTGTTCCGTTCTCGAGGGCGGCTTGGTCTCCGGCGCGGAAGTCGTAACTGCCTTCACGATCGAAGCGCACCGTGCGGCGGCCGACCTGGCGAACGATGTAGAACTTGCCGCTCAGGCGGTAGTCGACGACGCCGGTGTCGATGATCCCTTTGAGCCGGGTTGCCATGGCGAGATTGTTGATGAAGATCTCGACCTCGGCAGTCTCTGTGCCTAGCCGTGGCACCTCGAGCTGCACGTCGGAGAGGGCTTTGCCGACCTTGATGCCGTTCAAGTAGAGGTTGTACACGCCGCCGTCGATGAGCGCCGGTTCGTCGTTCTCGTTGGCAACGCGCACCGTAAGCAAGCCGGAACTCTCGAAGAGAGTGAGATCTTCGAAGGCGACGTTGACGAGAGTGACCTCCGGCGGAACGAAGCCGCCCAAAGAAACGCACCCCGCTAGCGAGAGCGTTAGGACCGGAACTACGGACGACAGAACTCGATTGAACACTCTTATACCCCCCGATCGCGCAGTGTATCCTCTGGGCCTGCGTCCGGCGGGCGACTCGAGAACTGCAGGTGATCGGCCGTGGCGCTTCGGGAAGGGTTCGGGAAGGGGAGGTCCGTGCCGGAGGCATCGGAGGTTTGGCGTCGCGCCGAGGAAGTGCTCGAGCAAACTCGGGTGATCGCCGTCTTGGGTGCCCACGTGCGAGAGCACAAGCCGGCCTTCTACGTACCCGACTACATGCACAGCCAGGGCTACCGGATCCTGCCGGTCAACCCCGCATTTGTCGGTGCGAACCGCTGGGGAGAGCCGTTCCGTTCGACGCTCGGCGATCTCGAAGAGGCGATCGACGTGGTGAACGTGTTTCGCCGCAGCGCGGCCGTGCCGGACCATATCGAGGACATCCTGGGGATGAGGCCCCTACCCCGATGGGTTTGGTTGCAACTTGGTGTCGTCAACTCCGCCGCGGCGACAGATCTCGAGCGCGCGGGCATTACCGTCATTCAGGATCGCTGCATGCTGGCGGACCACCAGAGATGGAGGGAGCCGCGATAGAGGCGGGGGGCGGGCAAGGGCTCTGAAATAACATTGAACTATCTTGATGTATGATTGTTTAGGTCGAGAGCGGACCATTTTGGAGCGGGGAACGCTGCAGACTTGGGGTTCCGCTTCTGCTCGACCGGGCTTTTTTCTTATCGGTGTTTGGCACCACTCGTGCACCGAGACTAGTTGAGACTGACGTAGTGGAGTCGTTCGTGGCTTCCGTCTCCTGGGGGGAGATTGAGCCATCTGCTGGAGGGTTCTCAATGCGTGTACTGATCGTTGATGACGACCAAGCGATTTGCCGGGTGCTCGAGGCCCAATTGGCTCGAGAGGGGTTCGCCGTGGCGAGTTCCTGCGACGGCAGGGAAGCCATCGAGATGGCGGCCCGGACGAAGTTCGATGTCGTTTTGCTCGACATGATCATGCCCGGCATGACCGGCATCGAGCTTCTTCGAGAGCTGCGCTCGATGGCCGTTCCGCCCGAGGTCGTGATCATGACCGGACAGCCGGACGTCGATACCGCGGTCGAGGCGATGAAACTCGAGGCGCACGACTACGTGGTCAAGCCGGTCGATACCCCCAAGCTCACCCAGGTGATCCGCAACGCTGCCGAGCGCCGCCGGTTGGAGCGCGAGAATCAGGTGCTACGGCATATCGTCTCTCAGGTCGACAAAGAGAGCCCGATCGTCAGCGCGAGCCCGCAGATGCAGGATGTCCTAGAAGTCATCGAGCGGGTAGCGCCTGCCATCGCGCCGGTTCTCATCACCGGCGAAACCGGAACGGGTAAGAGTCTGATCGCCAAAACGATCCACCGCCGCAGCAGCCGCACCAATGAACCTCTCATGCCGATCAACTGCGCAGGGATTCAAGAGACCCTCCTCGAAAGCGAGCTCTTTGGCCACGAGAAGGGAGCGTTTACCGGCGCCCAAGTGACCAAGCCGGGCCTTTTCGAGGTCGCCGACGGGGGTACTGTCTTCCTCGACGAGATCGGAGAGATGAGCCCCACCATGCAGGCCAAATTGCTGCAGGTGCTCGACGAAGGACACCTACGGCGCGTCGGCGGTACCAAGCTACTCCAGGTCGATGTGCGTATCTTGGCGGCGACCAATCGCGACCTGCAAGAGGACGTCAACGAGAAGAGATTTCGCGAGGATCTCTTCTACCGCCTCAATGTCGTCCGGGTCCAGCTGCCGCCATTGCGAGAGCGTCGGGAGGACATCCCCGGCCTGATCGAACTCTATCTAGAGCGCTACTCCCCCCCCGGTCAACGCAAGCAGATCTCGCCGCGGGCGATGCAATACCTACGAGAATACAGCTGGCCGGGCAACGTTCGGGAGGTCTCGAACATTCTGGAGGGAGTGGTGCTGCTGGCGAGGGGCACGACGATCGAGCTCGAGGATCTTCCCGCCGGCCTCAAACCGGCGGCGGACATGATGCCGGGCGACCCCAGCGAAGCCTCAGAGCCCCTGTCGATGGCGGAGATCCAGCGACTGCATATCATTCGAACCCTGGAATGGACCGAGGGCAAGAAGGCTCAGGCGTCGCGTCTTCTCGGTATCAACGTCAAGACGCTCAACAACAAGATCAGGCGCTACGACATCACAGTCTGAGGATTCGGGCCGGCGCCGGCGCCGATCCCGGGCTTCTCAGCGGTCGCCGTAGGGGGGTAGTTTCTTCCCCGGGCGACAATCGTTCCCGTTGACTTTCTCCGGGTCGCGTAATGTAATGGACACGGAATTTGGGCAGCGTCCGGGCTGAACTGGGGCCTTCGAGCCTGGTTTCTTCAGGCCGGAGAGCAGGAGAGATTCCGCATTGAGACGGGATCGCCGCTTTTTGGGGGAGGATTTTTCCTGTAGGGGCAACATATGCGGTTCAAGCGAGGAGACCTGAGGGTGACTTTTGTTACATCTCCGGGTCTATTTTCGTGTCTTGGGCCGGCGGTTGCGCGACGAGCGTGACCCCGAATCCAGGGGGGTTCGAGCTGTGAAGGAAGGAAAATCAATGTTGATGCCGATAACTAGCCGTCAGGCACCCGTAGCCGGTTCGCACCTCGAGACAGACTCTCAACGGAGCGCGCTTGCGCGGCCGTTGCTGACGAGTTTTGTGGCCCTCTTCTGCCTGATTGCTCTAGCTATTCCGGCCGGAGCCGATATCTCGGGCACGGTCTTTCGCGATATTGACAGCGACGGGATCGAGGACGCCGGCGAGCCTGGAGTTTTCGGCATCACAGTCAACGCTTTCGTCGATGGCGCTGGAGCTCCGTCGGCGACGACGACCACCGACACGAGTGGGGACTACACGCTGACCCTCGGCGCCGGCAGTTATCGGATCGAGTTTGGTGACAGTTCAGCCACTGCAACACTTCAATCCGGGCCGGCGGGCAACAGACCATGGGTGAGGATGTCTTGATCTCCTTCGCTTATACGGAGTCCGGCGAGTCGGATGTCGCGACGATCGGCGACGAGGCGCTCGACAGCGACATCGGGACCACCTGGGGCCTGGCTCACCAGCGCACGGCCAACATCATGTTCGCGTCGTCCTACGCCAAGCGGCACGCGGGCTACGGCGATGCGGCCGCCGACGGCACCGGCGTCATCTGGAGCATTCCCAATCCCGCTAACGGAGTGATCGACGGGGGCGCCGACGCGCCGGCCGAGTTCGTCAACTTGAACGACCTATTCCCCGGTGCTTTCGGCAGCAACACCCACACGGTGGATTTCACCCTCGATGCCGCCACCTACCCGGTCATTGGCAAGACTTCGATGGGCGACATGGACATTTCCGAGGACGACCTCACGCTGTGGCTGGTCAATCTCGAGGACCGAGAGTTGTGGGAGGTCTCCTTGGGCACCGATCCGACGACGCCGGCCGTGCCGGTGGCGGGCGACGTCAACACGTTCGCGCTCGACGGTCTTTTTGACTGCGAGGGTGACGGCGGCACGAGCCACCCCGACCTGCGGCCTTTCGGCGTCAAGTACCACGACGGCCGGGTCTACGTTGGCGCCGTGTGCACCACCGAAAGCGAGGGCGACGACCCAGCCACCGAGGACACCGGGCTGCGAGCTCTGGTCTTCCGGTTTGATCCGGCCACGAACACCTTTGATGCCACCCCGGCGGTGAATTTTCTGCTCAAC
>JAZDDE010000291.1:0-4581 GCA_036679495.1 Gemmatimonadota bacterium | reverse complement strand
TCAGTATCGGCAACGGAGTGCAGACCGCACGCTTTCTCGAGCATTCGCGTGGGCACTATCTGGAGGCTCTGAGATACATGGTTGATCAGACCCAAGACCCCGTGGTCAGCGTGTCGACCGATCACCCGTACCGAAATCCGATGGTCATGGGATTTTACGAGCGCTACCTGCCGCCCGGCAGGCGGATCGAACACGTCGGAGAGCGCTATCTACCGACCGCTACCGGGGTCGATTACTTCGACGGGGGCGAGTGGCCTGACGAGGGGACCGAGTGGTTCATTGTGCACTCGTTCGAGCGCGATCCGATGCCGGCGGCGGCCCTCCAAGTGCGCGGTGTTACCTATGATCTGGCCCGGTCCTTCGATTACTACGGTCTGTCAGGCTGGCACTGGATATTCTACCGCCGCCACGTGCCAGGCTGAGCCATTCGAACATCGAACGACAAATCTTGACATATTCCGATATCGGCATATGTTGTCCTCTATGGCACGAGCAGCAGCGACCTCCGACGTCTATAACGCGATCGCGGAACCACGGCGGAGAGCGATCTTCGAGATGGTGTGCGAGGAAGAACGGGGAGTGAGCGACGTGGTCGCCAGGCTCGGTATCGACCAACCGTCGGTATCGAAGCACCTGCGCGTGCTGAGGGAGGTGAATCTTGTGACAGTGCGACGCGACGGAAGGCAGCGACTCTACTCGGCGAACGCCGAAGCGCTTCGGCCTGTACACACGTGGGTCGGGGGATTCGAACACTTCTGGAACCAACAGTTGGACGCTATTCAGGCGCGCGCAGAAACAAACAATCAGTCGGCGAGTCCGTACGCAGCCGACGAAAAACGGAGAACAAAATGACGCAACTCGCAGCAGACATTGAACTGGATTGTCGAATTGAACTGGAGCGCCGGATCAGCGCGTCGATCGATGATGTGTTCGGTGCACTCCTGGCTCAACTCGGTCCCGAGGCCACGACCCAGATCGAGCCGTTCCCCGGTGGCCGCTGGTACCGCGATCTGGGCGACAACAACGGACATCATTGGGCCCATGTACAGGCCATCAAACGGCCCACTCTGCTCGAGCTGACGGGACCTCTGTTCATGTCGCAAGGGGTCTGCAACAACGTTCAGTACCGCCTCGAGGCGGCGGACGGAGTGACTACGCTTCGGTTCGTCCACTCGGCGTTAGGGTACCTGTCGGAGGAGCTCCGAGAGGGAATGACAGACGGTTGGGGCGACCAGCTGGATCGGATCGCCTCGCGAGCGGGTGGAGCCTAGGGACCACCGGAGTCGGACGCTCGGGCCCGGGGCATCTGCGAGCCCCGGGCGCGGAACGCGTAGACACAGGCCACGTACTTGACCGTTCCGGCCCTGGGCAAGACTATCCAGGCAGTCGCAGGAAGCAGTGGTTGAAGCTGTACTTCGGGAGCCGGGCAGGAAAGCCATGCGCACAGGTAGCATTTTAGAGCGACTGGCAGGTGCTGTGCTCGTAGCGGCGTTGCTCCTCCCGTATGCCAAAGTCGGCCCTTGCTCGGCGTTCTCTCACGAACACACCGAGGCACACGCTGGGCACTCGAACCACCAGGTTGCCTCCGATTCACCTACCACAGCAGCCTCTTCGTGCCACGTATCCATGGGATGTGGGGTCGTCTCTGCCGGACCCGTTCAAGCTGGCCCCCGGGCGACCAGACTAGCCGAACGGTCCACGGGAGCCCGCATTGTCCCGCCCTCGGGGCACACCCTGGAAGTTGAGTCTCCGCTCACCCCGCCGCCAAAAGTCTAGCCTCAACCGCCAGCCAAGATCTCGCATCGCCCGAGGGCCGTGCTGCGGCATCTCCTGCCGTTTCCTAACATCACGACGAGGACAAATTGATCATCAAGTACGCCAAGCGCTCACGCATGCGGCGCGGTGCTGTAGCCTGTGCCGGTGCGGCGCTCCTGTTCGCCGGCTGCGTCTCAGCCCGGCAACGGAATGACGTATTCCGTCTTCCGGCCAGCTACAACTTCGCTTTCTACGATACGTATACCGATGCGGCCCGTTCCTTCTATGCCGCCCACTACACTCACTTCGGCGCCTACGAAATCCTGCTCACGCAGGGCGAAGACGCCACGGACGCCATGGCGACGTTTCTCGGCCGAGTGCATGACTACGTCGTGAGCCCGCCCAAGTTTGAGCCACCTGCGGAGATCATCGCGCCGAACTGGTCAAAGTTGGCCTACGAGACAGGTAGCGCGATGGACTGGACCCATATGCTGCATTCGCAGCTGTACGATATTCTCACGGACGACCGGATCGCAGATAAGCAAACCGCGGGCAACCAGGCGATTGCCTACTACCTGTCGAACCCGCGGTCGGCATTCTCGACTCGAGGATATGGACACCGCTGGATGGAGGGTGGTGGCAAGTGGGCGGGCGTATTTCGTCGAAAATACCCCGAAATCAACGGGGTTCTGTGGGCGTACCACTGGCACCACGCGGCAGTCTACGAGGCCCTCATGGAACCGGATGCCGAGCAAAGAAGGGCGTCGCTCGATCACGTCATCGAGGTATTCACCGATTCCGTTCTCAAGAACCCTCCGAAGGTGATGCCGCTGACGGCCGAGATAGCTCCGCGTTTTTCGAGCCTGTTTCCGGCCGCGGCTCACATCTTCGACAATCTCCACATGATGCATGACGTGGTGAACGACATCATGGCGGATCCGTCGCTCTCGCGGAGCGCCAAGGAGGCGGAGATCGAGCGCATGCGTCTCAATATGATGTTCGCGGCTCAGGACAGCGTATCGGTGCCTGGAATTCCGGCGGGTGAGCATCACACCATGAGCCCCGGCTCAATGCGAGTACCGACGCAGCTGCCAGGGGGGCAGTGGTTGCCTCAGGGGCATCCGGAGGCCCGAATGGCAAGCATGGAAGAACTGCGGGCCCCTGTTCCCGCAGGGAGGTCTCTGCCATGAAATTCGCGACAAATCTTATCGCGGCCACGCTCGCACTTGCGGGCGCCGCGTCGCCGCTGATGGCGCAGGAAGACTTCAGGGCCGCCGATCTGGATCGGCCGATTCTGGTCGAGGATGCTTTTCCCGCCAAGCTGCACGAGTGGGAGCTTGAGTTCGGGCTTCGAGGCGGCTTCGCGGAGGGTGGAGATGGTATCGATGCCATCGGTGAGCTAAAGACGGGACTCTTTCTCAACGGGCAGGTGGGACTTGAGGTCCAGGGGTCAGTTCGAGATGACGAGACGGGACTCGATCGCACAATCAGAGGGGTGGAGACGGTACGAGCACACGTCCTCTACAATCTGAACAGAGAGACCTGGAGCCGGCCTGCGTTAGCGATCAGGGCCGATTTGGGTACACCGGGAGCCGGGGGCGTGGGTCAGGAGAATTGGCGCGTGGGCTTCAAGGGCATTGCATCCCGGTCGTTCGGACTCGTGAGACTGCACGCCAACGCCGGTTATGTCGTCGGTAGTGCAGCCGACGGAGGCGATTTCTGGCAGTTGGGCCTGGCCGTGGACTACCCGGTCGGCTTGTTCAGTAAAGCAATTCTGGCGGATATATATGCCGAGATCCCAGTCGATGCGGGCCGCAGCCGGGTGTGGGCGGAGCTCGGCACGAGGTGGCAGATCAGCAACGGCAATGTGCTCGACTTCGGACTTGCGACCCGTCTCGACGAGTGGGAAGCCGGCCGCGCGAATCTGGAAGTGACGTTTGGAGTGTCGAGTATTTTCGGATTCTCCGGGCTTGTTAACGTACCGTCCTATCGAGAACCGAAACTGAACTAGGATGGCTCGTGGTGTAGGGGCTGCAGCACTCAGTGCTGGTGCCGCAGCCCCGCCCACGAGGGATCAGAGCTTTAGCCCCCCAGTGTCTCTCGGAGCAGCTCCAGACGGCGTGCATCCGTAGAACCCTCGCTCACGCCGTCCGCTAATTCGCCCACGGTCGCAGCCAGACCTGCCATCCCGTCGCTTCGCTCCGCGCCCGACAGTCCGTCGATCCGGTCCAGTTCACCAGCCAGACTATCGACGGCTCCGGCCGACAAATCACTGTGGCGCTGGAGCTGGTCCATCAACGCGCGCGCCACGACCAGATCCGCCGGCCAGGTGATGCGCGTCTGAGTCTGCGGATTGAATCCGTCCGTCTGTACGAGCTTCGCGGCATCGATCTCGTTCTGCGTCAGGTACTCGCCCGGGGTCAACTCGAACACGTCCAGCCCTCTCAGGATCTCCGAGCCGTAAATGGCGCCGTTATACCAGTAGGTCGACCAGAAACCGCCGAGCACGAGTTGAGACGCGACGTTGGGTCCGCGGTCGAAATAGGCCAGTTCCATCGGATTGGCTGGATCGGTGAAGTCGATCACAGACACGCCGCCCTGATACCAGGCTTGGACAAAGATGTCGCGCCCCGGAACCGGGATCAGCGATCCGTTGTGCGCCACGCAGTTTTCCTGCTCGGTCTGAGCAGCGGGGAGCTTGAAGTAGCCCGCGAATTCCATCTTGCCGCTGGATCGATCGAAGAACGCGTTGGCTCCCCATTCCGGCTTGTCGGTCGAGAGGCAACGTGGTGCGCCGCCGCCGCCCCATTCATCCGTGAAGAGCAC
>JAZDDE010000290.1:0-26473 GCA_036679495.1 Gemmatimonadota bacterium | reverse complement strand
ACTCGGCCATAAGCCGTTCCTGGTGCTCGCCGATCACCTCACCAGAATGGGCGTCGCGGTCCTGCGGTTCGACGACCGGGGCGTTGGGCAGTCCTCTGGCGTTTTTTCCACCGCGACGTCCGCGGACTTCGCGACCGATGTCCAGGCGGCTATGGAGTATGTGACCGGGCGACCGGAGATCGACGCACACGCAATTGGCCTGATCGGCCACAGCGAGGGTGGCCTCGTCGCTCCGATAGTTGCGGCTCAGTCGGACCAGGTGGCTTTCGTAGTCCTTATGGCCGGGCCGGGGACTCCCGGTGATCAAATCCTTCTCGACCAGGGCGAATTGATCGCCAGAGCGAGCGGAGTGAGGGAGGAGGTAGTCGCGATCACCGTCACTCAGCAGAAAGCCGCCCTCGAGGCCATAAAGCAGGGAGCCGGACAGGTTGAGCTGGAAGCCCTCCTGCTCGAACAGGCGCGGGAACTGCTGCCTGTCTTGACGGATGAGGAAAGGACAGAGCTTGGAGTGGAGACAGATAGTGCGATCGAGAACCGGGTTCGAACCCAGGCGAGCGCCGTCGCTACGCCCTGGTTTCGGTATTTCTTGGCCTACGACCCGTTACCCGCGCTGCGTCAGGTCCGGGTGCCTGTGCTCGCGATGAACGGAGAGCTGGACCTACAGGTGCCGTATGAGGCGAACCTCTCGCAGATCGAGAAGGCGCTCGCTGAGAGTGGGAACCCCGACGTCACGATCGTGAGCTTGCCGGGACACAACCACTTGTTCCAGCAGGCGGTGACGGGACTGCCGGCGGAATATGGGCAGATCGAGCAAACCATGTCCCCTGAAGCGCTCGACCTCATTTCGTCCTGGATCCTGGAGCGAGTTCGCTGACATCGGAGGCTGGACGCGCCGGCTGGGGAGTTGAGTTCGTCGAGGCGTCGATCCGGCTCGGCGAGACGGACGCGCTGCGACAGCTGAGCCTTGCGATCGCTCCCGGCGAGACGCTGGTCCTCCTCGGTCCGAGCGGCTCCGGAAAATCGACGGCTCTGCGTCTCGTCAATGCTCTCCTTCGCCCCAGCAGCGGTATGATCGTCGTCGGCGGCCGGCCCACCACAGAGTGGGATCCGATAGAACTGAGGCGCCGTATAGGGTACGTGATTCAGGAGGTCGGCCTCATGCCCCACCTGACGGTCGCGGAGAACGTAGGGCTGGTGCCGGAGCTTCTCGGCTGGCCCCGGAACGAGAGAGACTCGGTGGCGTCTGAGCTGCTCGCACGGGTTGGGCTGCCGGGAAACGAGGTATTGCAGAGGTTTTCCCACGAGCTATCCGGAGGCCAACGGCAGCGGGTGGGGATCGCGAGGGCCTTGGCCGCGGATCCACCGCTTCTGCTTTGCGATGAACCGTTCGGAGCTCTCGACCCCCTGCTCCGTCGGCAACTGCAGGATGAGTTTCGTTCGCTCAGCCGCGAGCTTGGAAAGACGCTGCTGTTCGTGACACACGATGTCCGGGAGGCGATGGCGCTCGGGAACCGAATCGCGTTGCTGGAAGCGGGCAGCCTGCGTTTCGTCGGCACGCCCGACGAGCTACGCGCCTCAGACGTACCCATCGTGCGCGAGTTCCTTCACAGCACCAACGGTACGCTGACCTAGTGGCTTTCGTCGAGTATCTCGTCAGAATCCGGGGCGACCTGTTGCTGCGGACCTGGGAGCACCTTCTTCTGGCCGTGGGCTCGACCGCTATCGCGGTCGCGATCGGCGTGCCGCTCGGAATATTGCTGACGCGCCGCGCGCCATTGCGTGCAGGAATCTTAGGGAGCGCCAACGTCCTGCAGACGATCGTGGGAGGGGTTGGAGCGAGACCGGCGATAGTGGCGCTTGTCGCGTACGCGCTGCTGCCCATCATCCGCAACACCTACGAGGGCATCCGCAGTATCGACCCGGCGGTTCGCGAGGCGGCGATAGCCATGGGCATGACCGACCGTCAGCTGCTGCGCCGCGTGGAGCTGCCGCTGGCGCTGGGCGTGATAATGGGCGGCGTACGCCTGGCCACGGTCATCGGGATCGGGGTGGCCACAGTGGCTGCGGCCATCGGCGCCGGCGGGCTCGGAGTGTTCATCTTCCAGGGCCTTGCCATGGTCGACAACAGGGTGATCCTGGCCGGTGCGATCCCTGCCGCCCTACTTGCACTCGCGGCCGACGGCGGGCTGGGGATTCTGGAACGGCGCTGGTCGCGGTGGCGAGTCTGATCCGGGCTGCCGACGCGGGTCGAATCCTGGCCTTGCTGGCGCTCCTCGCGGGCCCGGCAATGCTGACGGCCTGCGATGCGGGACCCCCAACCCTGGCTATCGGTTCCAAGAACTTCACCGAGCAAGACCTCCTGGGTGAACTGGTCGCCCAGTGGATCGAGCGCACCACAGACATCGAGGTCGAACGTCGGCTGCACCTGGGCGGGACGTTCATCTGTCACCAAGCCATGCTCAACGGCGACATCGATCTCTATATCGAGTACACCGGGACAGCGCTCGGAGCGATACTTGAAAGGGAGGAGCCGCGCACGCCCGGAGAGGTTCTGGAAACTGTCAGGCGCGAGTATGGCAGCCGATTTGGAATGGACTGGACGGAACCGCTGGGATTCGAGAACACGTTCGCGATTCTGGTTCGCGGATCGACCGCTGACTCATTGCAGCTGAACCGACTCTCGCAAGCTGCCACGCACACTCCCGATTGGACGCCGGGCTTCGGATTTGAGTTCGTCGAAAGGGCGGATGGACTGCGCGGCTTGAGCGCGACCTACGGGTTCCAGTTCGGATCTGCACCGCGGGTTATGGATCTGGGCCTGACCTATCGGGCACTGGCCGCGGGAGATGTGGACCTGATCGCCGGGAATTCGACCGACGGACAGATCGAGCTGCTCGGTCTCCGCATGCTCGAAGACGATCGGTCTTACTTTCCACCTTATTTTGCGGCACCCGTTGTTCGGCGGGATGCGCTGGCACGCTTCCCTGAACTTCGGGCCGCTCTCCGCGCTCTCGGTGGCCGCATCTCCACGCAGGAAATGAGGCGGCTCAACGCCACTGTGGACGTGGAGGGCCGGGATTACCGCGATGTGGCGCAGGAATGGGTAGCGGACAACGCGCCGATTGGAAATGGCCGCCGGAATAATTAGGTTATCGCTATCTACAAGATGAATCACGTTTTCGGACGATAGAAATATGAGCGACGAGCGAAACCGAACTGAGGGCAAGGCGCAGGGCAAGGTCCACGTAAGTGAGGCCGAAGCCCGCAAAGTAGCGGAAGGCGCAAGAGAGAGCCGCTGGGCCGGGGCCACGTTTTTGAGGGATCTCTTCCTGGGAGACTTCAGGCTCGATCTGGTCCACCCGTACCCCGATCCGAAGGACTTTATCGGCGAGCGCTGCCGCCAGTTTCTGGATGAGCTGGGCGCCTTCCTGCGCACCGAAGTGGACTCCGAGAAGATCGACCGAGACCGGAAGATTCCACAGGCCGTAATCGACCGGCTGAAAGCCATGGGTGCGTTCGGCCTGAAGATTCCGCAGGAGTACGGCGGTCACGGCTTCAATCAGACTGAGTACAACCAGATTATGGCTCTTCTGGGGAGCGTGGACGGAAGTCTCGTGGCTCTCCTGTCGGCCCATCAGTCGATCGGTGTGCCGCAGCCGGTCAAACTGTTCGGGACCGATGAGCAGAAGAAGAAGTATCTGCCTCGCTGCGCCGCGGGCGCCGTATCCGCGTTCGCGCTCACGGAAGACGATGTGGGATCGGATCCTGCGCGGCTCAGCACGACCGCGGTGCTCAGCGAAGACGGCAGCCACTACCTCCTGAACGGCGAGAAACTCTGGACCACGAACGGCACGATCGCAGAGCTGTTGGTCGTCATGGCCCGGCATGAGGACCGGAAGATCTCGGCTTTCATCGTCGAGACGAGCTGGGAGGGCGTAGAGCTCGTGCAGCGAAATCACTTCATGGGTATCCATGGCATCGAGAACGGCAACTTCCGTTTCACGAACGTCAAGGTGCCCGCAGAGAACCTGCTGTGGGGAGAAGGTAAGGGCCTCAAACTGGCGTTGATCACGCTGAATACTGGCCGTCTGTCGATTCCCGCCGTGTCGGTGGGGACGGGCAAGACGTGCATCCAGATCTGCCGCGAATGGGCGTCAAAGCGCGTGCAGTGGGGTCAACCTGTCGGGAAGCATGAAGCGGTGGCGCAGAAGATCGCGTTCATGACCTCGCACACCTTCGCCATGGAATCGGTGGCCGAGCTGTCTGCCTTGATGGTAGACCGCGGCGAGTTCGACATTCGGCTCGAAGCGGCCATGGCCAAGCTGTTCAACACCGAGATCGGGTGGACCATGGTGGACGAGACGATCCAGGTCCGCGGTGGCCGTGGCTACGAGCGGGCCGACTCGCTGAAGGCGCGGGGCGAAGAACCGGTTCCGGTCGAACGCATGCTCAGAGACTTCCGCATCAACCGGATCTTCGAGGGGTCGAGCGAAATCATGCGCCTGTTTATCGCGCGCGAAGCGGTCGACAAGCATCTTCAGGTCGCCGGCGAGCTCGTAGAAGGGGACCTTGGCGTAGCCGGAAAACTGGCCCAGCTACCTAAGGTGGGACTGTTCTACGCTCTGTGGTACCCGAAGCAGTGGTTCGGCTTCGATCTGATCGGAGGCGAGTTTGGTCCGCTGAAGGGCCACGTCCGGTTCGTAAAGCGCAGTTCGAGGCGCCTCGCACGAACTCTGTTCCACAAGATGATCCGGCACGGGGCCGGTCTGCAGCGGAAGCAGATGTTGTTGTTCCGCGCCGTGGACATCGGCGCCGAGCTCTTCGCGATCACGGCAACGGCCTGCCGGGCTCAAATGTTTCGGCGGACCGAATCTCCGCACGCGGCCGATGCTGTCGAGCTCGCTGACCTGTTCTGCCGCCAGGCCAGGCGCCGGATTGAACAGCTTTTCCACGACATGGCTCATAACGACGACGTCATGCTCTACAAGACTGCGCGTAAGGTCTTGGATGGCGGTCACTGCTGGATGGAAGAGGGCATCGTGGGCATCCAGAAGGCGTGTCACGGAGCGTTTTCCGACGGACCGACCGAGCCGGTTATCGACCAGGCTGCGTCCACGCAGGCACAGACCGAGGCAGCAACAAATAGGGTATAGCATGGCTAGAACATGTTCTTTAGGCGCTCGTAGCCCTTCTTGAGCTCGTCGGCGGCCTTGCCGAGCACTTGGCCCACGTCGTCAAACGTTTCGCTGGCCGCATCGCCGACCGGGGTCATCCGCTCCCGCAGGCTCTCGAACCGCTCTTCCAGCTTATCCCACTCGTCCCTGGCTTCCTTACCTGCCAGGTTCATCCGCACCCGGAGCTCGTCACGCCGGGTCTTCAGATCCTCGAGAATCTCGTCTGCTTTGCCTGACTTGTCCTGATCGTCCGTCATTGGGTTCCTTCCTCAATTGTTGGCGCATCTGTCGGTGTATCTGTGTACGGGAGGGTGAGTTCCGCTGTTTCAGGCGCCCCGCTGTGACGCAACCCATGCGCCGGCAAGCAGACCGGGAAGAAGGAGCAGGTTGACGGCCGCTACTTGAACAGCCCACCAGTCCGGAACGACCTGAACGAGACTGGGACTGAGGACCAGGCCTACAACGACCACGCCGACTCCGATGGCGTGCGCATAAGGCGCGCGTCCCGCCGCGCGGGCCGCCGCGTAGCCGGCCAGCGCTTGCCCCGCCAAACCAGCGCCCCAGATGACTGCCGTATATCCCGGCCCGGTCAGCCCACGGTTCGACACCCTGAGGGCACCGAAGGTGTAGCTAGCTCCAAACGCGGCCGCGAACAGCACGAGCACACCCAGGAGTATCGCGGCTACGCTTCTCATGGGCACAACATGGCCGTCCTGGCCCCGCGGTCAACTCGACCTTGCCACCAGCCGGCGCCTGGCCCACACTGCTGCCCATGCGGCATGCGATCCTGGCGGACGCGGTTCTCCTTTCTCATCTGGCGTTTACGCTGTTCGTGGCGCTGGGCGGCGTACTCGTATTCCGTTTCCCCGCCATCGCGTGGGTGCACCTTCCCGTGGCCGCCTACGGCATATTGATCGAAGTCTTCAGCTGGACGTGCCCGCTCACTCCGCTCGAACAAAGCCTGCGGCGTTTGGCCGGGCAGGAGGGATACGAGGGCGGATTCATGGATCACTACCTCGGTGGCGTCCTGTATCCGTCTAACTACGCTACTATTCACCTGTGGCTGGCAGCGGGGCTGCTTCTTCTGAACGGATTGTTGTACTGGCGGTTCTTCAGTCTCCGGTAGCCTTACGTGTCCAAAATCGGGGCGAGGTCGAAGCTCACGGAGCCGGTAGTTCTGCGAATCGGGGCTCAAGTTCCACGCCCAGTCCGTCGGCCATACGATTCACGAATCCGAAGTAGGCCGCGATGGCGCATATGTCATGGATGGCCCGATCGTCGAAGTCATGTTCACGAAGCAGTGCCACGTCATCAGCGTTCATGGATCCGGGCGTAAGGGTCAACTTCAACGAATAATCGAGCATGGCTCGATCGGCCGGCGAAAGATCAGCCCGCGTGTAGTCTTCCGACAATGCTTCCACGAGAAGATCCCGCTCGTCCTCCGGCATCCCCCGCACCCTCATGATTTCACGGAGTCCCGCCCCGTGGTGGACAATTCAGTAGTGGCAGTCGTTCGCGGCGGACACGGCCACCGCGATCATCTCGCGTTGCTCCCGGCGCAAAGGTCCCCGCGCCCTCATCAATTCGACATACAGATCGAAGTGCTGCCGCATCACGCGGCTATGAACTCTGTGGACCTGCACGATGTTGTCCTGATCCGGAACCTCGTCCTCGGCCGGGATCTCCGACTCTCGTGCGTAGTCTATCAGAGCCATAATCGCCGTCTTCCTTTGCCGTGCGCTGTCTGGTGGGCCTCCGGCGCGTCCCGTACCATGGCACCCTATGAGCCTACTCGCCATTGCCTTCGGCTTCCTGGTAGGTGTCTCCCTGGGTCTTCTGGGAGGCGGAGGTTCGACTCTGGCTGTACCCATTCTTGTGTACGTGGCCGGGTACGAGCCCAAACAGGCGATCGCAATGAGCCTCGCCATAGTGGGAGTCACCGCGTTGTTCGGGACCATGACGCACGCCACCCATGGGCGAGTGTCCTGGAAAGTGGCGGGTATTTTCGCTCCGCTCGCGATGGTGGGGACGTTTGCTGGCGCACGATTGTCAGTCTATTTCAGCGGCTCCGCGCAGCTGACTCTGTTTGCGCTGGTCATGCTCGTGGGTGCGGGTTTGATGTTCCGGGGCCGGCGCGCGGATGCCTCCGCTGATGAGAATCAGCGTCCCAAGCTGAGCGCCGGCAAGTCGGCGGCGATCGCGGCCGAAGGACTTGTTGTGGGCGTTCTGACGGGCCTCGTCGGGGTGGGCGGAGGTTTCATGATCGTGCCCGCGTTGGTGCTCCTGGCCGGCCTGTCCATGAAAGACGCCGTCGGTACCTCGCTGCTGATCATCGCCCTGAAGTCAGCAGCCGGCTTCATCGGGTATCTGGGCCTGGTTGACGTGGATTGGGTTTTTCTCGGCCTGTTTACGGCCGTCGCGGCGATCGGGATTCTGGCCGGCACGCATCTGGTGCGTCATTTTTCTCAGACCGGCCTGCGCCGATCATTCGCGCTGTTCCTGATTATCATGGCGGCATGGATACTGTACCAGAACCGCGATGTGCTTCTCGCCTCCGGTGTATAGCCGACAGGTGCAGAATTCCTTGAACAAGGAGTCGGAGTAATGCTGTTCGAGCGTTTCGAGGTGAAGGGACTGGCTCACTATTCATACGCCGTGGGCTGTCAGACGGCCGGCGAGATGGCCATCGTAGACGCGCGCCGCGATGTGGACGTGTACATCGAGTTCGCGGCCGCCCAGGGTATGCGGATTACACACGTTCTCGAGACCCACATTCACGCTGACTACGCCTCCGGGGCCCACGCTCTCGCTGCCGAGACAGGAGCGACCCTCTACGTCTCCGGACACGACAGCGGAGAGATCTTCGAGGTCAACTTCCCCCATACAGACATGTCGAACGGGGATGAAGTGACGCTTGGGGCTGTGCGCCTGCGCGCGCTCCACACGCCTGGGCACACGCCGGAACACCTGTCGTTCCTGGTGTTCGACGGAGCCCGCTCCGCCGAAGTACCTGAACTCATGCTGAGTGGAGATTTTCTGTTCGTCGGCTCCCTTGGAAGGCCGGATCTACTGGGCGAGAAGGCAAAGCTCAGCCTGGCTCGGGCGATGTTCGGCAGCGTCCGCGACAGAATTGCTGATTTGCCTGATGGGCTGGAAGTGCACCCAGCGCACGGGGCCGGCTCCATGTGCGGAGCCGGAATGAGCGGCAGGGCGTACTCGACTCTGGGCTACGAGCGGATCGCCAACCCGTTTCTGGACCCGAAACTCTCCGAGGACGCTTTTGTCGATAAGCTGATTGGCTGTGTGCCTCCATTTCCCGACTACTACCGGCGAATGAAGGCTCTAAACTCGGAAGGGCCAGCCGTGCTGGACGGCCTGCCGGGACAGGTAGCCGTGGCTGCGGATGAGTTCCAGAGACTAGCTGAAGCCGGCCATCTCGTCATCGACCTGCGCGACCAGCTGTCCTTTGGCGCCGGGCACGTCCCCGGAGCACTCGGGATCGGGGCGGGGCCTAACCTCTCGACCTGGGCCGCCTGGGTCGTGCCGCCCGATGCTCCGCTGCTGCTCGTAGGGAACGGGGCCGAGGACGCCGAGGGTGCCGCGCGAAGCCTCGTGCGGGTGGGCCTGGACGACATCCGCGGGTTTCTTGCTGGAGGGATGAACGAATGGGAACAGGCCGGGCTTGAAACAGAAACGCTTCCCCAGCTCCGGCCCCAAGAATTGTCGAGCGAACTGGGCAACGGCTCAGAGCCCAACGTCGTCGATGTGCGATCGGACGCCGAATGGTCCGCGGGCCACATTGACGGAGCGGTCCACATCATGGGCGAAGAGATCAGCAAGCGCTTGGCGGAGGTGCCGGACTCAGATCTCCCCCTCGCGTTAGTGTGTGGAAGCGGCTATCGGTCCACAGTTGCGGCCAGCGTACTTCGGCGGGCGGGATACGAGCGCGTCATCAATGTGACCGGCGGCATGGACGCTTGGTCCCGCGCCGGCCTGCCGGTGAGTGCGGAATGAGATTGACGGGTGTGTGGATTGCTGCGGCTCTCGTCGGCGCCGCCCCGCTGTCTGCGACTGCCCTGACGCAGCAGGAGCCGACCGGCTATCAAGGCGCCACGACCGCCGCCGAGCTTCTCGTGCTCTCTGCGGCGGCGGACCTTCGATCCTATCGTCACTCCGTCGGTCTTCCGCCCGACACGTTGTTGGACGAGATGAGCGACCGGGCCTTCGCGCTGGCCTCGTGCGGCGTGGAGTGGGGCGAGAGCGGAGGCTGGCTGCTACAGCCGGGCCGGTGGTCGGAGCATCCGGACTATCTGTATGCGGGACACTCCAAGATTCCCGACGCTCCACAGTGTTCCGGCGCAGAGTCTGACGACCCGGCGTGCCAGCTGGAGCGGGCTCCCATCGAGGGAATCGGGATGGATGTCAGTCATTTTCTGGCCAAATGGCCGTTTTTCCTCCGAGTGTTCCTGGATGCCAGCTTCGATTCACCGCGGAGAGCCGCTCACTACCGTGCCCTGCTCTTCGGCATTGAGAGCCAGCTCTTCAGCGCTGTGCTAACGGCCCCGGATGACTCCTCCGATGTGTTTCACCTCACTAACTATATGGACGGCTCGAACGGGATCTACCGCTGGAATTATCGGGACCGAGGGCGAAACTGGGGCTATGGACCGGGCAGCCTGTCGGGGACTCCGTTCTACAGTTCGCTCGCGCTCATCGACAGCCCGCGTATCGAGCAGCTGTATCGAGAGATCGAGTCGCTCTATCCGTACGAATCGGACGGGCTCGTAAGCCGTAGGAACGCGGAGAACGGCAGATTGTTGGTTCGTCTGTCGCAGAAACTCAACTTCCGGCGACTCGGCGGCGACGCGCTCTGGATTGACGAAGAAGACCGCCGACTTTTCGATTCACGGTTTGAGCCGGCACTGCTGGCGGATGATGCCTGGATTGGTAGCAATGCCTATTCCGGGGTCGTGGGCCAACGCCAGATCGTGCTCCACGCCGCTTTCCTGAATAACGTGCCGAACTGGCAGGCGGCCTTCGCCGAGCACTTTCGGGCCTTCCTGGCCGGCGTCGTCGACGATTGGCCCGGGACAACTCGATATGATCAGCGACACCAGCTGGCTTTCGCGGCCCGGTATCTGGCCCTGGCTGCTCGATCCGGACATGCGGACGACATCCCAGACGGATTGGTTCGCTATGTGGAGGACGTTGTTCGTGAGGCCTATTCCGGGGAGAGTCAAAGCCTCGGACCTGACAAGTACGAAAATTACCGCAGATGGATTGAGTGGAAGCTAGGGTACAACGGCTGCGGTCCGAGCTGGAAATAACTGGAAATAAGCGGAGTGACTACCGCCGTTAATGAGGCGGCGGGCGACGCCTACGGTACGGTGCGTGAAATATCCCGATACGCCTCACGGGCCACTTTGACCGCCAGCTTGGCGACAAGCTCGTCCTCCACGGCAGCGTACTGATCGGCCTGCCAGTCCTGCTCGAACAAACGGCGCTGGCCGCGGGAGAGTCGTAGATCCCGTACATCGCCGTCGAATTCACCCCGATCGAAGTCACCCTTTGCCGACGCGCGGACGTGGCCGCCCCCGACTCGGCGGCGAGAATGCGTGTCCACGACGGTGAATTCCACCCCCACATCCAGCCGCAATGAGCCTTCGATCTCCGTGAATGTGGCGTCGGAGCCGTCACGCGTCTTCACTGACCTCGTGCGCTCCCGCACAGTGGTCTGTTCCGATTCGAACTCGTCGAGTTCACCCACGAGGACCAGGTCCACGCCTACGGAGCGGCCAATACGTGCGGCCTCATGATCGGTGAGAGTCGAACGGCGGCGGCCGTGACGGCGTAGCTCACGCCGAATGAGTATGGGGTCAGCGGACGCCACCATGAGAGGCGCATGAGACCAGTGGTCGAGCTCTAGTATGTCGTTCAGCTCGTCTGCAAAGTCCTGCGATGGCGCCTCAGATGTCGTCAGATCGATGATCGGGGTGAACGCGACCCACACAGTGCCGCTCTCGATAGCCTCCGCGCGTAGGGCGAGGGCATCTGTCACCTGCGGACTATCCTGACCGACCAGCAGGGCCAGCGCCTCGTCAGACCGCTGGACGGCGGCTCGGAAATGACCGACCAGAATCTCTTCGTGGCCCCAGCCGATCAGTCCTTCGGCGTGTGCCGTGCGTGCCGCCTCGCGTTGGCCGTAGGTCGGTTCGAACGCCCCGACCTGAGCAAAGGCACCTACCGCTTCGCTCCATTGCCCAGCCGCCAGCGCATTGTCACCTGTGGCGAGGAGCTCTGTGACCGCATCCGCGAAGCGGGTGCCTCGAGTTACGGAGTAATCGTTGACCGTCGGGAGCAAAACACCGACTCCGGAAGCTGCGGCCAACAGCCGATCGGCCGCGAGAAATTGCTGGGCCGCGGAGACGGCGTAGCCGGATTCGTGCGAGAGCCGGGAATCCTCCAGATATCCCTGAATTGCACGATCACCAACATTCCGCAGACGATCCCGGACCTCAGGCTGGTTCGGATCCTTTTCAAGCGACTGGATGTACCGAGCGGCAGCCTCAGCAAATCGCCCTTCATTCTCAAGATCGAGCCCCTGCTCGTACCGCTTCTGCGCTCCCGCGCATCCGACTACCAGGAGGGCGCACATTGCCAGGCCCCAATGGGAACGGCTGTATTTTTGGCTACGTTCGCTGCGCACGTCTCACCTCGCTCGTTTTTCGGCGTTCTCCTGGGCCGCTACGAGCTCTGCGCGCACCCCTCTCAAGGCTTCCGCGGGGTCATCCACCCCGGTTATGGCCCGGCCGACAACGATAAAGTCAGCTCCGGCCTGGGCTGCGACGCTGGGTGTAGCGACCCGTTTTTGATCGTCTGCTCCCATATGGGCAAGACGAATGCCAGGAGTCGCCACGAGGAACTCTTCACCGCACGAAAGCTTGACCGCGCGGCATTCCGCGACCGACGATACGACACCGTCAACGCCGCTCTCCCGCGCCAGTCCGGCCAGGCGGCCTACAGCGGCCTCAACCTCCGCGCCGGGCCCCATTACGGCGGCCATTTCCGTGTTGTCGAGCGACGTGAGCACCGTTACGGCAAGTAGTCGGAGCGTGCCATCACCGGCTTCGCCCGCCGCTTCGGCGGCCGCCCGAAGCATCGACTCTCCACCACTGGCATGCACCGTGAGCAGTTTGGCTCCGAGACAGGCGACATTGCGCACCGCACCAGCCACAGTGTTGGGGATGTCGTGCAGCTTGAGGTCGAGAAACACGTCGCGGCCTTCATTCGCCAGACGGCTGACGATGGCGGGCCCCTCTCGGGCGAACAATTCGAGGCCGATCTTTATCCACGCATCGTCCGGTAGCTTCCCGATCAGGTCGAGAGCGGCGGCGGCTTGTGGCACATCAATGGCGACAATGACTTCAGGCTTCATGCGGTCCGGTTCCGGGGCCGCCATTAGGCCGAGGTCATCTGAAGCGAGCCGACCAGGGCGGCCAAGTCGGGCTCCGCCTGGCGGCGTACAAACTCTTCAATACCGCGCGTGACGTCCGCGGCGACCGCCGGATCCACGAATAGAGCGGTCCCGATTTGAATCAATGAGGCCCCAGCCAGGATGTACTGAAGCGCGTCCGCCGTAGACTTGATTCCGCCAATACCGATGATGGGGACGGAGACCGCCCCGGCAGCCTTCCAGGTCAGGTAGACGCCCATGGGAAGGATGGACGGTCCGCTGACTCCGCCCGAAGCGTTCCCGATCACCGGGCGGCGGCGCTCCACGTCGATCAGCATCCCGGGGAACGTGTTTATCGTGCTCAGCCCGTCGGCGCCCGCGTCTTCGCAGACGCGCGCATACAGGCAGATGTCCGGAACGTTGGGTGTGAGCTTGATAATGAGCGGACGCTCGGTCTCCCGGCGAATACGGGCTACCAGCTCGGACAATGCCTGCTCGTCGGTACCATACAGGGTTCCGCCCTCGACGTTCGGGCAGGAGACATTGATTTCGTACCCCGCGACTCCGTCTTCTTCATCGAGACCGGATACTACGGCGGCGAAGTCGTCCATCGAGTCGCCGACCACGTTCACCAGCACCTGGGCCCGCCGAAGGTGATCACGAAGCCAGGGCAGTTTTTCCGCACGGAACCTGGCGAGCCCGACATTCGCGAGCCCGATGGAGTTAATCATTCCGCCGGGTGTTTCGGCGATTCGGTGGGTCGGGTTTCCGGGTCGTGGCTCCAGGCTGACGGCCTTGGTTACGAGACCACCCAGTTCATCGAGAGGAATGAGGTCGGCATACTCCTGCCCATAGCCGCACGTGCCCGAGGCCAGGAGGACCGGTCCTTGAAACGTCAGACCGAAGATTGTCTGAGCGAGGATGGAGTCGGCCATCAGCGAGTCCAGTCGAGGTCCGCGGCATCAAAAACAGGCCCTTCGGTGCACGATTTCCGCCAGCTTCCATCGGCGCCGCGAACGACACAACCCTGACACGTTCCCACGCCGCAGCCCATGTGCTCTTCGACAGACACCTGAAGCTGCATCCCGTGAGTCCGCGTGAATTGAAACAGAGCATGAAGCATGGCGGTCGGTCCGCAGCCCAGGACCGCGACGCCGGGGTCCGGAGTCAGTCCCTCGAGCACGCGGCCTGCTCTACCGGCGCCTCCGTCCTCGGTCCAGATTTCCGCTTCAGTTCCGCACAAAGACTCGATCATCGCAGGGTCGAACACACGCCTGGCGTCACGTTCGCCGTAAAGCAGCGAGACATCCACTCCTGCACGACGGGCCTCGCCCACAAGGAACAAGAACGGAGCCAGGCCAACGCCCCCGGCGACGCATATCACTGGCTGCTCAACCCCAAACCGAAATGGTTGGCCAAGCGGGCCTAGAAGCAGGACCTCTTCACCCCGGTGAAGGCGTGACAAACGTGTCGTTCCGCTTCCGAATTCTCTCACCAGCAGCCCGATTCTTCCTGCGTCTGAGCGCCACCCTACCGAAAACGGGCGGGGCAGCAGAGGAGCTCCCGTGTTGCCGCACCCGAATCCGATCATGACGAACTGGCCTGGCTGGCTGGCCTGCGCAATCTCCGGACTATCCAACTCGAGCCACCACGTTTCCTCGGCCACCAACTGTTTGTCGGCGACCGGAGCCCAAGCCCGGACGGGCGGACTCAGTTGGCGATCTCCGGGGTTTCGTCCCCCTCGACTCCAGTAGTGTCTGACGGGATCGGAATCGAATCTGAGAGCTCCTCACGAGCTGAAGGATCGAAGAGAGCACGAATCTCAATGATACGGGCCGCCAGCGCGATCTCGGCCGCAGAGTAGGCGGAGTCTGACCGCGTGTCCGATACCCGTCTCGTGGCCCGGATATATGGGTCGTCGTCCGGCAGCCCGGCCAGGAACTGCCGCAGATCCGCGTTCGTCAGAGTACCGGCCTCGGCGGCTGCGCCCTCGGTTTCCGGAAGCGTAAGGGCAGCCAGAATACCTTTGGAGCGCCACGCCGGTGGCGGTGACTCCAGTACGTACTGTTCGTATAGAGCTCTGGCCACGCGCCGGGCGCCAATCTGTTCGGAGGCCACCTCGGCGGCGCGCAGCAACGCCTCTGCGGCGCCGGCCCCGCGGCTGCGGTGGGCGCCAATCAAATCAGCGAACAGACGAACGGACGTCATGAGCGCCAGCGCCGGCGTCCTGATTTCCGGCCCTCCGAGCGCCTGGGCTGTCTGCAGGTTGCCGAGCTGGTCAGAAAGCTCGTCAGGCGTGCCAGCACTACGAGTACGCAGCCGGGCCACGTGGAAGGCTGCCTCCGCTCCGGCCCGGGTGCGGGGAGCCGCTTCGACCGAGGCTTCGTACTGAGTCAGTGCCCCGGCTTCATCGCCAGACGTGGCCAACGCGTTCCCACGCAGCAGAAGATGTAACGAGCGCCTCGCGCCCGTTAGCGTTGGATTCTCCAGCCGCTTTGCCAGCGCGGCGTCCACAGACGCCGGAGCCAAAAGCGAGAGGGTATCGACCTGGGCCCTGAGGGGCGCGTTAGCCGCAGGAGCCTGATCGGTGGCTAGGACCTCGGCGATGACTTCAGCGGCCTCCGCGTAGTCTCCCGTCCCGACCAGAGCTCGGGAAAGGTCCAGCCCGGCACTGGCAGACAGAGCGACCTCACTCACGGCTGATCTGAGATCGGCCGCCGCCTCAGCCGGCCGCCCAAGCGCGAGTCGTGCCTGCCCCCGCGAATAGAGGAAATACGCCCGATCATCGGACTCCAGGTCACCGCTCAGCGCCAGGCTCAAGAGCGAATCGGCTGCTGCGGGTTCCTCCAGTCGCCCGCGCGCCACTCCCTCCAGTCCGGCAGCGGTACGCCAGAGCGCTGAGTCTCCGGTCGTCGTCCTGGCCAGGTCGGCGCTCGTCGCCGCGGCGGGCCAGAACTCGCGCGCCAGCTCGGACCGGGACTTGAGAAGAGCCGCGTCGTCGGCCCACTTACTGTCCGGGTGGCTGGCAAGGATTCGGGTCGTCTTGGCGATGACACTGTCGTAGCTCACCCTGGCCGCTGCGCGGCTATTCTCGGCACTCTGTTTGCGGGCCTCAGCATAGTCGGCCTTGGCATTGAACATGGCGTTGTAGTAGACACATCCAGACGCAAGTCCAGCCGCTATGAGCAATCCGGCTCGTCTCACCCTGTGCCCTCCATCGCGGCCCGCTGGCGCTCGATCGTGCCAAAGTATTCGGCGATAGACCCTGCCATCGCGCGTGCCATTCGGCGCTGGCCGTCGCGGCTGGTCAAGAGGCGCTCTTCGTCCCGGTTGGTAATGAAACCCAGCTCGACCAGGACAGCCGGCATACGGCCCGTCGCGTTCACCAGCACCCGAAATACGTCCGTCTTCACGCCTCGGTCCCGGCTATGGCCAAGAGACCGGAACCCGTTCTGAATATACCCGGCGAGCCGGCGGGAACCATTGAGGTTGTCGTCACGGTCGAGACCGGCGAGGATGAACTCGATATCGTCCAGGTCGTCGGATCGCTTCCCCTCGAATTCCAGGACGCTGTTTTCACGAATGGCGACCTGTCTGGACTCTTCTGATTTTCGCTGCCCCAGGTAATAGGTCTCGAACCCTCTGGCGCGCGTTCTTCCACGGATCTCGGCGTTCACGTGGATCGACACGAACAGGTCGGCTTCCCGGCGGTCCGCGATCCGGGGCCGCTCTTCGAGTTCAACGAAACGGTCTTCCGTGCGAGTGAGAGAGGGCTCGAATTCGCGCGACTCGGACAGTGCCGCCTGGAGTTCGCGAGCAACCGCTAGAGCGACGTCCTTTTCTCGAGCACCCGTCTGCCTGCTTCGGGTGCCGGGATCCTGTCCTCCGTGGCCCGGGTCGATGACGACGCGCCACGGGCCGGGGCGGCGAGAATCGGGCACAGGAGCAAGCTCCGGGAAGTTCGAGCCTGGCGCCGCCGCAGAGGCTACCGGCGAGTCCATCGCCACCGTGGATCCCAGTCGGTTCAGGAGCTGGAGGGGCACCCACAGCCAGCCGTCCTCGGCATAGGGTGTGTTGGCCAGGACCTCCACGGTGGTTCCGACTCGGACGAATGGGGATCCGGCCCTTAGGGTCACCCTCCGTCCCTTCGATACCGCGGCGCCAACGGAGCCGTCGGACCACGGGGCGGACATCAATCCGCGCGGGATCGCGTCCCACCGAACCGCCTGAAAGCCGTGGCTTCGGACCGCTGCCACCTGGTACACGATTCCGTCGCCCACGACCTCAGTCCCCTGCGGCACGGACTGGGCAGGCGCGGAATCCGTGCTTGTGCTCAGAGTCAGTAGCGCACTCAACACGACAAGAGCCTTACGAGTTCGAAGCTTCAACAGTCCCTGTCCCCTATGACCTATCCGTCCCAAGCGCACGATCGACCTCCCGCTTCATGTCGGCGCGCTTTAGCGCCTGACGTTTGTCGTGCAGCTTCTTACCCCGAGCCAGCGCCAGCGTCACCTTGGCAAAACCGTGCCGAAAATGAATGTCCAGGGGAATCAGCGCGAAGCCGCGTTCAGCGACCTTCACGCGGAGGCGCTCCAACTCCCGCCGATGCAGCAGTAGTTTGCGAGGCCGGACGGGGTCCAGTGTCTCGAAACCGTGCGCCGACTTATACGGCAGAATGTGAAGATTATGGAGCCACAACTCGCCATCTGCGATCCGGGCGTAGGCGTCCGTGAAGTTCGCCTTTCCCGTGCGGAGGGATTTCACCTCCGCTCCCCGTAACACCAGACCCGTCTCAAGCTCATCCAGTATCTCGAACTCGTGACGGGCCTTTCGGTTCCGGATGACCACTTTCTGGCCACCTGCCGATCGCGCCACCAAGCCTCCCAGAAGCTACACTCCGGACGGTCGGGACGGCTGAAAGCTACCCGCGGGGAAGGGGCTTCGCCACCGGGTTGCTGCGGCCAAACTCACTACTCGGTCTCTGACGCCTCTTCCAACTCCTCAGCCACTTCTTCGCTGGTTTCGGCCCTGGCTGCAATCCGATCCCTGTAGTTGGCCTTTGATTCCGCCACACGCTGCTCCAGATCGCCGCGGGCACTGCGAGCGGCGTCCCGGCCGGCGCGCACAGCCTCCTCGGCCTTAACCCGCCGCTCGAGCAGATCTTCGCGGGCTACATCGACACGATCCGCTACGTCGCTGCGGACCTTTACATACGTCTCCTCTACGTCGCCGCGAACCTCCGTGAACTTGCGCTCAGCGTCGTCGCGGACGCGCCGCAGCCCTTCCTTTAGGTCCTCCTGCATCTCCTTGCCCGCCTTGGGGGCGTACAGCAAAGCTAGTACAGCTCCAAAGGCCGATCCCAACAAGAAAGAGCCCAGTCCGGAGCCCCGTTTTTCGACTACGACATACGGTACTTCATGACCCTCTGACATTGTGCGTCTCCCGAATGACTACTGGCACACGCCATCGTGCGCATCGACTCGAATCGTTTTGACAGAATACGCCGTGAACCCGCCGGGACAAAACCCCGACTCGAGCTTACTCCCCGCTGCCCACGACTCGTTCATACGCGTCTGGATCCCACACCGGACGCTCGTCGGCGTTTGCGATCTCGAGGCCGAGGAAAAAGATGAGGCGTGTGATGCGCGAAATCTTGTCGTATCCGATCTTCTCCGGCTCGTCCGACGGACGGTGGTAGTCCTCATGGACACCGTTGAAGAAGAACAGAATGGGCACACCCTTGCGCGCGAAATTGTAGTGGTCGGATCGGAAGTAGAAGTTTTCCTCCGGCCACCGGTCGTCGATCACCGACATGTTTAGGTCCGGGTGTGCCGCCGCCACCTGCTCGACCAGCGGACCGAGGGAAGATTCAGCCTTTCCGATCGCGACGATCGTATCCTGCCAATTCCGCCCAATCATGTCGATGTTGATATTCGCGACCGTATGCTCGATAGGCAGTGGGGGGTGGTCGCTGTACCACTGTGACCCGAACAACCCCTTCTCTTCCCCACTCACCGTGATGAACACCAGGGTCCGCCGGGGACGCTCGTCCAGACTGGCGAACGCCTGCGCCAGTTCGACGACGGCGGATGTTCCCGAGGCATCGTCGTCGGCGCCGTTGTAGATCGAATCGCCGTCTACCGCCTGGCCTACGCCTACGTGGTCCATGTGCGCACTGAACACGACGTATTCGTCCTTGAGAACCGGATCCGATCCCTCCAGCACGCCGATCGTGTTCATGGCGTGATCGACCGTGGCCTCAGCCTCCGTTCTAACCGAGGCGCTCCAGTCGCCGGCAGCACCAGCCTTGAGCGCGGAGGCCAGGTCTTCCGGTAGCGAGGCTCGATCGACGATGAGGATCGGGCCAGCGCCCGGCTCGGGCTCACCGAGTGCGAGCGAGGATCCGCCAACGAAGCCACTCACCTGCTGGAACGTGTCCGTCCCTTCGACGGCGATCATTACACCTTTGACGTCGTTCGCGCGCATCCCGTCGCCGAGACCGCCGCCGAACGCGCGTCCAAACGTCGTGCGGTCGATTGGAATCACGGCGATCCCGCCGCGCGCCGCAGCCAGGTCATCCTTCGATTCCACGACGGTGAGCGATCCCTCCGCCTCCAGAACGCCCGACTGGGAAACAGCGACGAAATCCTGTCCGGCGGCGAGAGTGACATCGCCGGCCGGACCTCGAAGCGCTACTGACTGCTGCTCAGCGCTTCCTGGGCTCAGCACGGTGAGGGGATACATCTGCTGAAATCCGTTGGCTGTGCCGGCTGTCAGTCCGAACGTCTCAAATTCAGCAGCAATGTGCGCGGCGGCCTTCGCCAACTCGGGGCTTGGGGTATCGCGTCCACGCATGGAATCGTGAGCCAGCGCGCCGATGCGGAGGCGGAAGTCATCCGGCGTAATCGTGGCCGCCGCCTCAGCCGCGCCCTGAGTCACGTCAGGAACTGCCTGCGTCCCGGAGCACGCACCGGCAACGAATACCGAGCAGCCAACCAGAGTTCTAGCGTGATGAAGAGTCCTTCGCATCATATCGTCCTGTGTTAGTGTTCATCCCAGCGCGTAGTCCGGCTGATTCGGTGAGTGCCGTATCCGGTGAGTGCCGTACGATGAACGATAACACGTAACCCGAAGAGAGCGATGCTGTGATTCCTGCGGAAGTCAGACCACAGGAGCGCGACAGAGCGGACCGGCCCGATCAGCTCGATCCGCACAAACTGGCCGACCTGGGCAACCTGGAGCTGGTCGCCCGCGGCGTAGTGGACGGATTCCTGATCGGCCTTCACCGGTCGCCACACCGTGGCTTTTCAGTGGAATTCGCTGAGAATCGGGCCTACAATCCGGGCGATGACCCGCGATTTCTGGATTGGAAAATGTATGCACGTTCCGACCGCTTGTACATCAAACAGTTCGAAGAAGAGACGAATCTGCGCGCCTATCTAGTCCTGGATGTAAGTAGCTCTATGGCGTGGACATCGGAGGCTGGCAGGTTCGTGTCCAAGCTGCACTACGGGCGGATGCTGGCGGCCTCACTAACGATGCTGTTGGCCCGGCAGGGCGATGCGGTCGGCCTCCTGGCCTTCGACGATCGGGTACGGCTGCATCTTCATCCCCGAGGATCACGCCGACACGTTTCAACCGTCCTGAGCAGCCTGGCGGCGATCCAGGACGGAGGGGCCACGGACGCGGGCGCGGCTGTGAAGGACGTAGCCGTCCGGCTCAGGCGTCGCGGGCTCGTCATCCTGATCTCTGATCTTCTCGTGCAGGCCGATGAGACCCTCAGGGCCCTACGCTATCTGCGGCACAGGGGGCACGAGGTGTTGATGCTGCATGTCATGGACCCGGCCGAACTGGAACTCCCGTCCGCGGGAGAGGCAGTCTTCTTCGATCCTGAGTCCGGAGACGAACTCCGCACCAATTCGGCTGCGCTGCGCAAGCACTACCGGGAGGCTGTCTCCGAGGCGATCCGCGAGTGGCGGCTCGAGGCGCTGAGAATGGGGGCCGACTATCACGTTGTGAGCACAGACACTCCGCTTGGGACAGCGCTTGGAAGCTACTTGGAGAAACGCGCCCGACTCGGATGAGTTTTCTCTATCCCTGGGCGCTAGCCTTGTCTGCGCTTGTCGCCATTCCTCTGCTCATCCATCTGCTTCATCGGGATATCCGGCAGCGAGTGTCGTTCCCGGCGCTCCGCTACCTCCAGTCCTCGCAGCGGGAACATGCCCGATCTGTGCGGCTCCGCGACCTCCTCCTTCTGGCCCTTCGGCTCAGCCTCGTCGTGCTCATCGCGCTGGCGGCGGCTACACCGTTGGTAGGGCGCGGCGGGGCCGGCGACCACCGGCCGACCAACGTCGCCATCGTGCTCGACAACTCGGCCAGTATGTCGCGCCTGCAGTCCGAGCAGACCCTGCTGAACAGAGAGATCGAGCGGGCCCGGAGCACTCTCTCAGAGGCAGGCCCCCGAGACCGGTTCTGGATCATTCCGGTCGTGGGCGAGGCTGTCGCCGTGGGTGTCACCGCGCCGGACGCTGTAGCCGCGCTGGAGCGAGTCCAGCCCACGGATGCCAGTGGAAATATCGGAAATTCTGCCAGGACGGCAGCTCTAGCCCTACCTCAAGCCGGGGATCGAGAGCGAGAAGTGCATCTCCTGACCGACCTCCAGAGATCGACTTTCGGAGAAGAGCCGGTGGACGGAGCGCAGGATCTGTTGTGGATCGTCCCGGAAGCCCCGGCTGCCGAGCCGAACGGAGCGTTGATGGGGCTGCGGATGTCCACCGGAACGTCTGCGGTACAGGGCATTAGCCCGGATATCTCAGCCAAAGCGGCCTGGTACGGCGGAGATCCGGACACCGATAGCGTCACTGTGCGCCTCGAGAGCGAGAGACAGACGACGGCCCTGGCTCTTACAAATTGGGGAAGCACCGCTCTCTTCCGTGTCTCGGCTCAAAGCATCGGAACGCACTACGGCAAACTCCAGATTCCGCCCAGCGGACTGCGGGCAGATGACACGCAGTTCTTCGCCCTTCAGGTTGAAGCTGCCCCTGCCGTGGACTACGTGGGAACACCAGGTGGGTTCGTAGAACAGGCTCTGGCGACGTTGGCCGCCGCGGGGCGGACCGGAGCGGGGGTCGCGGACGTCCTGGTCGTCGACGGCGACGCAGCGGATCTCCCCCAGCCCGGTCAGATCGCCCGAGAGACCGGCGAGGGCAGGTCTCACCGGCTCGTTCTGATTCCTCCCGCCAATCCGCTCCTGCTGGCTCGATTCAATCAGTGGCTCGTGAGCCGCGGCATTCAGGTGGCGCTATCCAGGGACCCCTCCCAGGGCGAGCTTGGTGTCGAATCGCCGACTGCTATCGGCACCGAGAATGAGATCCGGGTACGATCCCGGTTCCTCCTGAGCCGGGACACAGGGGATCAGGCGGGCGAACGCGAGACCCTGCTATCGACTTCCGACGGATCGCCTTGGCTGGTCCGCGGGCGGACTGACGGGGGGACCTATGTCTTGTTGGCATCGCCTCTCGATTCGGCCTCCACCTCCCTCCCGCTCTCCCCCGGCATGATTCCCTTCGTGGAGAACCTTGTCCTGCGCTGGAGTCAGGGCACAGCCTGGCCGGGCCGAGCCGTAGACGCGGGTACAACACTCGTTTTGCCGGCTACGGCGGATTCGATCTCCCTCCCTTCGGGAGAGGTCCGGCGGGTAGACGGAGGACTTCCGTTCAACCCCCTGCGGGTTGGCATTTATCGTGTCCACCACCGCGCATCGGCGGACGGGGGGACCAGCCTTGTCGCGGTCAACGTGCCGGCCTCAGAGTCCGATCTACAGCCGGTCTCCTCCGCTACCCTCGAGAGGCTGCTACCGGGCGGCCGCGTCGTCAGAGTGCCGCGGGACGAGGCCGCTGCCTGGAGCGAGGCTATCTTCCAGAGTCGCCGAGGCGCCGACATCAGCCCCTGGCTGCTCCTTGCGGTAGTGATCCTTGCCCTCGCCGAGGCATGGGTCGCGTCCCCGCCGGCCGATTCGGCACGGCACGCCGGGCTCGGAACCACCCAGGTCAGCTGACTTGACGCACGAGCCGGATCGAACCGGGCTCCCCATTCTACTGGATCGGTTTCAGAACCTGCTGGAGCGATCCGCCACCGCGACTCGCTGGCCCGTAGCGGGAGAGCGTCTCGAAGCGTCGGGGCTCCCAGGAGCGGCGCTGGCCGGCGTGGTCAGCGCCCTCTCCGCGCAGCCCGCGGGCGACAACGAGCGATCCGAGCCGGGCGTCATCGTTCTCGTCGCGCGGACTCCGCTCGAAGCCGATGTGCTGGGCGCGGACATTGAAACGATTGCCGGAGCGACGGCCTGCGTTACGCTCCCGCAGCGCGAATCGTTGCCCTATGAGGACCAGGATCCCCACGTCGAGATCTCGGCACAGCGAGCCAACGCCGTGGCGGCGCTCCTCACGGATCGATGCCGCGTGATCGCGACCACGGCCAGGGGCCTTGTCGAACGCTCGCCCGTGGGACCAGGAGAGGATTTTGCGCTGGAACTCCAGCCGGACATGCCACTGGAGCGCCACGAGCTCGCCGATGAGTTGGAGCGGCGCGGTTTCCAGAGGACGGCAAGCGTGGGAGAGCTGGGGGACTTCGCTCTGCGGGGCACGATCGTGGATGTGTTTCCGTTTGGGGATCCGCTGCCTCTCAGGGTTGAACTCTGGGACGGTCGGGTAGGATCTCTTCGGCGCTTCGACCCGCTGACGCAGAGATCCACGTCCACGCTGGAGCGGGCCGAAATCCTCCCTGTGGAGCTTGGGTCCGGCCTCTTCCGGGAGGACGCTGGCGAGCCTCACGGCAGCGGCGGCTCAGCCGTGGAGCGGAGGTGCCTTCTGGAGCTGATCCCGGACTCTGCCCTGATCATCGAATTAGGAAGCGGCGGCTCAGAGCTTCGGCGCCAGCTGTGGGCGGAAACAACGGAGGCTCGGGCCGACATCGACCGGGAGGATGCGCTGCCGGCTGACGATTTGGTCATGCCACCGGACGAGTCGGCGCACCGTCTTCGCGATTTCGGCCGGATTGTGGTGGAAGAGGATGGGGCGAATCCAGATCTCGATTTTGGAGTGCTGGAGCCGCCCACGATCGATCGCGACATGGACCGGCTTCTTACGGAGGTGCGATCGAGCCACCAGGCCGGCGAAGAACTCCTCATCCTATGTGACAATGACGGTCAGCTGGCGCGGCTTGAGGAGATTCTCGAGGAGTTGGCCGGCGGGAGCCTGGCGTCCTCTACACACCTGGCGCTCGGTTCGCTCCAGGGCGGCTTCCGGCTGCCCGATCCGGCCGGACTCCTGGTTCTGACCGACCACCAGATCTTTCGCCGGGCACGTCGCCTGCGCCGATCCGGCCGGCTGGGAACCGCCGCCACGATTGAGAGCCTCAACTCGCTGGCCGTGGGCGACTACGTGGTTCACATGGAACACGGCATCGGACGATACCGAGGCCTGGAAAAGGTAGAGGCCGGCGGAGAGTCCATTGAGACTCTGAAGATCGAGTATGCGGACGGTGAGATCCTCCGCGTCCCGCATTACCGGCTCGATCTCGTTGAGCGCTGGACGGCGGTCGGAGAGGTAGGCGACGAGGCAGCGCCCCCGAAGCTGCACAAAGTCGGAGGGAAACGCTGTACGGCCCTCAAGCAGAAGACCGAAGCATCCATTCGGCAGATGGCTGCGGAATTGACCGACCTCTACGCCCACCGACAGGTGAAACCCGGTTTCGCGTTCACGCAGGAGACACGCTGGCAAAGGGAGATGGAATCGGCGTTCCTGTACGAGGACACGGAGGACCAGCGGCGGGCCTGGGAAGAGACTCGGGCCGACATGGAACGCCCTGCCATCATGGATCGCCTGGTGTGTGGCGATGTGGGCTACGGCAAGACCGAGGTCGCGATTCGGGCAGCCTTTAAGGCCGTGCAAGATGGCAAGCAGGTTGCGGTGCTGGCCCCCACCACGATCCTGGCTGAGCAGCATAGTCATACGTTCGGAGGGCGCCTGGCCGACTTTCCCGTTCGAATCGAAGCTCTGTCCCGTTTTCGATCAACCGGTCAGCAGGCGCAGGTGCTGCGAGGGTTGAAAGCGGGAGAAGTGGATATCGTGATCGGCACTCATCGACTCCTCTCGGCCGATGTGGTTTTTCATGACCTTGGCCTTCTGGTGATCGACGAGGAACAGCGATTCGGGGTTCGGCACAAGGAGAGGCTCAAGGAGCTAAAAAGGTCTGTGGATGTACTGACTCTCACCGCGACACCGATTCCGAGAACCCTGCAGTTGGCGCTCAGTGGGCTGAGAGACATGTCGCGGATCGATACACCACCCCGAGACCGGATGCCGGTCATCACGCATGTGCTGGGCTGGAGCGACCTGGTGCTTCGCGACGCAATGAGGCGGGAGTTGGACCGGGGCGGCCAGATCTTCTTTGTGCACGATCGGATCGATTCGATTCACGCGCTCACGGAACGCGCGCACCGCCTGGCTCCTGACGCCCGGGTCGCCGTCGCGCACGGCCGCATGAATGAGCGAGAGCTTCAGCATTCCATGGACGATCTCATGCGAGGCGAGATCGACGTACTTGTCTGCACGTCGATCATTGAGAATGGCCTGGACGTCCCCAGGGCGAATACGATGATCGTCAACCGGGCCGACAGGTTCGGCCTGGCGCAGCTGTATCAGCTCAGAGGACGCGTGGGCCGGTCCCACCACCGTGCGTACTGCTACCTCCTCGTTCCACCCAACGTGCCCCCGGATGCGGTTCAGCGGCTGCGGGTCCTGGAGCATCATACGGGACTCGGCTCCGGGTACGACGTAGCCTTGAAGGATCTTCAGCTACGGGGCGCAGGTAATCTCCTGGGAGCGAGTCAGTCCGGGTTCGCGCAAGCGGTCGGATTCGATGCGTACCAGCGGTTGCTGCGGAAGGCTGTCGCACGACTGAAGGGGGAGCCGTCCGAGGAGGATCAAACGTCGGCTCAGATCTGGCTGGAGGGTGACGCGCTTCTTCCGGACGAGTATATAGAGGACTCGCAACAAAAAATGCATCTCTACCGCCGGCTTGCGGGACTTGTCCGCTCGGAGGAGGTAGACGACCTGGAAGCGGAACTGCGAGACCGCTTCGGGCCGCCCCCGGAAGCCGCGGAAGCATTACTCGACTCCACACGGCTCAAACTATTGAGCCGGATGCTTGAGGTGGATTCGATACGCGTGTCGGAGGGGTCGGCGAGACTGAATTTCCGGGCCGGAGCGATACCGCGTCTGGCGAGGTTGAGCGGAGCGCTTGCGGACCGGCAGATCGCTGTTGAAGTGCGGCGTACGGAGCCCTTATCCTTGGTGCTGACAAACGCCGGAACCGAACCGCTGGCACCCACACTGGTGCTGGCGCTCGATTGTCTAAATCTAGAGACGGAGTCCTGATGGATAGAATGAAGCTCGCGGCCCTCGTCGTGTTGGCGGCAGGCTTGTCTGCCTCGTGCGGCGTATTGGACGCCGGCCTGACATCCCATTCACGAGCCGCCGCCACGGCGGGCGCTTCGCGCCTTTCCGCGGAAGACCTGGGCGCCCTGATCGCAGAGTCGCCGATGCCCGATTCTGCGGTAACCGGACACTGGGCTGAGCAACTGGCCATCCTGTGGACAGACTATATCCGGCTTGTCGCGGCGTATCGCTCGCCGGACACGACGGACGCGCTCGACTACACATCGCTGCTGGAAGAGCGGCGGTACCTGGCCGCCGTCGCAGTGGACCGGTTCCGGGACAGCATTCTATTCGCCAATGTCGAGCCCACGGATGAACAAGTCCGAGAATACTTCGAACTCACCCAACCG
>JAZDDE010000029.1:0-2493 GCA_036679495.1 Gemmatimonadota bacterium | reverse complement strand
AGTGCTCCTCCGAAAAAGGGTGCGGGTCCCTGGGGCACACGTTGAGCCCAACAGTCGCAACCCGAACATCTACGACGGAGATAGTGCTCATCGCGGCATGTACTCCCTCATGGCCCCAGTCGGTATGCCCAAGCCCGCAGCCTGTAGCGCACAAGGCGATGGCCGCCATGGCCAGAAGTCCTGATCCCGAGACCCTTGTCACTCTGCCGTTCCCCATTGCCGCCTAACGGATCTTGAGCTCAGCGGCGCTGCCGGCCGCAAAGCGACAGGAACGGTTGATCGAGGGGTTCACCACCGAATTCTACAGCTGATGCCGACTCGCTAGGGCAGCGTCCGCTGCAGCGAGTTGTTAGGCGGCAAGCCACCAATCTCACCGGTCCCGTCTCGAAGAACCAGCCCTAAGACCTCCGGCCTCGCTCGACCCTGGCCGGGAGCACGAACAGAAACTCAGCCAGCGCCTTGGCAAAGTCGATGCTCTTTTGAGCGTCAGCTTCGTCTGGAAAGTCCGCCGATTCGTCCGCATGACGCTGATCGTTCGCGTCCAGTCGCACCTCGAGAGCCCAGGCGGCCATCTCTCGGGTGATCAGGTGCGACTCCGCTGCAGCGTCGATTCGCGAGAAGAGATTGCCTTCGGCCAAGCCTTTCTCCTTCAGCATGGCGTCAACTGAGCTAGCCCGGATTTCTCACGCCAAGTAAGAAAGGACTGCTCTCCAGTGGTATAAGTGGTTTGTCAAGAAACACTTAGCCACGCAAAGGAGGGGCAGCCCTTGACGACAGACTGTAGCAGTATCCGCCGGTTCGAGTTTGAGGGTTCGAGGCGCCGCAAGATCGTAGCCTCATTCGATGGTGGTCGGATCACTTCGGAGGGTGGCGTCGTGCTGCTTCGAGAGGTCGATCGCAAGCTCAGTGTCATCAAGCGCTTCGCTGAGTGCTTTGTCGACCACCGCTGGCCGGAGGCGATCGAGCATCCGGTCGAGGATCTCTTGCGTCAGCGAGTCTTCGGCCTCGCGCTGGGCTACGAGGATCTCGTCGACCACGACGAGCTACGCCGTGATGCGCTCTTGGCCGCCTGTGTCGGTAAACGAGATCCGACGGGGCGTGATCGCAAGCGCAAGCGCGACCGCGGGAGTGCCCTGGCCGGCAAGAGCACGCTGAACCGACTCGAGTGGGGTCTGGCAGAGAAGGCAGCCGGCGATCGCTACCACCGCATCGCTGTCGACGCGGAGGCTCTCGACCGCTTCTTTGTCGAGCTGTTTCTCGATAGCTACGACGAGACGCCCGAGCGCATCATTTTGGACTTCGACGCGACCGACGATCCGTTGCACGGAGAGCAGGAAGGGCGCTTCTTTCACGGCTTCTACGATTGCTACTGCTACCTGCCGCTCTACGTCTTCAGCGGCAAACATCTGCTGTGCGCTCGGCTGCGCCGCTCGAATATCGACGGCTCGGCCGGCACTGTCGAGGAGCTTGCGCGCATCGTCGCCCAGATCCGCGAGCGCTTTCCCGAGGTTTCGATTCTCCTGCGGGCCGACTCGGGCTTTGCCCGCGAGGGAATCATGCTCTGGTGCGAAGAGCATGCTGTGGACTACGTCTTGGGCTTAGCCCGAAACAACAGGCTCGAGACGTACCTCGCGCCGACGCTCGCGCAAGCCGAGCAGCTCTGTATCGCGTCAGGTCGCTCCGAGAGGGTCTACCAGGAGATGAACTACCAAACCCACTCGAGCTGGAGCCGTCCACGCCGGGTGATCGGCAAGGCCGAGTGGACGCCGCACGGGAGCAATCCGCGCTTCGTCGTCACGTCGTTATCCAAGAGCGAGGTCGAAGCGAAGGAGCTCTACGAGACGATCTACTGCGCCCGCGGCGAAGCCGAGAATCGGATCAAGGAGCAGCAGCTCGATCTGTTTGCCACCCGCACATCAGGGCGGCTGATGCGGGTCAACCAGATCCGGCTGTGGCTCTCCTCGGTCGCCTACGTGCTCATCGACGCTCTGCGCCGCGTCGGCCTGGCAGGCACTGAGCTGGCCAACGCCTACTGCGGCACGATCCGGACTCGACTGCTCAAGATCGGAGCTCGTGTGCGCGTCTCCGTGCGCCGCGTCTGGGTGTCACTGGCCAGCGCCCATCCCAGCGAGCGGGTCTTTGCTCAGGCCGTGGCCAACCTGCAACGCGCCGGGCCGTAGCCCGCGACCTGCGACCCACCCACAGACCGACCCGAACAAAGCGCTGCCGGCACTGCTGTGCCTGCAAGCCCTCATCAGAGGCTCTGAGGACCTCCCGGCTCGGCGATCCAGGGCCAATAGCCACATCCCAGCCTGCCCACCTGGAAATCTTTACCCCCCCAGCTCGCAACGGACTGGCTCGAGGTGTCAGCAGGCGGGTGGTGAGAAGTCCGGGCTAGCCGGTTCTGCGGTTCAGAAAGTCGCGTGTTGCTGGAGCCAGCGATCGAGAACGAGCAGTGCCCAGGTCTGTTCGTTGGTGGGCGAAAAGAAGCGG
>JAZDDE010000289.1:0-35822 GCA_036679495.1 Gemmatimonadota bacterium | reverse complement strand
TCGGTGAGAATAGAGCCTGTCGTAGTAGGTTCGGCACGTATCCAGAACGCCTCGCAGGCGGTCCGGAACCCGATCCTCCTTGGCCTGGTACGGCTGGAAACCCGTGGAACGCTCGACGCCAGTGTACCAGATGGGAGCCCACACTCCGTCAGAGTCACGAGGTCCCGGGGGCCAAGACAGCATGTCCTCGAAAAACTCGACCCCAAGGGCGCCGCATAGACGCTCCATCAGAGCGCGCGGCTGTTCGAGCACATCCCGGGAATCCAGAACGGGCGCGGCGGCCCCGCGAGTGTCGGAGACGCGTTGGAACAAGTCCCACTGCTGTGCCAGTCCGGTTTCGAATACGCCGGGATCGGGAATCACCTTCAGCAGCGACGTCAGCATCTCCTCGGGATCTCGAATGAGAAACGCATGCCGGAGCGATGAGAGCCAGTCACCGTGCATATCCTCGAAAAGATGGTGCGCCATGTGCTTCTGATAGAAGATAGAATTACCGCCCGGCACCGGGCCCAGTAGCTCTCGCACCACGTTTCGCCATTCCGTGTCCTGCGCGGCCAAGACTTCAGTTCGACCGGGGTGTTCGGAGCCGGTGCGTAGCAAGTAGTGGGCGTACAGTGGCTCGTCGCACACCGCCGTATCCGGCCGATTTTCCCAGGCCCTCATGAGGGCGGTGGAGATGTTCCGGGGGCCCGACCACATGGCGATTCTCACCGAAGGATCCTGAGCCGTTTGAGCCCGGGGCTACTGCGTATCAGACGGTTCGTACCCGATGTAGTATCGAGCGTCGAAGGCGTTAACTACGAGCTCCCCGTCCGAGATTCGGCCCGACAGTTCCCTGCCTACCGCAAGCACTCGTAGTCCGTCGGTCTGCTCCCTGAACCGCAGCGCCTCCGGGTCCACGGTAGCGGAGGAGAGATGGTTTCCTGAGGGGCTCAACTCGGCCAGCGACTCCGCCAGATCGAGTGAGACGCTCGGCCCGCCGTCGACATGAATCCGAAGAGCCAGCCCGGTACTGTCCAGCCCGATCTGGAGCGTGTCCGGTCCGAGCTCGAAGCGGCCGACCGCTTCGCCTGTCCAGCGCCATTGCAAGGCGTAGTCGTAGCCTGCGATGGCAGTTGCCGGCGGAAACTCTTGATATCCGACGCTGTAGTTGAAGAATCTGTCACCGCTGGCCTGCATGTGATGTTCGACGAAATCGACCCCGAGGCCCCGCATCAGCCGACTCGCCTGTGTGCGTGCCTGCCATTTCTTGATCGGCTCGATGCTGACCGAGTCGGACTCGGGGAATGAATCGCCGTACCAGGACAGAACCGAACGCATGCCGTGCGTCTGCCCCAGATAGCTGAGAACCGCCCCGATCTCCTTTCTGTCGGCAAATGTGACGGTGTCCGCCGGAGCCTGAATCCTTCCGTCAACCAACATTTCGTTCCGCTGGAGGAGATCGGCGAGGCGATCCGTCTGGTCCCGGAGAGACACTCCGTAGGCGCTCCACGGCCCCGCCACGGTGGCCAGCGCCAGTAAGCAGAGCGTGGCGGGAATGACAAGGATGTTCTGCCGGCGGTTGACGATAAACAGAACCGCCATGGCCGCGAGCCACAGGGCCAGAATAACCAGAATGTACCGGGGCTCGGTGATCCCGTACTGATCGATCCGCTTCCAGATCGCGAGCAGGAGCATGATGATTGCCGGAATCATCGCGAGCCAGAAGCCCCTCGCATACGTACCGATCCAGCGATTCTCGGGATCGTCGCGAACCGGATGAACGAGAAGCAGAGACAAAATGCCGACAGCCGCCACGCTGGACACCAGGAGTCCGATCCAACCATCCGGCCAGGACGTCGTAATCAGCACCTTGCCCAGGTAGGCGGTCAGCATGAGCAGGTACACCGAGACCAGAGGCACCAGCACGTGCTGCGAGAACACCTTGAGTCCGCGTGGATATCCCGTTTCCTGCTCCAGGGCAGACAAATCGTCGGGAAGATCCGCCAGGAAGAACCAGGTGTTGAACAGGACGGCGAGGAGCATGAACAGCGTGAAGTACGCCTCCCCGTCGACGTCCACACCGAACAGGTTGTCGAACGCTACGAGCGCGATCACGAGACCGACAAACAGCACGGCCGAATACAGCACGGCAGTGACAAACCTTATCAGCAGCGCCCTGTTGTACTGCCAGAATCCGTTGGGCTCGTTGCGTCTCAGGTACGGTAGAAACGCTACGAGAAGATGGGCCGCGAGGCTGAGCTGCAGATATCGGAGCACTCGGACTTGCTCGCTCCACACGGGCCAGCGCCAGAAGAGGATCGCGATCAGTGCGATTGCCGCCACTCTCAGCCATAGCCGGCGTCTGCTACCCGGCTCTGAGGCAAGGTTGGCGGAGATCAAGAGAGGAATGCCGAGCAGCGCCGCCAGGAAGTACCGAACCGCCTCGTCCTCACCCTGCGCGAGCACGACGCCCGCCGCTGTAGCGACGAGGGTCACGATGAGCACGGCCGGGAAGCGCCGGAAGGCGGCGCCCGCGGCGGTTCTTAAGTGGGTCAGCGACGGCAAGCGCATATTATAGCGTAGGTCTGGCGATGCGGTGCCGTCAACTTCCACGCGACCGAAACTTCTGGTCTGGCTGCGGCGTATGGAGACGCACACGCATAAACATGCAGTCGAGGAGGCCGGTGATCATGGAAGGACTGTTCAAGGATCTGCGGTACGGTATCCGCATGCTCATTAAGACTCCGCTGCTCTCGGGCATCGCGGTCGTAACGTTCGCGCTAGGCATCGGTCTCACTTCGATGGTGTTTAGCATCGTGAACGGAGCCATGTACAAGGGCCTGCCGTTCGACCAAGCAGACCGGCTGGTGTCCGTCTGGATGACGAATCCCGCACGAGACATCGATCGCAACGGTGTTAATCTGCACGAATACGAGGACTGGAAGCAGGAGCAGACCACGCTGTACGATCTCGGCCTGTGGAATCAGACCGCTTTCAATGTCGTCGGAACCGACGGTGAGCCCGAGCGCTACGTAGGCGCACAGGCCACGTCGAACATGTTCGACATCCTCAGGGTGCAGCCGCAATTGGGACGTGGTTTCGTAGCGGGCGAGGACGAGCCGGGCGCGGACCCTGTAATCGTACTGGGCCACAACGCCTGGCAGGATCGGTTCGGAGGATCACCAGATGTGCTGGGCAAGACGGTGAAGGCAAACGGAACCGTCATGACGATCGTCGGAGTTGCTCCGGAGGGATTCAAGTTTCCCATCAGGGCAGAGCTGTGGACCCCCCTTGAAATTCACACGCTGGAGCACGAACGGGATTCGAGTGGCCGGTATCCTGGCTTTGGTCGGCTGAAGGATGGAGTGGACCGGGATCAGGCGGCGGCGGAGTTCGCGGCCTTTGCCGGACGCGCGGAGCAGGAGTACCCGGAAACCAACGAGGGATACACCACGATCGTCGAGCCATGGACGGCCTTCGTTCTCGACGACGGGATCAGCGCTTTGCTGCTGACGATGCTCGCCGCGGTATTTGGCGTTCTTCTGATCGCCTGCGCCAATGTGGCCAACCTGCTTTTCGCCCGCGCTGCGGTGCGGGAGAAAGAGGTGGCCATTCGCAGCGCGCTAGGAGCGAGGCGTCGCCGAATTGTTCAGCAGCTCCTGACCGAAGTCGGAGTCCTGTCGTTGGTTGGGGCCGCATTGGGCGTGCTTATCGGCCTTGCGGGCATCGGATGGTTCGACCGCAGCCTAGAGGCCAATCCGCCACCCTTCTGGATGACGTTCGGTATGGACAGCACGGTGATTCTATTCGTGATCGCCATCACGGTTCTCTCTGCTGTCGCCGCGGGGCTTCTCCCGGCCATGCGTTCTACCGGGGCGGGGATGAATGAGAACCTCAAGGAAGAGGGCCGTGGCTCGTCGGGCCTGCGTATGGGCCGAATCACCTCCGGAATAGTTATGGGCGAGGTGGCGCTCTCGTGCGCGCTGCTGATTGCGGCCGGGCTGATGATCGGAAGCGTCGTCAATCTGAGAACGGTAGACATGCCGTTTGCGATCGACAACGTCTTTACTGCCCGCATGAATCTCCCGGAGGCCGACTATCCGGAGGCCGACGATAGAACCAGTTTTTACGAGCTATTGCTCCGTAATCTCCAAGAGATGCCGGGCGCAGCGGCAGCGACTCTCTCGGACGGCCTGCCAGCCTCGGGCAACGGGAGGCGCGAATTCGAGCTCGAGGGCGGCAGCTACCCGACCGAAAATGATTATCCGCGGGCCAGAGAGGGCATCGTCACGCCGGGTTATTTCGCGACGTTCGAGACTCCAATCCTAGAGGGTCGGGCCTTCGAGTTTTCGGACCATCTGGATAACCTGGGTGTCGCGATTGTCAACACTAGTTTCGTGGAACGGTACTTTGATGGAAAAGAGTCGCTCGGCAAGCGAATGAAGATTCGACAGCAGGACGTCGAAACTGAATGGCTCACGGTGGTCGGAGTAGTCCCAGACCTAAAAATGGAAGGCTTCGGAAACAACGACGCCGACCCTGCCGGCTACTACGTTCCAGTGGCGCAGAGTGGGGAGATTCTTGGCGGCCGTGTGAGCATTGCGCTTCGTGCCGGCGGCGATCCGATGGCACTGACATCGGCGGTGCGTGAGACCGTACGGTCGCTAGACTCCAATCTGCCGATCTACGATGCGATCTCAATGGTCGACGTCGTAAAGCAGCAGACTTGGTTCTACACGACCTTTGGAACCCTGTTCATGGCGTTCGGCTTCGTGGCTCTCTTCCTTGCCTCTGCAGGCCTGTACGGCGTGATGTCGTTCAGCGTGCAGCAGCGAGAACGCGAAATGGGTATCCGGATGGCGCTCGGGGCACACAACGGCAAGCTCATCCGGCTGGCCATGCGACGCGGGCTGATGCAACTGGCCGTAGGGATTACGATCGGGATCGGCCTTGCCATGGCCCTTACGACCGGGATCGCACCCTTCCTGTACGGTGTCGAACCAAGAGATCCGATCATCTTCGCTACAGTGGTTCTGGCTCTCGTTCTGGTCGGGCTGCTAGCGACCTTCATACCAGCCAAACGCGTTACGCGGATCAATCCGGCGGTGGCATTGACCCCAGGTTAGGCGCGTCCTGCGCGTTTGCGGGAGGCAGCCCGGCCTCCGGGACAGCTTCCTGGGACAGGTTACCGGTCCGCTCGGGCCATCATGGCGTCTCGGCGCGCCTTGAACTCCGTGCCTTCGGTCCAATTCGGAAAGGTGTCTGAGTTGGCCAGGGCATAGCCAGTCAGAAAGAACGCCTGGATATCCTCTACCCCGCCGCTGAGATCCCAATCAGACGAGAACTCGTCCGCCGGCTTGTGGTATCTGAGCTGCCGGTATTCGTTCTTCTTGGCCGTGATCCAGTCGGCTCCGTGCTCGACATGCGTGGTACCCGGATCAGCGTAGATCGCCGGAACACCTTTTTTGGAAATCGGGAAATGGTCCGATCGATAAAAGAAGCCCTTCTCGACGTCGGGATCCGGGACGAGAACGCGATCCTGAGTTCGGGCGGCAGCGGCCAGAAATCCGTCGAGCTCCGAGTTGCCGTACCCCACCACAACGAGATCCGTCGTGCGTCCGAAGGTGTTGATCACATCCATGTTGACCGCGGCCACGGTTTTGTTCAGTGGAAACAGCGGATTCTCTGCGTAGTGGGCCGACCCCAGCAGGCCCTGCTCCTCCGCCGTCGTCGCAAAGAACACTACTGAACGCCTGGGCCGAGGCCTCAGCCCGGCAAACGCTTCAGCCACTTCCAACAGTGCCGCGGTTCCACTCGCGTTGTCCCGGGCCCCGTTGAAGATCTGGTCCCCATCGAATTGGAGCGGGAGCGCTCGATCTCGTTCCGGATAGAGAGCGAGGCCGTCACCCCCATCTGCACGGCTTTGAAGTCAGGAGCCACGGCCGACGCCTTCAGCAGGTCGTAGTCCTGGCCGGCCATCTGAAAGATCTCGCGGGCTACGTCTACTGTAAGCCATCCCTCGACGGGCACGCGTGAGATGTTGTCATCTGCCGCCACGAGGTCGAACTGTGCACCAGACCAGCTGCCACTCACGACGCCCCAGTCGTATCCGGCCGGGGCGGTTTCGTGGACGATTAAGGCTCCCGCGGCTCCCTGGCGGGCCGCCTCCTCGTACTTATAGGTCCAGCGGCCGTAGTACGTCATCGCGTGCCCGTTGAATAGATCGGGGTCGCCAGTCGCGTATCCGGGGTCGTTGACAAGCATGACGGCCGTCTTGCCCTCGACGTTGAGGCCCTCGTAGTCGTCCCACTCATACTCCGGGGCCACCACGCCGTAGCCCACAAAGACCAACTCCGAATCCTCGAGTTCGACTCCCGGCACTACGCGTTTCGTCCAGGCCATGAACTCATCACCGTATGCGAACTGCCGGATTCTTCCGCGGCGCCGGATGCTCAGCTCCATGTCGGAGTCGGCCGTGATCGAGACGAGCGGTACCTCCTGGAACCAGCTGTCGCCGTTGGCCGGCTCCAGACCCATCGCGGCGAACTGCTCTCGCAGGTAGTCGGTGGTTTTCGTCTCGCCGGGCGTGGCGGGAAGCCGGCCCTCGAACTCATCCGAAGCGAGCACCTGAATGTGCCGAGCCAGGTCCGCCGCCGTGATCGTTCGCAGCGCGGACTGTTGGCGGGCCGCCTCAGACTGTGTGCACCCGAGGACCAGCGTCGCGGCCAGAACCTTGGCCGCCGTCAAGACAATCGCTCGCGGATCGGTCAGTCGACAGGCTCCAATTCCGCCAGCTGGACCCGCCGATTCGCCGCCCGGCCTTCCTCGGTTCCATTGTCCCTGAGGGGTACGAGCTCTCCCAGGCCCACCGCTACGAACTGGTCCACCTGGAGTTCAGGGAACGTCTCCAGCAAGTAATCGAGAACGGCCTGCGCCCTTCGCTCGCTGAGGCCCTGGTTATAGACCTCAGAACCCGTCGAATCCGTATGTCCCTGGATCTCCATTCTGAGTTCAGGAAGTAGAACGAGTGCCTCTCCCAATGTGCGCAGCACAGACTCGGAGTCCTCGCGGATCGCGGAACGGTTGAAATCGAAGTTGACACCGGCGATTAGGTCCCGACCCTCGTCAATCGCCCTGATGATCTCCGGGATGATCTCGGCGGCGTCCGGAACCGAATCGATGTGGAACGGCGGGAGAGGGATGGAGTCGGCCGGCTCGCAGATGCACTTGCCATCGTCCGGGCCGTTTCCGTTTTTGTCGTCGATCGGACAGCCCTTGCGGTTCACGAGCTCGCCAGGAGCAGTGTCCGGGCACTCGTCTACACCGTCCAGCACCCCATCCCGATCTGTGTCGTCCGGACATCCGACGTGATTTACCGGGGCACCGAGTGGAGTCGCCCGGCACATGTCCTGGTAATCAACCACTTCGTCAAGGTCGGTGTCGAGCGCACAGCCGTAGCCTCCGACACGAATGCCGCGCAGGGTTTCGGGACAGGCGTCGTGGTCGTCTTCTACTCCGTCCCGATCCGAATCACCGAACCCGCCAAAGAAATGGAGGACACCGATACTGACCTCGGCCAGAGTCAGGTCTGCCGGCCGCGGCACGGGTACGGTCGTGGTGGTTCGCGTCTTCGGCAGGGCGTCGAAGACAGAGTGCAACCGCACGTCGAGCCGCATGGCATTCTTAGGCGTCAGAAAGTACCTCGCTCCGACGCCGTAGTGGACCAGGAAATGAGTCTCCGGTTCCAGATCTTCTGTATCAAAACGCGCGACGGCCGGCCCGGCCGCCACGAAAAGCTGCAAATCGCGTCTCGGCTGCAAGTTATAACCGATTGTCCCGCGGGCCACCCACACGTTGATATTCTTCTGCGCTTCCGGACCGGGCGTCACGCCCGGAATGGCCGGCGCGCGCCCAATGAGAATCCGCATCAGCGAGTTCGCCGCCTCTGCCTGAACGAACACGTTGAAGGGCGAGTTATAGCCGAAGCGAACTCCGAAAATGGCATCGCGGCGAATCTGATCCCCGATGCCCTCCGGCTTGAACTCGGGCCGGTCGTCCAGGATGCCTACATGTCCGTTGAGCTCGAACCCGCCCCGACCCCAATCGATCTGGTCAAAGTTTCGGTCGTGGTTCTCCGAGACGATCGCCCAGTTCGGATGTTCGGGACCGACGGACTCTTCGAGGCCCACGCGAGCAACGTGAAATAGCGAATCGGCCGCCTCGTGCTTACCCTGTGATTCGAGCACTACGGCCAGATTGTGCACGGATTGAAGGACGTCCTTATCCAGGGGCTCGAGGGTCGCTTCGCGTGCCTCCAGCGCCCTCCGGTGTAGTAGCTCAGCGTTCTCGAGATCGTCGAGGGCGAAGAACAGGGCCGCCAGGTTATGAACGACGGTCGCTTCGTCCGGATCGGAGAGCGCGGCGGCGGCCTTCCATTCCTCCAGAACGGCAAGGCCCCTGGCGGCGTCCCGTTCGGACTCGCCGTACCGCTGGAGAGAGTAGTGCATGTCACCCAACTCGGTGAGGAGAGCAATCTGGACGCCCGGGGCGGCACCCTGCTCCACCGCCACCTCGAATACGTTGGTGGCCCGGCTGAACAGAGTTTCGGCTTCCTCGAATTGTCCAAGGCCCCGGAGCAACCCGCCCAGCGCGCTCAGCGAGCGTCCGACATCCGGGTGGCTTGGGGAAAGGGCCTGTTCGCGGATCGCCAGCGCCCGGCGCAGCATGCTTTCGGCCTCCGCTTCCTTCCCCTGGACCTGGAGCAATTCGGCCAGGTTGTGAAGCACGGGCACAGTGCTCGTATCAGTCGCACCACGGGACTCTTCCATAATCGCCAGCGCGCGCCGGAACAGGCCTTCGGCGGCGGGATACTCGCCTTTCGCGGCAAGGTCCGCCCCTGCCGTTTCCAGAGACTCGACCACGTCGGGCGCCGGTTCCTGTGCCACGGCCTGGCCCGGCCACCCGGCCAGACTGGCGAAAAGAACGCAGAGTAGAACGCTGAAACGAAGCGAATGTGTGTGAATCATCCTGGCCTCTGAGTGAGTCACTGTTTTGAATACTCGATCGCGCTGGTGGAGATGTCCCGCTTCTGCGTCCAACAGCTAAGCAACGTCCACCTGCTCTTACAGGCGCACAGCCTCTTCGAGGGCTTCATTGCATCGCAGACACCGTCCATGATCTGCCGCTTCTCGTGGCGCGCCATCCCATTTTCCATTTTGAGCCCGGGCAGGCCCACGTTGTAGTGGTAAACGTTCTCTGACGTGAAGATCTGTAGATCGACGGTGTCGTTTTCCCGGAACCTTGCGGTTTTGGCTGGGTCCTCCCCCTTAACCCTGAACGCCGAGTCCATGGCGACGTGGATCGTCCCCCCGGTCGCTTCCGGGCTTAGCGTGAAGGCTTGTTCCAGCGTGACATCGTATATGCCAACGTCGCCTTCTCGGCGAACTGGGCTAACGCTGTCCACGTCAGATACCCAGTATCCCTCGACTTCCACATCCAACCTGAAGCCGGCGACTGCGACGCAATCCTCTAGTACGACAGGCCAAGCATGATCTTTAGGGCGCACGTTTCTCGCCCTACCGTCGGGAAGCGTCACCAGGGCGGTGTTCAACTGGCTGGGCTGGGGGCCCGGCACGATGTCGACCTGTCTGACCTCTCCGACGGGGCACGTTTGGGCCCGCACGCCGGGCGCGGTTACGGCGCCAAAGACCAGGATGGCGCTCAGTGCGTGGATTCGAGTATGCATGCTGTCGACTCTCCTACCCATCAGGGAACGTTCGAGGTGGCCTGCCCGGGGCCCGGCTTTTTCCGCTTAAGCATTGCGCTCAGAAAGCGTCTCGCCCACCAGGCACCGAAGGCGATTCCGCCGGCCATCAGCGCGAGTATTAGAAAATTCAGCAGGTCGTCGAGCTGGCTCTCGCCTCTGAAGTAGAGGACCAGGGCGTACATCAGCGGCTGCGCGAATCCGGCCGCAACCAGGGCCGGCACCTTCGTTTCCGGATTCGAGGCACTCATCACCCCGACACCGATCAGGATCGGTAACATGAAGTATTCGACAAGAACACCGTCGTTAATCCACTTGGACTGGAACACGAGGCCCAGAATCACGGAGGCCAGCGTCAGCACGGCCATCCAGCTCAAGCCGACCGTGTCCGTCGGGCCTATCTGCAATGGCCCCGTTCGAATGAGCTTTCCATCCTTGGAGCGCATGTGCAGCACGGGAGTGGCCCATTCCAGCGTGTTCCGGGACTTCATCCGGATGGCGAGTCTGGCCCTCGTGACGGCGCCATCCACCGGCACTCCGCCAGAGAGGTGTCCATACAACGAACTCGCGAACTCGACGGCGGCATCGTCCGTGATCTCGTACTGCATCGCGACCACGGACGGAACGCCTTTGTGCATGAGCGTCGAGGCGGTGCTCGAGAAGATATCCTCGTCACCAGCCTTCGCCCCCTCGCAGGAATTCAGGACGGCAAGGCGCACCGAGTGCTCCGCGAGCATAGTCCCCAAATCGCTCGCGTAAAGATGATAGCTGCGGCTGTTGTCGAGAAGGCCCTCATCCGTTTCCTCGGCGAGGAGAATCAGACCTTCTCCGTCTTCGCCCGCGGCCGGATCGAACCCGCCGTGTCCGATGAAATGGAAGACGTGCCAGTCACTTCTCGCCAGCGTCTGCTGTAGCGCGGTTCGAGTGGGTTCCTCGAGCCACTTGAGCTCGAGCACGCCCTCGTCTCTCAGTACCTGGGTGGCTCGATCGATCCTGGCCCTCTCATGATCGATGTTGAGTTTCGCGTGGTCCCCGGGACTGGCGGCCAGCCCGAGAATTCGCAGCGGAGGCTTGACCGTAAGCTGCTTTCTGGCCTGAGCGAGAGGCAGATAGCGAGTCACCGGCGTCTTGGCGGAGATCGCCAGGTAGTCGCGACCCTCGGTATCGAAGAGAAACTCCCACGGGAGGCTAGCGAGCTCGGGCGGCTCGATCTTGAGACGGACCCGCAGTCCCTTGCTCTGGTTTTCGGCGGCATTTTGGGCGACCCGGAATTGGGTCAACACACTCCCGCTCAGAACGATATCGAACAGTTCCTGCCCAAACTGCTTGGCCAACTCGCCATGGTCGGTGACGGTCTGGAGGATACCTGATTCCTGGGTATGAACCTGCATGTCGCGCGCTATTCCGCGGCGCGCGCCTTCGAGAACATCGACCCGGGTCCGAAATTCAGGCCGATCGAGCGGGAATCGAACCTTGTGCGAAACCTCTCCGCTCTCGTCCGACTGTGTGGAGATCTTGTACTCGCCATCCGCCCATGCCTCGATACTCAACATGAAGTCGTTGTACTTCATCGTCTTCGCAGGAATCTTCGGTTCCGCTGCCGGTTGGGGCCGGCGTAGCAGTGCTTTCATGCCGTCAGTCCGTCAACCAGTTCAGGATCGTCTCCCGCGCCTTTGGATCGGCGAAGTAGCCGCAGTGGGCCACCCCAGCCCCCTCGTCGAACACGTGCCGTTTCTCGATCGGAAAGCCGGACGCCCCGTTCTCGTCATATACGCTCGCCGAAGGTACGACCAGGTCGTTTTGACCCGTGAAGATCCGGTCCGATAGCCGATTCATCACGAACTGCTTGAGGCCCGATTCACTCGGCTCGAACTCGGACGCGAGGGCAAAGTACCTGGCTCCACCAGCGCCGTTCCCGCCGTTCGACGAGGTGTTCATCCATTGCTGATAGGGTCCACCGGGGCTCATCGACTGGAGTCCTTCCAAGCCCTTCAGGGTCCCAACGGCGAGCTGCTTGGCGACGGTGAGGATCGTCTCCAGCACTTCGGTCACCCCGTTGTCGGGCAGAAGGTCGAAGAAATTCAGCAGATTGGTGTAGCTGTCGATGAACGCGCCCATGTGCTTGGCGTCCGCCAGAGCAGTGCCGGCGTTGGGCGAGCCGGCGAACACTACCTTTCCGACCGAGATCTTCTTCGAACCGAGTGCCAGGTCGCCTGTCTTCTCGGCCAGAACCCGGCTGACGAGACCGCCTCGCGAGTGACCGATGATATCCAGATCTAGCTCGATCTCTCCAGGCAAACGGTCCAGGAACCACTCGATGTTCTTGCGCGGGCTCTCGGACAGTGTGAAGTGATCGAACGCGAACACTCGGCCGCCGTACAGGCCGTGCAGCTGCTCTACTGTTTCTCGCGACAGTGATCCGAAGGCGTTGTGGGCCCGGCTGAACGTTCCGTGTAACATGAGCAGCGCGCGGCCCGAGGATAGCTGGTTCCAGAGCTCGCCATCAATCTCGGCCGCCTCGAGCTTCGTATAATCCTCGGGTGTGAAAGTCCGAATCCGGTAGGGCGTCTTCTTGGCTTCCCATTTCCCCGCGAAGTAGTCGCCGACCATTCCGATCGCGGGCTCCATGAGCGGAAATACCAGCTCGTTGAGCAGCTTCTTGCCGACCGCGCCGACAAGCCCGCGCGTAGCCGGCTCGGGCAGAGCCTGTGGCGCCTCACCCGGTATAACAAAACGCCGCATGGCGCCGCGAGCCCCGGGGGCTCCGCGCGTCGCCGGTTCGTCGTCCACGGGCTCAGCGAAGTGCCAGGAGACGACTCCGTCCTCATCCGTGCTCATGAGGAGATGGCCCATTTCCTCGCCTGGATCGCTGACGTCGAGTGTGATCGACGGATCGTCCATACCGACCGATCGGGTGGCCGGTCCGATTCCGCCGGATCCGGCGATTTCGAACGATCTCCGGGTCTCCATGCTCGAGTCGCTGAGTGCCGCCAGCAGGCTTGACTGCGGCATGGCCGCAGCCTCCGCACGGGCACTACCCCAGGCGTGGGTCGAAAGCTCGCCTGCCACTCCGCTGGACGTCACGACGACGCCACCGATGCTTGTCGGTGTGCCGTCCGGCGTGAGCGACGCCGCAGTTCGCCGGCGAAGCAAGAAAGGCTTCGCGACTGTGGTCCAGTCCTGCTCGTCCACTTTGACGGTTACCTGCATGTCGCGGGTGGTGGGGCCTCCGTACGCGGTGCGAAGCAGTAGCCCGAGCGGGCTCGCCGATTCGTCGTCGAACTCGTCGGCGGCCGATGGCTCTATCGCGCGAACCTTCTCTTGCTCGAGAAATGTGAAGTCGGACGGCTCGGAAGTAACAAAGATCTTTAAGGTCTCCATACCCTCGTGCATCCCCTCGCCGTCCTCAGCCCCGGCGAACGGGTACTCGGACGGAATGGACAGGATGATCTCCTGTCCGTCCCGGATACCCAGATCGACGCTGGCTCCGGGCGCCAGAATCTCTTCATTGCCGAGGATCTTGATCCGGCTGACAGCGCCCGTGAGGCCGAAATCGAAGGGATACACGTAGACGCCGGCATCATGCTGGTTCGAGATCCGAAACGCCATGCGTTCTTGCTCTTCGAACACGACGTGTCCTCCAGCCTTCTCCGGCTGGGCCTCGATCCACTCGCCGTCCGCCCGCTGCCTGAGAAGATCGAGCGTGATCTTTCCGCGAAGAGCACTGCTCGGGCTGGGATTATCCAGACTCAGCGATGTTCGGTAGCGGGCCAGCTTATTGAGATTCTCGCAGATCAGAGGCTCTTCGCCGGGGCTCTTCGGCGGCATGTTGAGTTCGCCGTCCTCCGCGACCACCGCCCAGGTGGGTGAAGCGAGCGCGCCGAGTTGCGGAACCGCGTCCGACTCGCCGGCCTCGCCTCGGGGGCTGAGCAGATATGCGCGAATATCGGCCGATTCTTCGTCGTCGGTCAGAGTGAGCAAGTCGGACTGGTCGATCTCGGCCGTCAGTGCGGTGATCGGTGCCGAGTCTCCGCCCTCGGAGACGATCTGGACTCGAAGCAGCAGGTTGCCGAAGGCGTGCGACTCTTCGAACGCGCGGGCGGCCGTGTCGATCGAGCCCGGCTCGCCCTCTTCTACCAGACTCGCCTCGCTCTCCACGCCCCGAACGCTGGTCACTTTGGCCAGGCCGAGCCGAGAACCCTCGTCCGCGCGGCTCTTCGTCCCGGCGGCATGAATCGACCACTGGGAACCGACCGTAATGCCGTGCGCGGCTCCCCCGGCCAGCGTAATCTTATCTCCCTCGCGGTGCGTAACCCGCACGAAGGCCACCGGGTGGATCTCCTTGATACCGAAGAGCTCCCGGTCGAGCATTCCCTCAATCTGCGGATGCTGCTTCGAATTCGCGGCCGTTACCTGCGGCGCGACGCGTTCGAATACGTCGCGGTACGTCGTTCCCGACCTCGCCTGGCGCAGCTCCCGCGACAGGTGGTAGGTGAGCGAACCGTGCTGCACCACCTGGCCACCGTCTTTGGCCCTGTATTCGTACGAGCTTTCCTCGTCCCGGCATCCCGCCAGGACTACATACTTCTGCCCGATCGGAAGCCAACCGCTCGGGCCCGCATCCCGGGTTCCCGCACGTGTCAGCTGGGTGTCATCGGCCCCGAGCGGCGAAGGCGGCAGCTCGTCGATCGAACGCTCATCGGCCTCCACCGATCGCGATAGCCCGCCGAAGGCATCACGCGTCACGGAGCCCGAGTGGCAGCAGTCGAAGATAAGGGTGATGTGGGAGGTCTTCTCGCCGAGCTTCAGAAGCCGCAGGTAGATCTCGTCGTCCGTGATATCCCGGTTTTCTTTGTCACCCCGGCCGCTGTCGGACGGCATGATCGTCTCATCCCACCCATCGGGCTCGTCGCCTTCGCGGTCTCGCATCTGAGACCCGTGGCCGGAGTAGTGGAATACCACCATGTCATCGGGCTGCGTATCCTCGACAAGTTGATCGAATGCCGCGAGGATCCTGTCCCGCTTGGCGTCCTCATCCAGAAGAAGCGTCAGATGATCGGGCGGAAAGCCGAATTGTTCGGTAAGTATGCTATGGATGAGCCGGGCGTCATTCACGCATCCCTTGAGCTGGTACCGAAGCGACAGCTCCGTGTATGCGTCGATTCCGATGATCAGTCCGCGCTTGGCGCGGGCGGATGCGCTTAGAGACATGAGACGAACCTCCGCGGATTAGAAGAAGACAACGATCTGCGCTGCTAGACTTGTGACGGCCCGTGTAGGCCGCACAGGGGGCGGGCGGGGACCTGGTCAGGTCCCCGCCCTGTCGCGGTGCTACAAGACGGCTACGTCAACTACGTGTGCTACATTCCGCCACCGCCGCCCGACCCACTGCCATCGCCGCCTCCGCCGCCGCGGCCACTTTTATCTCTGAGCCTTACAGCACTGTACTCACCAAGGTCGATGCCCAGGTGCTCCTCAATCATCGCGACGGCATTGATCAGAATCCACACTTCGTCATCGGAGTGTCTGTTCTCTCCAGAATCCATGGCAGCCAACCCTTCAAGTGGAAGGAAAACTTTGTCAGGGCGTCGCCTGCATCGCTGCGAGGCGTCTCTCGAAATGTCTCGCTAGGCGCATGTCGCCCAGACGTTCTGCGGCAGCCATACGGACTTGTAGGCTGCTGCGCAGCAAAACAACGTAGTATACAGGTGCCGGAGAGTCCAAAAGACTCGCGACGTCAAGAGCTTGCCCGTACTCACCGCGGGCCAGGTGCAGTTGTGCAAGCAGCAGACGCTCCATACCTAGAGGCTGAACCATGTGCCAGGGAATGCTATCCAGACGCGCCACGGGCTTGAGGGCGGCAAAAAGGCGGATCGCCTCCAAGCTGTCGCCGCGTGCCAGGGCCGCATGTCCCCGCAGTGCTTCCGCGATGATTACTTCCTGAGGATTTCCGCTCGCTTCAGCCCGCTGCTGTACCTCCCGAGCGATGGCTTCGACCTTGGCAGGCCGCTGTTGGTGCCGCTCCCAGTTCGCGAAGAGCCATAGCCAGCTACTGGCCCGGGCCCCCCGGTAGTTTTCCCCGTACCGGTCCTCGAAGAAGAGAGCCATCTCCTCGGCGAACGGCTCCAGTTTCGAGTCCACGATTCCGTCGAGAATTACGAGTCGGCGAAAGAATCCCTGGTCGAGTTCCGTAAACGCTGTCCGAAGTCGGGCTGAGGCCACCGAGTCCTGGTCCTGAGCGAGAAGAAACGTTTGCACGCCGAGGAGCGCGTACCAGCTGTGCTCATCGTGCACTTCTCGATCCAGAGTGGCCTCGAACGCGGCCACGGCGCACGGAATCTGCGCGCCGAGCCGAGCGAGGTTCCAACCGGCCGAGACCAGGTGGTTCGGATCCTCCGCAGCCTTCTGGGCCCAGTCGATAGACTCCGGGCCACTGGTTACGCAGTCGTACGCGAGCTCCGACATCCAGGCCAGAGCGGAGCCTGGCTCCCGGGACAGCAGGCGGTCGAGGTAGCGGCGAGCGGTCGCCGTGTCACCCGCACGAACCGCGAACTGCAGGGGATGGTACAGGCTTGCGTTCGCCGTCGAGTCGCTTCGCAGAGCCTGCCCATACGCGTGCGCGGCGAGCGAATCGGGCTGCGGATCGTCGGGTAACAGGTGGCGGTACGTCTCGCCCAGCTGAAGCCAGGCCTCGGTCATGTCACGATCCAGCGCTACGGCCTCACTTAGCTGGGCCACAGCGTCGTCGGCCCGTCCCTCCAGATACGCTTCGAATCCGCGGAGAAAACGCTTGTACCTCGGAGCCAGATCATCCGCTGAGCGAAGCGCGGACTGGACGAGACGAAGTGCCTCCGCGTTGTCATCAGGTATCACGAGATCCAGCCAGGTGTACGCCATCGCGGCCTTCATTGCCGCAAGCGCAAAGGTGGAATCGGCAGCGACCGCTCTTCGATAGGGTGCCAAAGCTTCCGCGTACCTTCCTCGGCGCGAGAGCTGTTCTCCCAACAGAAAGTGACCGACGGCAGCGGGTTCACGACGGCTCCATGCGTCGTCGATCGCGACCTCACTTCCCGGACTCAGGGTGGGCAGCAGCTTGTTGATGGAGATCAGTCCGCCGGTCCAGGCGGCTTCGGATGCCGCGATCCCAGTGGAGGTCGCCGCCACCGAATCGCCCAGCACATCGAACAGAGTGAGGAGAACGATAGGCGCACCCGAGTCTGCCACGACAATCCTGCCAGTGACATAGAATCCGGCCTGCTGGGCCCGGGCCAGGTCCGCTGCTCCGCGTTCTGACAAGAGGCGAACGTTGTCGCGCTGTTCGCTGTCTAGAAGCCGCCACCCGTCGATCCACCGTAGCGGCTCGACGTCCTCAAGGGCGTGCCCGATCATAGTCGCCACATCCTCACCCTGAGTGGCGGGACCGGTGGACGCCGGAAGCAGTGGGAAGACGACAATTCTGTTGGGGTTCAATTGTGACCCGGTGGGAAGTGTGACACGCCAGATCACGATCGCGAGCCCCACGGCCATAGCCGCGCCTGCCACTACGATCCAGCCGGACCGGTGCGGAAGAACGCCTGTCGTTCGCCTCTGCGACAAACTCGGCAGTTGATCCGTCCGGATAGGCCTGGTCGCTCGCATGCCTTCGGGGGTCAGTTCGTAGGCCCAGGCTAGAAACAGCGCCAGCGGAAGGCCAGCAAACGCCGCCACGATGATCCCCGTCACCACCTCGTCCGAAATGCTCAGATACGGAGCGGCTGTAGCCACAACCTGAATCAGGACCCAGCTAACTGCGCCATAGACCACGGCAGCCTTGTATACGTTCCGTCGACGTAGCTCCTCCCAGAAGGATTGGGCCGAATCCTGGTGCGCCGGTCCAGCCACCTTCTCGCCGGGGGCGGCGGCCGGCGGCTGGTCGATGCGCGCCGGGCTGCGCCCCCCGGTCAGCGCGGCCCCGAATTCGGCGGCCGTCCTGTATCGATCGGCCGGGACCTTGGCCAACGCGCACATGATGGCCTGGTCCAGCCCCACGGGTACGGTGGCACGAACACCCCTCAGCGACGGCACAGGATCCGCTGCGTGCTTCGCCAATATGGCCAGAGGGGTGCCAGCCGTGAACGGAGGAACCCCGGTAAGCATCTCGTATAGAACGCAGGCCAGGCTGTAGATATCGCTTCGGCCGTCGATCTGGCCTTCGCCGGATTGCTCCGGACTCATGTACGCCGGTGTACCGAGTGACAGCCCTGTCTGCGTGAGTCGCTCATCCCTCGCGGTCAGGAGCGCGCGAGCAATTCCGAAATCCGTGACCCGAGCGTATCCCTCGGACAACAGGATGTTCTCGGGCTTTATGTCGCGGTGGATAACTCCCTGTCGATGAGCGTAGTCCAGGGCGCTCGCTACGTCGCAGGCGATCTTCACTGCCTCGTCTACGCGTGGTCAGCTCCCGCCGAAGTACCTTGACTGCCACCTGTCGATCGTGTTTTAGGTCGCGAGCCAGATAAACGATCGCCATCCCACCCGCGCCAACCTTACGTTGGAGCTCGTAGCGGTCGCTTATGTCTGTCGCAAGACTCTCAAACTCGTCCGTCACGAACCTCTTCCTGTGGGCAGCATGCACGACGAGAAGCCTGACGATGGAAGGTTAGAAACCTAGGAAGTAAAGGGTTTATTGGCAAAGAGCGAACGGTTTACGTTCTCGAAGGAGCGGTTTTTGATGTCTTCACGGTTTGGCAGCCTGTCAGGCATGGTGTGCGTGGCTATCCTGTGCGCCGGGCGGCCCGGGACCGCCGCGCAGGAGACCGTCGTCTCAGGTGGGCTTGGCGAAGAGGTGAACGAGTTCATGGAGAACCAGGCAGCAGCGGGCTTCTCCGGGTCCGTTCTCGTGGCCAAGGGCGGAGAAATAGCTCTTCTCAAGGGGTATGGCCTCGCAAACGTAGAGGACAGTGTCCCCAATCGCGGGAACACGCTTTTCGACCTCGGATCGATCGCCAAGGATTTCACGCTGGCCGCGGTCCTGAAGCTCGAAGAGCGAGGACGACACCGGCCCTCGGACCGTCTGTATCGATTCTTCCCCGCTTCGTTCACCAAGGCCAACATCACCATCGATCAGGTCATGCGGATGGAGGCTGGCTTTCAAGAATACCACGATGAGTTCGGGGACTTCGAGGAAATGAACCGGCGCCAGGCCCTGGGCAAAATCTTTGCTCAGGAACTGCTGTTCGAGCCGGGCACCGATCGGGCGTACTCGAACTCAGGCTACACCGTGCTCGCGGCCATGGTGGAGATCGCGACGGGTGAGCCGTTCCAGGACTTCGTCCGGGCCGAACTCTTTGCGGCGGCGGGCATGGAGACGGCCGGATTCTATGGAGAATCGCTGGTCTCAGACGATCGGGTGGCTGTCGGCTGGGGCGGTCAGGCGACTTACGGCGACATTAACGCACCGCCGTACTGGGGCGAAGTCACCTGGGCTCTCCAGGGAAGTGGCGGAATGGTCGGGTCCCTGCTGGATCTGTTCCGCTGGAAGCAGGCGCTCGCGGCGTGCGAGGTGCTCTCGTGCCCCTTCGTCGAGAAGTACAGATTGTACAATCCTGCGGAGAACGGCATTCGGTACCAGGCGGGCGGAAACGATTTTGGTTTCGTATTCGTCACCATCGAGCTTGAGGCCGAGGACGGCTTCATCGCGTTCGCCCAGAACAACAACCCGCTTGGCGAAGAGGATCCAGATCTCGTCCGCGGGTTAATCGAGTGCTTTCGGACCTTGGCCGGCGCGGAGTAGCAGCGCTGCCGCCCAAATTCCGGCAACATCCCAGATGGACGGAGGCCCGCATCTCTGGGGGCCCCCGACTGCACGCCTAGAAGTGGTAAAAGGTTGATAGGCGCAACGTCGCGTCCAAGAAGCTAAGGGGCGACCCCGGCGGAGCCGCCCCTTTTTCTGGGAGTGCAATCAGCCGGAAGTGCCTTCCTGCGGCATGCTGCTGTTCCATATGTCCCGGTGCATCATCCAGGCGCCGTCCACCTTCTTGTACACGACCGAGTACTTGCCGTGGTCTAGATGCGCGCCGTCGGGTGCCGTGGCAACCCAGGAGCCGTTCACCTCGATCGCTGTGTCGCCAAACTCCTCGACCGCGCCCATCGTCAATTGACTCTGCGAGCCGGACTCCACGGCGCCTTGCCAGAAAGCGGCTATCGCCTCGCGGCCCGATATCGGCTCGCTGCCAGGTGGAAGCAGCATCGCATCTTCCGTGTACAGGGCGGCGATGGCGGCTCCGTCGCCGGCGTTCCAGCCCGCATCCCAAGCCTCCGCGAGCTCGGCGATAGCGGCCTCTGCCGACTCGTCCTGCCCGAACGCGGCAGCCGGCATAGCCAGGACAGCCGCGCACAGGATCGTTACTACAGATAAGAAACGCATAGCACTAGCCTCTCGTTGGAAGAACACGGGCCTGTCTACCAGGTCAACAGAGGAACTACGCTAGTCAAAGAGATCCTCGGCGTCAAAAATCGGCGCTAGGCCCAGCCTCGGGCGACTCGGAACTAAGCTCGCTGCAGCCGGTCAATCAGTTTGCCGCACACTCTTTCACGGAGCTGGCTACCCAACGTGAAGTTGGACGAAATCGTCGTCCACACCGGAACAGGGACACAACTCGATTCGGTACCGAATCTCAGCGCGAAGCCGCTCCAGCGCACTGGCTGAACTGAGGGCCAACACACTGGCAGCCGGATCAGTGCAGGTGGCCGAGTACTGCCCGTCGTCGGTGGTTTCGACCTGAACCTGAAAAATCATCCCAAGACTCGCCGTAGAAGGAGACCTGTTCGGTGTAAGAATAGTCAGTGTTCAAGTTCGCGTCACCCTGGACCGCGAGACTGGCCGCGCGATGCCTGAATAAGCTTCGCTCGTGCTGTGCTGGACCGGCGATCAGAGTTCGTCCGGACCATCGTAGTAACCGTCTCCGTAGGTGCGGAGAACCTGGGCGATCTCGATCCGGTATCCCGCGTACCACCGATCGTATTGGCTCTTGGCTTCCCTGTGTGTGGAATCGGCGGCGAACGTCTCCAGAGCCTCCAGGGAATCCCAGTAGTAGACAACGGCGATGTTGCCATCCTTGTCGTGCCACTTCTTGCGACCCAGATATCCGGCGTTTTCTTCGGCTGCTGCGGAGATCAGGAAATCGAGGCGGTCGAATTCAGCATCGCGAGTCTTTTGCCGGAACTGAAATGTGGCCGTGAAACGATCGCCGGCTGAGTGAGAATCGGCCTGTGCATCAGGCGCCATTTCCACCATGCCGGGTCAGCGCGCCTCCAGGCGTTTGATCCGCTCCTCTAGTGGAGGATGGGTGCTGAGCAGCCCTCCCAGACTACCCCGGATCCCAAACGCAGCCAGATTCTGAGGCATCTGTGACGGCGTCTGCTGCAGAGCCAGAAGCCGGCTGAGAGCGGCCGCCATGGCCGGAGCGCCGGCCAGGTCAGCGCCGCCCGCGTCGGCCCGAAACTCTCGCCAGCGCGAGAACCGGGCGACTACCATGCTGGCAAGAACGCCGAACGCCATCTGAAGCGCCATGTAGATCATGAAACGGCCCCGATCGAATTGGCTCGCAATGATCCGGGAGATAAAGATCACAAACGTGTTGAGCACGCCCTGGATAAGGGTCAGCGTGATCATGTCCCCGTTCGCGACGTGAGCCATTTCGTGGGCCAGGACGGCTTCTACCTCTTGCTTACTCATAGCCGAAAGAAGGCCCGCGCTCACAGCTACCAGGGCGTTGTTGCGGGACATGCCGGTAGCGAAGGCGTTTGGTTCGGAAGACGGGAACACGGCGACTTCGGGCATTCCCACACCGGCTTGCCGCGCCTGCTTCTCGACCGTTGCCACCAGCCAGGCTTCGGTTTCGTCGGCCGGCGTCGTGATGACCCGGGCCTTGGTGGCGCGCTTGGCAATCCACTTGGATATGGCGAGTGAAAGAAATGACCCGCCCATACCGAACAACGCGCTCCAAATCAGCAGCTGCGTGTAGGGCGCGTTCTGGGGGATCAATCCGAGCGCGGTAAGCACGCTCATCGCGATAGCCGCCATCACCAGGACGGCCATATTGGTGGCTAGAAACAGCAATACTCTTAGCATTTGACGAGTTCCTGTTGGGACCGAATTTCGCTATGACTTCCCGCTGAGCGGTCTGCAAGACTGTGGCCGCTCAGCCAACATTCTACTGAAGTCTGAGAATGAACAGACCCTCGTCCGCGCTCGCCACGGCAATGATGCCGCTGTCGAAAAACGGATAGTTAGACCACGAACCGCTGAATCCCCACACGTCGTCCGGCGGATGTGTATCAAAAAATCCCATTTCGACCGCAGAAGCTGGATCAGTCACGTCGAGGATTCGGATCCCGAAATGATAGTTAGAGTGGTATAGCAGATTTCCCTTCACGTACATGTTGTGGTCGGTGGCGACCGTGGGTCCCAGGTGCTCATCGACCAGAACGGGATCGTCCAGATCGATCATGTCCCACACCAGCATTCTGGTGGGGCCCATGTCCAGCTCATCGTTCTGAACGAAGTAGCGATGATCTTCCGTGAAGGATCCCTGGTGAACGTATACGACGTCCGGATATGTCGCGGTCGAGATGGCGAAGGGGCTTCCCTTGTCAGTCACGTCGGCCACGGATAGTGCGGTCTCGTTGGCGCCGACGCAGATCTCGCGACCGACGTGGTCGGGATCTGGGCCGGCGTAGACAACGCACTGCACGTCGTGCGAGTACCCGGTCAGGCTGCGCCCGGTCGTCATGTCGGCGAAACATCCGGCAAAGGACGGATTGGTCGGGCTTGACAGGTCGATCATATGCAGGCCACCGCCGCACGTGGTCCCGCCACCGCCGCTCCCTACGGCGTACGCGAATCCAGTCTCCTCGTTGATCGCGATGTTATGAACGCTGCTGACCTCCGTGTAACGGCCGTCTTCTGAGAATGCCGTGAAGACATCAACGCCCCGAAGGCGGGTCAGGTCGAAGATCTGAACCCCGTGGCCCGGCGATGCGTCCGCCACGACATAGGCATGGTTCTGATACACTTTCACGTCTCGCCACGGCGTCGGCGGTGCCGCCGATGGAAGGTGGCCGACCGCCCTTGGCGTCTCGGGATCGCTGAGGTCAACAAACGTTACCCCATCTCGCCGGGCCAGAAGGGCGTATTCCGTGCCGGTTGACGAATCGGTCCAGCCCCACATGTCATTCAAAATTCCGTTCACCGGGTCACCGCCGAGTCCCGCTAACGGCAGGTAGGCAACCAGGTCCATCCGATCGCAGGCGAAGGCACCCGCCGTGCCCCCAGCGCACGTGATCGGCGAGCCGAGCACAGCGCTTCCCTGCGGACCCGTGATCGTGACGCTGAAACCGACGTCGGCCTGGAACGCGCCGGAAGTGACCGAGATGTCCGCAGTGCCTGGACCGTTCGCGGTAACGGTTCCCTGCGCGGTCACATGGACGGATGCCGGATCGGAACTCGCGAACGTGAACGATGCGGTTCCGCTGAGTGGACTTCCGTTCGAGTCCGCCACGAAGGGCTGCAGGGTCGTCTGCGAACCGACCATGGTAAAGGCGGTGGATGCAGCGCCCGGATCGAGAGACACGGCTACTTGAGAGACCGTTACGGCCGCGGACCCCTGAGCTGACCCGGAGGTGGCGGTTACGGTTTCGCCGCCGTTGCCGACTGAAACGAGGGCTCCGCTTGTGGCACCCACGGTGACTACTCCACTGCCCGCGGCGGACCAAGTAACGGACTCGCCGGTGAGAACGGTGCCTCCGGCGTCTTTCACGACCGCGGAGAGCGTGACCGAAGAGCCAACGGCGCCGAAAGTGACGCTGCCCGGCGTGACCTCGACGGTTGCCGCTGCTGTCCCGCCGCTCGGTCCCAGAGGGTCTTCTCCGCCACACCCGGCGACTCCAAGCGCAGCCAAGGTGGTGAGTGCGAGCAGTCGCTTCATGTTCTCAACTCCATGGGTTGATTCGCGTGTCGGCATCGGTGACTTCTCGCGGATTCCATACGCTAGATGGCCATGCACGTTCCAGCCGTACTGAAGGACGGGAGAGCTACCTGACGCGCCTCACTCTTCCCGCAAGGCCACGATCGGGTTGACTCGGGCTGCGCGGCGGGCGGGTATGTACGCCGCGTTCGCGTAGCTGAAGTCGAAACAGGATTCCGACCGGTCAAAATAGGTCGAGATGCACGAAAGCCCGCATTCCTACGGGCTTTCTGCCAATCGGGGCGGCGAGATTCGAACTCGCGACCTCCTGCCGTCGAGGCGCTGCGCGCCGAGACACTGAGCACGCGAAGCGTGCGAAGCACCCCATTCCGGTGGCGGTACCTGGCTACACTTCGATACACCTTGTTTCACATCGATTTCGCCAATTTGACCCGATCTGACTTCAGTACAACCCGACTCACTTTGTGACAGTAGGCGTGACAGTGACTTCGATGCTTGCGAGGAAAACGCGAGACGGCGACTGATGGGCCGTGCCGGCGGGCGGCAACGCAGCGGGGTATACTGCCCACCGGTGGTTTCTCGGAACAGCGAACTTCATTCACTTTGGGAGCAGCCATGCGGAAGCGTTGTATCACAGCCCTTCTGGCGATCGTTCTCGTGGGTACGGGTTCCGATGCCGCGGGACAGGAGCCGAACTTCGGCCGGGCGATCGTGCTGACCGACGCCGAGCTGTTCATCGGACAACCAGTGAACTGGTATGGGCCCGGCGTGGTCTACACCTATCGCCTCGACGCCGTAGGCGAATGGCAAGAGCGAGCGCGACTGACGGCGTCGGATTCCGCGCGGAAAGACGACTTCGGGCGCTCGCTAGCCACCGACGGCAATGTGCTGATCGTCGGGGCGCCGAGGAAGCGAAGTGGATCGGGCGTTGCGTACGCGTTCGAGCGCTCTTCGTCGGACGCTGAGTGGCTACAGGCAAGCATCATAGAGCCTCCCGGCGAGGGCGACCATTCGGAGTACGGGACCTCGCTGGCGCTGGCAGGCGCCGACGAGCTCTTCGTGGGATCGCCGGCCGTGGACTCAAGCGGCGTCGTGTACCACCTCAGGCGCGACGGTGGCTCCTGGGCGTTACATGGTGTCCTGCGACCCGAGAGTGCTTCCGCCGTGCGGGGATTCGGCCAATCGATGAGCCAGGATGGCGATTGGCTTCTGGTCGGCGCTCCTGCTCCGGACTCGAGCGCCGGGCAAGTATTCTTTTTCCAGCGCGAGGCCAACGGTGACTGGAGCCAAGCGAGCGCCGTAGCCATGGCTCCGGACGCGGCGGGGCCGCGGGCCCGTGTTGGATCAGCTGTGGTCCTCGATGGAAACCGGGCCTTCGTCGGAGCGCCCGGCGAGGGGGTCGTGTTCGAACTCGCGTTGGACGCTACCGGCGAGTGGACTGAGGTGGCTTCTCTGCAGCAGTTCGACCCAGCCGAAAGAACTCAGTTCGGCCGTTCGATCGCGCTCGCTGACGGAGAAGTGTGGGTCGGCGCGCCGGGAGTAAACCGCTTCAATGGGCGCGTATACCGATTCAGGCCCCACCTCTCAGGCGGATGGCAAAGCTCCGTGCGGCTCGATGTCGACGGGGCAGACGGAACGTCCTGGCCCTTCGCGTTTGGGTACGCCATGGCGGCGACAAGCGGTCGTGTGGTCGTGGGTATGCCCTTCCGCGATTTCGGCGAGGGCCGCGCGCTGTCCCTCGAGAAGGACGGGGAGGAGTGGCGACCGGGCCAGACGCTCGAGGGTGAGATCTACCGCATCGGCGCCACGTTGACGGCCGGCGCCCGCTGCGAGGGCGGCAAACTCGCCGAGTTCCCCTGCTCCAAGGTGGAACTCGTCTCCCACATGCCCATCAGCTCGCTCGGCGGTGAGAGAGGGGTTTGGTTGAACGACGTATGGGGATGGACCGATCCGGCCACCGACAGAGATTACGCCCTCGTTGCGCGGCGTGACGGGCTTTCGTTCGTCGAAGTCACGGATCCGTCGTCACCTCGTCTGGTCGGCAACCTGCCGCGTACACCGGGCTCACCTCCATCTGTGTGGCGTGACGTCAAAGTACTGAATGATCACGCCTACATCGTTTCCGACGGCGCAGGAGCCCACGGCGTGCAGGTGTTCGACCTGGCGCGACTGCGGACGGGGACGGACGCTCCCGCAGATTTCGAAGCCGATACGGTCTATCACGAGATCTATAGCGCGCACAATATCGTAGCCGATACGTCGTCCGGCTTCCTTTACGTCGTGGGAGCCAATAGCGGCGGCGAAACTTGCGGCGGTGGCCTGCATATGATCGACGCGCGGGAGCCCTTGAATCTGGTCTTCGCCGGCTGCTACAACGACAGCGCCGGCGCGAACAGGCGGGGGTACACTCACGATGCCCAGTGCGTCACATATAGCGGTCCCGATGCGGAGTATCGCGGACGGCAGATCTGCGTGGGCTCCAATGAAAAGGAAATCAACGTTGCCGATGTAACTGACAAGTCGAATCCGGTAACGATCGGTCGCAACAGCTACCCCAATGTCGCGTACGCACACCAGGGTTGGTTCGACGACGAGCAGCGGTACTTCTATCAGAATGACGAGCTGGACGAAACCTCGGGAACAGTGGACGGCACGCGCACCATGGTGTGGGATCTGTCCGAGCTCGACGATCCCATCCTGGCACACGAGTACATCGGGCCGGTCAACTCATCGGATCACAATCTCTTCGTCAAAGGCGATCGCGTGTACGAGTCGAACTACGGAAGCGGGCTACGCGTTCTCGACATCAGCGATCGCGCAAACCCGAGGGAAATAGCTCATTTCGACAGCGCTCCGTACAACGAGGACGGCCCGGGTCACAGTTCGAGCCAAAGCGGAGCCTGGAGCAACTATCCCTTCTTCGGCGACGGGATCATCGTGTTCACAAGCGTGCGCGAAGGGCTGTTCATAGTACGGGTCGAGGAAACGGAGCCGACTACTTGACGAGAGGGGTCGCACTGAAGGTGCTGAAGCCCGAGTTGGCCGCAGGCGTGGTGGCCGAGCAGTTCCTTGCCGAGATCAAGACGACGGCGAACCGCGGCGTCGGCCTCTCGAAGTCGACGACGGACGTGACCAACCCGTGAAGTCCTGGCGAACCTCTGAGATAGCGTTCGTGGCGAGTGCTGCCGGCGTACTTGCTTCGATCCCGATTTCCGGGGCCGTGCAGCAGCCGGACCTTCCGGGATTCGTGTTGGTCGCGACTGGCACGGTGGCTTCACTCCACGCACTTAGACGGACGCCTTCGCGTCTAGTCCAGGTGTTGGTCGGGCTCACTGCTCTGATGGCGATCAACGTCGCAGTGCATCAGCTCTCGCATCGATTCGGCGTGGCGCACGATTGGCTGGAACCGCTCTACGTCGGTGCGGTCGGAGTGTATTGCCTGGTGGCCTTCGGCGTCGGCCTCAGGGTACTCGTGCGAGATCGGGTGTGACTAGGTCAGCGGCCAGGATGAAGCAGCGGATGGGGAGCAATAGAGCACCCCCATCCCCTGTCGCTAGTCCAGTGTATAGATTTTCATTTGTTTTCTGACACTTCGCTCACATCGAGGGGTTGCCAGCCGACCTCGACGGCCCTCTCTGGGACCACAAGACGGTGCAGTAGGCAAGTCAACTGCGCACAAGCCGCATAGTCCGGGGGATTGTTCGGGGAGTGCCGAATCGGCAGATTCGACCCCCATCCGATAACCACTTGCACTTACTGCAGTTAAACCAATCGGGGCGGCGAGATTCGAACTTGCGACCTCCTGAACCCCATTCACGTGGCGGTAGCTCGTTTCACTTCGATTCACGCCGTTTCACAACGATTTCGCCCATTTCACTTCGATACACTTCGATACAAACCGACTCACTTCGTGACAGTAGGCGTGACAGCGGCCAAGAGCATCAGCCAGAGTCGTCTAGCTACATTCTCGGCAGCAGCAGCTTAGACCGCCGCCGACTTCGGATCAGCGACCTGAAGCCCGTAGGCGGTCTATCCTCATGACGATCGGCTGGCGGCTACCCTGCCCGCACCTCCTGCTCCATGTATCGACCCTCAGATACTCGTATGCCGGTGAGTGAACTCCAGGCCGAATCCCTCCAGCTCCGCCAGCACCGGCTCGTAGATCTCGCGCCCAGTTGGCATCAGGACGCCCATGGTCTCGATCTTTCCCTCGAGGATGAGTCGCGCGGCGATCGCCGCCGGTAGCGAGACGGCACGGGACATCGCCGAGTCACCGTGGGGGATCCCCTCCACTACCATGCTGACAGACCGTGTCTCGCGGCGCGCCGAGCGGTCCTCAGTGCCGGCATCAGGGAACTCGGCACTGATCTCGTCGTGCACTATGATCATGTCCCGCTCACCGGGAGCGTAAGACATGCGCCGCAACATAAGGGCTACGAGTACGTCCACGCGCGACCCACGCTCAAGGGGGACGGGCTCCGCCGAGAACAGGCCCAGCCACTCGAAGCGCTGTATCACATCGGCGATCTCCTCCACACCGAGGAACTCAGCCGTTTCCTCCCGGACCCGAGCCGTGGATACGCCCCCCTCGCCCTCCCGAGCCGCCTCTACCGCCCTAGCTCGAGAGATGAGCTCAGCCGTGTAGTCCGCGTAGGTCCGCCCCGTCCACTCGATCGCCTCGGAGTCATCGAGCGCTCCCAGGGCGATGAGCGCCCGCATCGTGTTGCACCAGCCGGTGAAGCGAAGCAAGCCCCGATAGAGGGAGACGCTCTCGTCGAGGTCGTACCACGGCAGGTAGCGGGTGGAGTCACGGTTCGGATACGTCTCGAATACGCCTATTCCCTCGATCTCGACGATCCAGTGGTGCTCGAACAGACGGTCGCCCGGCACCTCTACCCGGCGGCCCTCCCTTAGGTACGCAGCAGGAGCCTGCGCAGCCATCATCACCCCCTTCGGGCTCCATGAGAACTTGTAGCCGAAGGGGTTTCGGTTGTGCTCGAAGGCGGGAAGGCCAGCTCCGTATGAGGTCACGCTGAAGGCGCGACCACCCTCGTCGCGGACCGCGTCGAGGGTCTGCATCACACCCATGTGATCGATACCCGGATCCTCACCGATCTCGTTCAGGATCGGTATGCCAGCCGCCTTCGCCTCTCCGTCGAGGGCGGCCATGGCCGGGCTGATGAACGAGGTGGTAACCATCGGTGTGCGGTGCCGCAGGCACGCCCGGGCCACCGGGATGTGCATCGTCGGTGGGATCATGCTCACGACAAGGTCCGCCCCTTCGGCCAGCTCGTCGAGCCGGTCCTCCTCGTTGATCGTCCACGCGAGAGCCTCACCGGCGGAGCGGCCTGCCAGAATGCGCTCGGCCTTCAAGACGGTCCGCGTGGCCATCACGACCCGGTAACCGCAGCGGTCGAGGAAGTAGTCGACCATCGGCTTGGTGACCATCCCCGCGCCGAGAACGACGACCGTGTTCATGTAGACTCCTTCGTTGGCACCTGCTCTATTAGTAGCCTACATGCAGCTGCGAGGTACGGCCACCGACTTGGAGCTCGTGGCGCTCCCGGACAGAGAGGCCTGTGACGCACGGGCCGGTATCACTGACTATAGAGAGACCTGAGTACTGCAGGGAATCCTAACCGTGTGTTCCGAATCCGGGCACCACGCCAGACACGGCTGCGTACGTAGCAGGTGTTCGCTCTGATCGATTGCGACTGTCCGGCTGGTCAGTGTGACCGTCACAGTGTCTTGTCACTGTATCTGTCACTGATGGCACACTATGAAAAATGTCCATGCCGTAAGTGCTGACAGGACCGTCTCTTACCAAATCGGGGCGGCGAGATTCGAACTCGCGACCTCCTGAACCCCATTCAGGTAGCGGTAGCTGGTCTCACTTCGATACACCTTGTTTCACATCGATTTTGCCGATTTGACCCCATCTCAGATCGTTTCAAACCGACTCACCTTGTGACAGCAGGCGTGACAGTGAATCGGCCGTGGCGTGCAGCTAGCGTGTCGCTACACTTGGAGTTTTCGGACGACCTTAGCCTACCGTTGTCGAAAAAGGCGCGGGTGGAGGCCCACCAGCCGAAGCTAGTAAGGTAGGAGGGCAAACTCCGCACTCCACCCGCCCGAAGGGTCCACCCGCGCCAGTGTGAGCAGGGCGGCATGATGGGCCGCCCTGCTTTCGCTCAGTGATTTTTGTTCGACCCCACCGTAGAAATCTGGCCTACGAGGCTGGCTGTGAGGGACAACGCATTAGGGTCTGACGCGCAGGCTGACGGTATTTGCGTGCCAGTGATCGTAGCATTTCCGCTAGCGCCATCGAACCGGCCCGTCCCACCCGTGATCACCATGTCGAGGCTGAGTTCGGTCAAGGCCGTGCAGGCCACGTTGACGTTCACCGAGCCGACGTAATCACCATAGAGTAAGTCCCCGTTCGCGGCCCTGATCGTTGCACTTCCCACCTGGGTAACGAACGCGGTCGGAAACGAGAAGCCGGTGACGGTATTGCATCCTCCAGCTTCGGCAGTCGATTGGCCAAGGTGCGATATCTGTCCTTCGAGAAAAATCGGATTGGAGGAAGTTGCGGGCCCTTCACACGTAAACGGCCTGCTCGCACCGTCGGCCTGACCCGTAAGGGCGCCTTGCAACGGAACGAGTGTGTGCGCGGCGCTAAGAGTCGCAACGTCGATCGCCGACTCACCCAGTCCCGTTGGAAGCGGTTGATCGCTGCACCCGACCGCGATGGCCGGCAGCAGCAGCAGAACTCCGAAGAAGCCAGCGATGCGAGCTGTGGCACGATCGTGCGCGTGTCTCGTGTTCATAATGCCCTCCTACTTTTTGGTCGCTGAGCGGGAATCTCCCGCGTCTTGACCCCACGCTAGACCGGGTGCGTTTCCTGGCCGTTTCCGGAGTGTTCTTCGAGCGTTTCACTCGAGCTAAATAGATTGTCTGCAGTCACTTCGGGTTTTGGGATGAACCGGCCCAGATCGCCACTAGCCGCCCGAATCGTTCCGATTCGTTTTCATTTGACGGCTCTCAAGACCTATATTCAAGGTGTTCTTTCCTCTGCAGACAGCGCTCCGTGGGATTGCTAGGAAGACAAGGAGGGCACGTTATTGGTTGAGCTGCGGATGCTCGGCTCACTCGAGCTTCGGAACTCCGAGGGACAAGTGCTGTCCGGGATTCTGCGCCAGCCGAAGCGTCTGGCTCTTCTCGCCTATCTAGCGCTGGCGAAGCCGCGTGGATTCCATCGCCGTGACACTCTCCTGGCTCTCTTCTGGCCGGAGCTCGATTCGTCCCATGCGCACGCCGCCCTTCGCAAGACGTTGCACGTGCTGAGGCAGGCGATGGGCGCGGACGTGCTGCTCAACCGGGGAGACGAGGAACTCAGCCTCGACAGCCAACTCTTCACCTGCGATGCGTGGACGTTTGAAGGGGCTGCGGAGGAAGGCAGGCTGCGGGATGCGATGGAGCTGTACCGGGGGAAACTCCTGGAAGGGTTCCACGTTTCCGGAGCCTCCCCCGATCTGGACCGCTGGCTGGACGGAGAGCAGCGGCGGCTGGCGAAGCTGGCGGCCGAGGCGGCTTGGACGATCTCTGCGGATGAAGAGAGTGCCGGCGACCCGAAGGCCGCGGTCAACTGGGGACAGCGCGCTTTCGACATGGCTCTTCCGGATGAGCCAATGCTGCGCCGATTGCTCGTCCTGCTCGACCGGGACGGCGATCACGCCGGAGCTCTCCGCGCCTACGAGAGATTCGCCGCTTATCTGAGCACTGAATTCGAGGCGGAGCCCGCGCCCGAGAGCCGTGCGCTAATAGAGGCGATCCGGGATCGAACGACGATCTCACCGGACCATCTGGATTCGCTGACTCGGCGCCCGGATCCGCGGCTAGAGTCGTCACCACAGGTTTCGAAGTCGCGTGCAGCCGAGCACCCGGAACCACGGCAGGAGCCCATCCCGGTCGCCGCGCATAGTCGCTGGCGCGGGCCGCTGATTCTGGTCGCCTTCTTCGCGGTGGCGTCCCTGATACCGGTGCTCCTCGCCCTGCGCGCAGACGATCGTCCGGCCCTGGATCCGAATCGTGTCGCCGTGGCGCCGTTTCGCGTGTTCGACCCGGCGCTCGAGGTGTGGGGCGAGGGCGTCGTCGATTATCTGGCCCGCAGTCTGGACAAGGCCGGGGCGATCCGAACCTTGTCGCCAACTGCGGCGGTTCGTGCCTGGGAAGGCCGGTCCGATGTGGCCTCAGCGGGTGCCATGGGGCGTCGAACAGGATCGGGCCTGGTGGTGTTCGGGACCCTCATGGGCCTCGGCGCCGACTCGCTACGAGTGAACGCAACTGTCTACGATGTCGCCGAGGAAGAAGTGATTGGTGATATCGACATACGGGGCAGCGCCGACCGCGTGGACGGGGTGGTCGATTCGCTCACGGTCGAGGTGCTGCGACATCTGCGTACAGCGCGTGAGAACGTCGCGCTGGCACACGCAAGCATCGGTTCGCGATCCATGCCGGCGCTGAAGGCGTTCTTACAGGGGGAGCAGGCGTTTCGAAACGCCGCCTGGGATACGGCCCGGGCCTTTTTCGCGCGGGCCACCGAACTCGACACTGCCTTTGCGCTGGCCTATTCGAAACTTGGCGCGACCGTTCTTTACAGCGAGCTGGGACGGGATGGCTGGCAGCACGTGCTGCGTGCGGGTGAGCTGAATCATAATCTGTCCCGCCGCGACAGCCTTCTCGTCGAGGTAGGCGCGGAAGTGGCGGCGATCGTCACGGGAAAGGTGCCGCCCGAGGAGGTCAAGGAGCGGGCCGAGCTCGCGTATGCGACAGCACTGTATGCGGCCAAGGAGTACCCGCAGGACGCGGGTGCGTGGTACACGCTCGGGGCTGTACGCGAGCACTTGTATGACAATCTCGGCACAACAACAGCCCAGATGGCGGAAGCGTATCAGCGGAGCCTTGAGCTTGATTCAGCGTACGCCCCCGCCTACCGCCCGACTTTGAGATATGTGATGGACGAGGGTGACATCGAGTCCGCGAGGGCATACGCCCGCCAGTACTTATCACTCAATCCGCCCGACAGAGTCATCGGGCTCCCACTGCTCCTCGACCGACTACTTGATCCGGAAGTCGAGGCCGCCGACGCCGATCGCTTGCTCGATTCTCTCCCCACGGAACCGTTGTTTCTCGGGTGGATCCGGCTCTGGCTGCTCACGGATTCGACGGAGCTGGCGATCCGTGTCGCCCGGGCCAGCGCCGCGCGGGAGCACGATCCGCGCTTTTGGTTCACCGCCGATCGCATCGTGCAGCGGAATCTGGCGGCCGAACTCGCGTACCGAGGGCATCTGCGCGAAGCGTTCCAAATCGCGGGAACCGAAGACTCGGGATGGTTTCAGATGCTGCCGCCTGAGCTCGCCGCGCTGGGAGCGGTTCCCGAAGCCGCCGCCGATTCCGCGTTCCAGGTGTGGCTTGAAGAGGAGCCCATGGAGCCGCGCGGCGTCAAGTATGTTCTGTGGTGGTGGGCGGCGCGCGCTGATACGGGGTCGATCGCACGCTATATGGTGCGGCGTGAGGACCCGACGAATGTCGAGGCTCTGGCGGCACTCGCGCTGGCCCGCGGGGACACCGCCGGAGCTTTGGAGCAGTTCGCCGATTGGACACCGCACTGGGACGCCGATCCCTACTCCGTCATCATCAAGAGCCGGCTGCTGGCCGCCTCGGGACGCGTCGAAGAGGCTAGCGCGGAGCTGGAACGCCCGTTCCTGCAGGACTGGCCCCTCACGTCCCGCGTAGTCTGGCGCCTGGAGCGAGCCAGGCTCAGCGAACGGCTGGGTCGATCGGAGGATGCCCGCCGAGACTACCGCTTCGTGAGTGAGGTCTGGCGCTACGCAGATCCGGAGCTGAAGCCGTATGTCGAAGAGGCGAAGGCGGCGCTGGAGCGCCTCGGCGCCTGATCGCGGTGCTTTGCCGCCAGCACCTCCTAGATGCACGAAAGCCCGCATTTTTTGCAATGGTTCGTGCTAATCGGGGCGGCGAGATTCGAACTCGCGACCTCCTGAACCCCATTCAGGCGCGCTACCGGGCTGCGCCACGCCCCGATGTCCTCGGCACAGGCCATGTGCAGCTTACCGCGCCCGAGGGAGCGCCAAGATGGACGGCATTTCGCCTCCCGGCAAGCGGCGCCAAGCCTGTTGCATGGAACTCGGGCCGGAGTCATTCTATCGGTCGGTCATTACGCCAACCGCCGGAGGGCCACCGCTCTTGATCAAATGCGATCGCTTTGGGGTCATCGTCGGAGCGATGAAGTGCGGGACCACATCTTTGTTCCGATACCTTTCCGAACACCCTGAGATAGCCCCCTGTCGGCTGAAGAGCCCAAACTTCTTCTCCGACGACGAGATATGGACGAGAGGATTGTCATGGTATCAGAAGCAATTTGACTTCGACCCGAGCCTACACCGTTGGGGCCTAGAAGCGTCGACTGCTTACAGCAAGATGCCATATGAACCCGATTGTTCCGCCCGAATGGCTTCGACCGGTTGCACTTTTAAGATCCTATACCTGGTGCGGAATCCGATTCGGCGCATTGAGTCACACTTTACGATGGGCGAGGCCAAGCGCTGGCAACCAGCTCCCGAAGCGACGGCCAGTGTTAAGCAGAAGCTCATCGATCTCTCGTCCTACGCTATGCAGATTGAACCTTATTTTCAACGATTTTCGGCAGAAAACGTACTCATCATCCGTTTCGAACGTCTGAGAGATGATGCGGCAAGCGTCATGCGCGAGGTGTGTGGGTTCTTGGGTATCGACAGCTCATATCAATTCCCACGACTCGAAGCCGTTCATATGGCCTCAGCCGGTATGACTCGCTGGCCTGATTGGTTCGCTTCGATGCGCAAATGGCCCGCAGCCAGAAGGATTTGGGATCTTCTTCCTGCCCGCCGTAGGCTGGCCGAGAGCCTCTTTCGCATGAAACTGGTAAAACCGGTCAGGCTCACACCCGCCCAAGAACAGCAAGTATGGGAAGCCTTGAGCTCCGATGTCATCGAACTGCGCACGCGGTATGGCGTAGACGTGTCTGACTGGCAGGTCCCAGGCGCAGGCCAAGCAAAAATCTAGTCGAACGGCTGGCTGTTATTCCGGACCTCTTCCGAAGTGAGGCCGTATAGCGGCGGTGAGGGAAGCTCCAACAAGCTCAGGTAGATATAGATCTGTCCTCGGTGGTGGATCTCGTGCTCGATCATCGCGCGGAGCCATTTCCACACCTTGAGATGCGTACCGGCTGGTGTCTCGCAGTACTCCTGCAGTCGCTCGTCTGGCAGCGCCCCGATTATCTCGACTGTCTCAGTATGAAGGCGATCGAACAGAGCCAAGACAGCCTCGGGTGCGTTGGCCAGCTCGGAACCGTGCCCCGGATACCGGCTCGGGCGGCCGGACACGTTCTCGGCGAACATGTAGCGTTCAAGGACGGCCAGGTGCCGGATCAGGTCTGCGAGCGTGAACTTCCCTTCCCGGTAGCTCCAGTCGAAGCGATCGCTAGGAATCGACCCGATCACGCGTGACGTCCTGGCGCGGACACTTCGCCAGTAGGTGAGAAACGACTCGACGCTCTGGATTTCCATTCTGATCCTATCTTCTACGTCCGAGGCGTGAGCTACAGTCGCGAAGGCACCACCTGAGGTTACACAGGGACGTGCAAAGCTAGTTCGGTCCGCCGCACCGCCTCGACGAGTTCGTCGTAGTTCTCTATGTAATCTGAGATTCGATCGCGGCTTGTCCTCACCAGCGGGGCTCCGACGGGCACGGAGGGAAGCCCGAGTAACTCGAACACACGGTCGGAAGTCGCCTGGTGAGCTTCCGGGCGGAGCAGGTCCTCCTCGTAAGTAATCGTGAGATGCGGAATCTTGCCAAGCGCCTCGGTTTCCCGCTGTCCGTGCGCATTGCGCTCGCGCATCGCGGCGATCAGTTCGTCTGCGTTTATGCGCATTGGCCCCAGCTTCGGTTGTGTCTCACCCGCCCTAACCGTGAACGTACCGCGCGCCTGCGCAACGACTAGCGATAACGCCTTACGGAAGAGATCCTGACGAACGAGGTATACGAACTTCCAG
>JAZDDE010000288.1:0-2619 GCA_036679495.1 Gemmatimonadota bacterium | reverse complement strand
GACGGCAGCAATGTGCTCCGGTTGACGACTGACGTCGCGGATATCACAGACTTCGCGGCGAGATACTCGCCTGACGGGACTCAGATTTCGTTCGTCTCGAACCGAGACACCAACAACGAGATCTACATTATGAACACGGATGGGTCTTTGCAGACACGCATTACGATGGACGGAGCCAGCGATGCCGGAGCCGACTGGAGTCCGTAAGCCCAGAAGCAGGCCTCGGTAGCACGTTGAACAGAGGCTCCGGTCAGGCGTAACCTGGCCGGGGCCTCTTATATTGGTGCCATGGCGACCCCCGATCCCGGCCGTTCCAATCGCCCTCCCCCCCGGCGGCCGTCTCTGGTACTCGTGGTTGGGGCGGCGGGGACCGGAAAGACGACCCTGGCCGGATTGCTTCTGAGCCGGCTGCAGCTGGTCTACCTCGACAACAACTTCCTGGCTGATGCTTTCTATCCTCGCACCCGGAGGGGGCGGGCCTATATGCAGGTGCGACCCAAGCTCTATGCCGCCCTATACCGCGTTGTGGAGGAGAATCTTGCGGCTGGAAACTCTGTTCTGCTTGCCGCCCCTCACGTGCGCCAGTCCGCTGATTCGAAGTGGCGGGCCGACCTAGCCGGGATGCTTGACCGGACGCGGGCCCGGCTCTGCGTGATTTGCTGCCGCTGCCCCGAGCACGTTCAGCGCGAGCGACTTGAGACACGCAACGAGCCACGAGATCACTGGAAGTTGGCCCACTGGGCCGAACACGCCGCAGCGGAGCCAGTCGACTTCGCGGTACCATTCGCGCACCTTTCCGTGCTCACCGGGCTTGAGTCCGGCGCGGATACAGTCCTTGAATCAGGCTCGGACAGAGCCCTTGAAGCAGGCTCTCCCACCCTCAGCCCGTATCTGCAAGAGATCATCAGGCACATAGCGACCGGTCCGGACGGCCGGACCGGCAGCGACTCCGTGTAGCACGGGTGCGACACAACCCGGGCCGAGATTGGACCTCGGACTGTCACACCTCCAATTATTTCTTCGCTCTAGGCACCCCACAGATCTCGTAAGCCATTATTTCACAGACCTATACGAATCCACACACGCGGCTGGCCTGTGCGCTGTCTAAACAGGACAGAATTGGCCTATCGGTTGCGTATTAATGGAACCGGGAGATGCCAGTTCACCCCGACACAAGGGGATCGTGTGAAGGTTCTAGTCACAGGACACAAGGGATACGTTGGGAGCGTGCTCGTACCGATGCTCCAGGATGCCGGTCATGAAGTGCATGGGGTGGACAGCGACCTGTACCGAGGCTGCTCACTGGGGCAGGACCCGGTGCCGGTGCCCGAAAGCATCATGGACATCCGCGATGTGAGCGCTACGGATCTGGCCGGAATGCAGGCCGTGATTCACCTGGCCGCGCTTTCGAACGACACTTTGGGGGACTTGAATCCGGACCTTACATACGAGATCAACCATCAGGCCACGGTCCGACTCGGGGTGCTCGCCCGCCGGGCTGGCGTCGAGCGCTTCCTGTTTGCGTCGAGTTGCAGTGCCTATGGCGCCGCGGGAGATACACTTCTAGACGAGGGCGCGGGACTGAATCCGGTTACCCACTATGGCCGATCGAAAGCCCTGGCTGAACGTGGCCTGTCTGAATTGGCTACGGGAGGCTTTAGCCCGACCTACCTGAGGAACGCTACCGCCTACGGCGTCTCCCCCAGGATGCGATTCGACATCGTGCTCAACGATCTCGTAGCTTCGGGCTCGTCTACAGGCCGGGTAGTCCTGCACGGCAATGGCCTGGCCTGGCGTCCCCTCGTCCACGTGAAAGACATATCCCGAGCGTTCCTGGCAGTCCTGGGCGCTCCGCGCAGGACAGTGCACGACCAGGCATTCAACGTGGGCCGGACGCGCGAGAACTACCGGGTGCGGGAGATCGCTGAGACCGTCACCAGCGTAGTGCCCAACTGCCGGATCGAGTTCGCTGACGAAACGACCCCCGATTCCCGTACCTACCGCGTGAGCTTCAAGAAGATCGCGTCAGTGCTTCCCACGTTTGAGCGGCGCTGGGATATTCGGTGGGGAGCGAGCGAACTACACTCCGCAGTGCAGAAGTACGCCACTCAACTCTATGATGCCGAGCCCGGACGATTCCGGCGTCTGGATCGTGTTCGCCGTAATCTGATTGACCGGCGCCTGGATTCTAGCCTGCGCTGGCGCGAGGCTGCCGCCTAGGTCGATCGTTCGCCGCCTAAGCCGACCGGCAGCGACGATCGACTAGCTGGGCTCGACGTATCCCAACGACCGACTAGCCGCGCTCGACCGTCGTGTCTTTCCGGAACTCGTCGGGCGCGATCGACTTCACGCGGACCGACTTGGCCGGGATCCCGACGTTGACGTGGTAAGGGCGCACGTTGCGCGTCGCGAGCGCCTTGGCTCCGACCATTCCCTGTTCTCCGACCTCCACTCCCGCCAGGACAGTGGCCCCGTAGGTGATTCGCACTCTGTCGCGGAGAACTGTCTGAACGTTAGTGACGTCCACAATGTCATTGATGGAATGCGTGTGGCTGAAGATGGCGACATGGTCGGCGATCGAGACGTTGTTACCGATCAGGATTCCGCCGCGATCATCCA
>JAZDDE010000287.1:0-2106 GCA_036679495.1 Gemmatimonadota bacterium | reverse complement strand
AAGTACCGGCAGGAACCGAGAGACCGGCGAAGCCGGTCGGTTGTGGCGTTTGGCGTGCGTGTTCATGAATAGTCCGGGCTCCTATGAGCACCGTATTGTCAAGCGTTGATGCTGGTCAGTGATACCTCCTGTAGCCGTCACGACACCGACTTGGCTGACCTTTTTTTGGGTCGCCGTGCGACAAGCTCCTATCCGCCCCGGGCTCGAGGGCCCGGATGGCCTTATGCTGCGTTCGCCCGAAGGCGTTGCGTGAGTCGAGAAAGAGAGCGCCCCTTCTAGGGCGTAGGCCCATCGGCGGACGCGCTGCGTCCCTCCCAGCCGGTCGGATGGCGGGCTGCTCTCCCAAGTCGCGTTGTGTGTGGCTGTTTCTGTTTCTGGGACTCTGATCTTCGGGGTTGCTGGACTGGGTGGTGCCGACGACGACCGCTCCGTCTAGGCGATCGAGTTCGCCACCGAGGTGGCTACCCCGCCCGGATTGCGAGCTGGTCGTCGAGGGCACCGTGGTTTTCATTCAATTCGTCCTGCCCTCAAGCCGCACGCCCTGCTTCGCCCGCGACCTTGCTCGCCTCGCCCTTCAGGACGGCTCCTTCTGGAATCACGTCGTGTTCTGCGAAGTGCCACAGCTCGATCAATAGCTTGCGTGCCACCGCGACGATGGCCTTGCGTTTGCCTCGGCTGCCTGACCGGCCCACGTGTTCGTGAAACCAACGTGTCGTGCGGCTATTCGGCTGCCATCGCAGCCAAAGCCAGGCCAGCTCGACCATGAGTCGGCGTACTCTCGGATTGCCGGCCTTGCTGATTCCCTGCTCCTTGTTGGAGGTGCCGCTCTGATGTGGTGTCCCAGTTAGTCCCGCCAGCGCCGCGACTTCCTTGCGATTGTTGAACTCTCGCCAACCGAAAAACTCCATGACGAGGATTAGAGCGCCGACGTCTCCAATGCCCCGCAGCTGCGTCAATTTCGCAGCCTTCCGGTGAGCCTCGGGGCTCTCGGAACCAACGGCGATCGCTTCACGCAACAGCTTGCGCTGGCGCTGCTCCAAACTCTTGATTTGGCGAGTCGTCAGGGCGAACTCCTCCCAGAGTGCGCGGACCATGATGACCAGCTCCGATGGCAGAGGTGATCCGTTCCACTGCCGTGCATTCTTTAGCTTCGTCAGAAATTCCTTCTCGGCGAAGTTGCCCTTGCGTGGATCGATGACGACCCCGTGAAGAAACAGAGCAGCACGGATCTGGTTGCCGGTCCGGACTCGGCTGCGCTTGAGTGTCAATAACTGCCGCGGAAGGAGACGTTCATCCTCCGCCTCCGGCGGAGGCACACAAACCACACGTAGCACGTTCTCTCCGTCTCCGTGCCGTGCCAAGAGTTGCGCCAGCTTCTGCGCATCGATGCGATCGGTCTTTGCGCGTCGGCTCCGACGGTCCACCTCGATGCTCGCGGGATCTACAATGAGATTGGTGACCCCGTTCGCCTCGAGGAAACGGTGGATCCAGAAGCCGTCTCGGCCCGCTTCATAGCAACTCAGGACGGCTGCATTCGAGTCCAGGCCAAGCCGTTCCTTGGCTGCTCGTACCTCCTCCAGGAAGGCACCCTGATCCCGGGCACGCACGTCGCGCAGGCGAGGCTTGGCGATACGGCTCGTCGTGAATGCGAGCTTCCAGGTGTCTTTGCTCAGTTCAAGGGCAACGTAGAGCTTCGGGGCGAATTCGATGATACTGTCGTGGCGGGCTGTCCGGACCATGGGCTGTTCTCCAGTCGGCCAGCTGCCCGCTCGTTCTATAACTTTGGGCGCTGGCGGTTCCGGCGGCCCCTCTTCCGCATGCGAGAAAGTCTCGCCGAGGTCAGGGTCGCCACGGGACAGCTTGCCTAATAAGGCAGTGACCCGTTCCGAGCGGCGCCCATAGCATCTAGCCCATGGAAACCGAGGAATCTGCGGAGCGACCCCTGAGCGCGGCGTTGGCCGCCCGTGTGTTCTCCCTTGGGGCATTGCCCTTCGCGCTTTGGACGCTGTGCGCACAGGGGGCCATGCTCGGCGGTCTCTCGCTGCGCCGGCTGGCCGTCCTCTACTCCGTGCTGTTGATCCTCACGGCCGGATTCCTGTGGGTGAA
>JAZDDE010000286.1:0-14023 GCA_036679495.1 Gemmatimonadota bacterium | reverse complement strand
TGTGTCGCGCTTTGTCACGGACTGGGCCGGACCGGAGGCGATGGTTCGCAGCATCAAGATACGCCTCGGTGCCCCTGCGGTTCCCGGCCAGCCCCTGCGATTTTCCGGTCAGGTTACCCAGACAAGCCATGAGGGGGACGAGTGCGTGATCGAGGTGGCCGTGCGAGCGGCGAACGAGCTCGGAGATCACGCAACCGGCACGGTTGTCGTTACCCTGCCGCTTGCGTGAGAGTCAGGGTAGAAACGAAGTCATAGACCCTCGGGGCGAGCCCCGATTACGCCCTCGGCTTCGAGATCGCGAAGCTCGTCGGGCGACAGGCCGAGGATTCCGCACAGAACGGGCTCATTGTGTTGGCCGATCGTCGGTGCCGGTGTCCGGAGCCAATGATCGATGCTTGCATAGCGGAAGGGCAGCGACGGCAGCGGCATCGCCCCAACCACCGGATGTTCGGGCGTTTCGAAGTAGCTGCGCGCCTGTAGCTGGGGATTCGTCTGGAGGAGCCTGCACGGATCCGCGACCTCGGAAGCGGGAATGCCCAGGGCACGCAGCTCGTCCACGATCTCGACCCTCTGACGTTTGCGCGTCCATTCACGCAGGTGCTCGTCGATCGCGTCGTGAGCTTCCCGACGACCAATCCGGGTCTCGAGGGACGAATCCATCGCCCAATCGGGGTCGCCGAGAGCCGAGCACAGCGCACGCCACTGGGCATCGGTGGCGACCGACAGCGCCAACCATTTTTCCATCCCGGGCTGTCCATCCGCGCAGGGATAGAGCCCCTGCGGCGCCGCGAGCGGTGAGCGATTACCGTCGCGTCGCATCAGATTGCCGTAAGCGCTCGACTCGACGATCTGCTCTGCGGCTATGTTGAGAGCGCTTTCCACCATCGTACTCTCCACATGATGCCCGTGGCCCGAGGCGCCCCGCAGCGCCAGCGCTACGAGAAACGCAAAGGTGGCGTGCATGCCCGCCACTGGATCGCAAGGTCCGCGCGGAATTCGCGGTTGATCATCGAGGTGACCCGTCATCCAGGCCAACCCGGAGAGCTGCTCCATCGTCTGGGCGAAGCCCGTATTGTCCCGCCACGGGCCCGAGAGCCCGAAAGCCGGCATGCGCATCATCAGCAGCTTCGGATTCATCCCCTTCACCCGTTCCCAACTCAATCCGAAATTATCGAGTACGCGCGGAGTAAAGTTCTCGACGATTGCATCGCAGTCCGCAATGAGCTTCTCGAGCAGCTCGATACCCTGCGGCTTGGAGAGATCGAGCGTAATGCCGAGCTTGTTGCTATTCGCGTGTAAGAAGTGGGTGCTCGCCTCCCACCATTCTTTGTAGTGGGCGGCCATCATGCCCCCGATCATGCGCATACCATCGGGGCGTCTCGCGGATTCGACGTGGATGACCTCAGCACCGAAGGTCGCCAGCAAGTGCGAAGCGGATGGCCCGGCCCACCAGGCGGTCATGTCGAGGATACGCAGACCTGCGAGGGGGAGGTGGTTCCTCGAGTCGGGGAGGTCGCCGGTGAAGTCGGTAACGTGGGCTGAACGCTCGGTGGAAAAGGCGGCAGACTGGGTATGCGCCCCCAGTCGGGGAGCCGGGCCTGGCGCCGGAGGATCGACATCATCGATTCGATAGGGCCGTCTGGGCTGCACGAACCGGCCGGCCACATCGGGGCCGAAGACTCCACGCGCCATCAGCTGTTCATGGGTCTGCACGGTCTCGCCATTGCAGATCGGAGCCACCGGAATCCGAAGCAACGATGCGAGCTCGATGACCTCTGCCGTCGTCTTCTTCATCAGCCAGCCGCGCATGATCTCGTTCCACTCGTCGAACCGCATCAGGCGACCGGCGAACTGAGCGAGTTGCTCATCCTCCTGTAGATCCGGGCGTTCGATCATGAGCAGAAAATCCGAGAATTGCTGCCGAGAGTTCGTACAGAACCCGACATAACCGTCGGCGGTCGGCTCGATGGACGGCGTCTCCACCGACTGGGTCAAAAAGGCATGCGGCGGGTCTTTGGGGCTTCCGTTCATCAGCCGATTCATCGACTCCGAGAAATTCGCGAAGACCATGTTCGCGGTTTCGAGTATGGACAGATCGATGTGCTCTCCGTGCCCCGTCACGCGCGCGCGAAAGACGGCCGGCAGGGCCGCGACGGCGCCGAAGGTCCCCGCCGCCCACTCACCGACGCGGCCCCCGACCTGAATGGGCTCCTGCCCCATCAGGCCCCGCATACCGATCGACCCCGACTCGGCCTGGAGCGTGAACTCGGTCGCCTGACGCTCGGCCCATGGCCCCGTCAGGCCGTAGGGCGTGATCGAAAGAACGACTAGAGATGGATGGGCCGCACGCAGCCCGGCCACGTCGAGGCGTTCCCCCGCGTCGGATTCCAGACCATGGGCCTCGATGACGAGGTCGGCTTTGGCCAGCAGCGTCTCGATGCGTGGATCGGCGGCCGCCCCGACGGCCGACTGCTTGCCGGCGTTCAAGAAGGTGAAGAGTGCGGAGTCCTCGCCGCGCAGGTCGGCGCCCGTAGCCGACCAGCGGCGCAATGAATCACCTGCCGGCGGCTCGACCTTGATGACCTCGGCGCCGCCGTCGACGAATAGCTTCGAACAATAGGGACCCGCGATCTGACCCGAAAAATCGAGCACGCGAATTCCAGCCAGGCCCTGCTGCATCACGACAGATATTGCCAGAAACTGAAAAGTGGTTCAATATTCAGTGATGCTTCAGAAAACCCTCCCGGATCGATCCGCAGCGCCTTCCGGCCGCGCGAGATACGCCAAGTCGCACGATACGCGCGCCAGGATCCTCGCCGCCGCGCTGGAGGAGGCCAGCAACTCAGGCTTCCACAAGACGTCCGTCGCTGGGATCGCGGCGCGGGCGGGCGTGGCGGTTGGCAACCTCCACTACCACTTCGGCTCTCGACGCGAGCTCATGCGGGAGTTGATGGGCTCGCTGGTGGCCGACCTCATGTCGCGTCTTCATGCCGCCGACGCCGACAACAGCGCCGACTTCTTCGACCGCCAGCGCGCCGGCCTGCTGATCTACCTGGACTACTTGCGAGCCAATCCGGCACACGTTCGGCTTGCAGACGAGATCAAGCTCCACGAGCCGGAACTGTACCGGCGCGCGGTTGCCGGCTGGGTGGAGCGAATGGTGGCGAGGATACGCGTTGGCATCGAGCAGGGAACCCTTAGGCCGATGGGCGATGCCGAGATTGCAGCCCAGGCCCACTTTCTGCTGGGTGCCCGCCACTTTCTCGAAGAGATGATGGAGAGCGTCGACGGCCTCGGAGACGAAGCGGTCGTCGACGCCTACCTCGCTCTCGTGCGGGACGGGCTCTGTCGCAGGCCCGGAACGGTGCCGGGGCGGCCGGGAAGATGACGACTGCCAAGCAAGACCCGAGCCGGTCGAACCCACAATCCGCTGACCTTGGCTTTGATCCTGATGCGCTTCGCGAAAGATACCGCGAGGAGCGGGAGAAGCGACTCCGCCCCGAAGGCAACGACCAGTATCTGGAGGTCACGGGCGAGTTTGCTCACTTCGTCGACGATCCCTACGTCGAGCCCGGGTACACGCGGGAGCCGCTGACGGACGAAGTCGACGTGGTGTTGATTGGAGGCGGCTTCGGCGGGTTGCTGGCCGGGGCGCGCTTGCGTCAGCTGGGAGTCGAGGACATCCGCATCATCGAGAAGGGAGGCGATTTCGGCGGTACCTGGTATTGGAACCGTTATCCGGGCGTGGCGTGCGATGTCGAGTCGTATGTCTACCTGCCACTACTCGAGGAGCTCGAGTACATCCCCAAGGAGAAGTACAGCCGCGGGCCGGAGATCTTCGCCCACTGCAAGGCGATCGCAGAGAAATATGACCTCTACCGCAACGTCTGTTTCCAGACCGAAGTGACCGAGATCCGGTGGGATGAGGACATTTCGCGCTGGATCATCCTGACGGATCGAAGCGACGCGATGAAGGCCCGATTCGTCTGCCTGGCGAATGGGTTCCTCCAGAGGCCCAAGCTGCCTGGAATCCCCGGAGTCGAGACGTTCAGCGGCCATGCCTTCCACACCAGCCGTTGGGACTACGCGTACACGGGCGGCGACTCGGACGGCAACCTGACGGGTCTCCGAAGAAAGCGCGTGGGAATCATCGGCACCGGTGCAACTGCGGTGCAATGCGTCCCTCACGTCGGAGCAAGCGCGGGGCACCTCTACGTGTTTCAACGCACGCCGTCGTCCATTGACGTGAGAGCCAACCGCCCGACAGATCCCGAATGGGCCAGCAGCCTCGAGGCCGGCTGGCACCAGCATAGAATGGACAACTTCCAGAGCCTCACCACAGGGGGCTACCAGGAAGAAGACCTGGTGAACGACGGATGGACCGACATCATCCGCAAACTGCTGTCCATGATGCTGTCGGAGGAGAAACCAGACCTGTCTCCGGAAGCGCTGGCCAAGAGCATGGAGACAGCCGACTTCATGAAGATGGAGAAAATTCGGGCGCGCGTGGAGTCGATCGTCGAGGACCCGGCAACCGCAGAAATTCTAAAGCCCTACTACCGCCAGTTCTGCAAGCGCCCATGCTTCCACGACGAGTACCTCCAGACTTTCAATCGCCCTAACGTCACGCTCATCGATACGCAGGGCGTAGGTGTGGAGCGGGTGACAGAGAAGGGGGTCGTGGTCGATGGCCAGGAGTACCAGCTGGATTGTCTCATCTACGCAACCGGCTTCGAGGTCGGGACGAACTACGCGCGCCGAGCAGGCTACGAAGTCGTTGGGCTGAATGGCTTGACCCTGTCTCAGAAATGGGGCGACGGCGTTCGGACGCTCCACGGAATGCAAATCCACGGCTTTCCCAACTGCTTCATGATGAGCATCATCCAGTCTGGCTTCACCGTGAACTTCCCTTACATGATTAATGAGCAGGCCAAGCACATCGCCTACATCATCGAGCGTGCCCTCGACAAAGGCATCCGGTCGCTCGAGGTCTCGAAAGAGGCCGAAGCCGAGTGGGTCGACTCAGTGGTCCGGCTCGCGGCGAGCACCGCTGACTTCGCCGAGCAGTGCACCCCGGGCTACTACAACAACGAAGGACAGCCCGGGAAAACGAGCCGCCAGAACAGCTTCTACTTCGGCGGGCCAACAAAGTTCGTAGAGATCCTCGAAGCCTGGCGAGCCGACGGTGAGATGCAGGGTCTGGAGCTGGGATAGAGTATGTCCGGTCGAGTGCTGCTAGATGTTCATGATCCAACCAAGGGGGGTTCCGCAATGGCCCAGAGTGCTTTCGATCCCGGCCGCTACAAGTGGCGGCAGGTGACGGGCGAACCCGAGCTTTCCTACAAGGTTCGCCACGACTACACCATCCTTGGGTACGATCTGGCCGCCGGTACCCTCGACATGGTGGTGCGGTGGGCGGGTGACGGCGGTCATTGCCCGATCCATCGACACATCGCCACCACGACCGTCCTCGTACTCGAGGGCGAGCAGCATCTGTGGGACCTCCACCCGGACGGCACTCGAGGTGAGCACAGGGTGCGACGCGCCGGCGACTACGCGCTGACGGTGGGCGATCAGCTACCGCATCTCGAGCGAGGGGGAGAAAAAGGCGGGATCACCTTCTTCGGGAATCACTCCAGCGATGGGCGCCTCTACGAGATTCTCGACGAAGACCTGAAGCTAGTAGTGGATGTCACGATAGAAGGGCTAGTCGCCGACTGGAAAGAGAACACTTGAGCTGGCATTCGTTCCCAGAAACCGAGGAGCCCATCAGATGAAGATCGACGTCAAGTACCTGGAATCGAAGACCTGGGTGGAGCAGGACATGCGCGAGCGCTTCCGATGGCTGCGCGAGAACGATCCAGTGTACTGGTCCGAGGAGGACGAAGTCTGGGTGATCACGAAGTACGCGGACATTGTCTACTGCTCGAAGCACCAAGAATTCTTCACGTCCGGCGAGGGGGTACTGGCCGGCAACCCAGTGAAGCTCGGTCTGATCGACGAGGGCGAGCCCAGGCACGCCCAGCTGCGTGGGCTCATCAACAAGGGCTTCACCGTGCGCATGGTCGCCAAGCTCGAGAAGCCTTTTCGAGAGATTGTGAAGGACGCGATCGACGCGGTGGCGAGCAAGGGCGAGTGCGACTTCGTCGAGGCGATCTCCGTGCCCCTTCCCCTACGTCTCATCGCATTCATGATGGGTGTCGAGTCAGAGGACTACGATACCTTCCATCGCTGGTCCGATCATATGATCGGCGCCGAGGGCCGGCTCGATGATCCCGAGGTCGTCGCCAGGGCAGGACGAGCCTATGCGGAGTACGCGGCCTACATCTCCCAGGTTATCGAGGACCGGCGACAGAACCCGCGCGACGACCTGGTGAGCATCCTCACCGGGGCCAAAGACGGCGGCGTCCTTGTGGAGTTCGACCAGACCGCCGACGAACTCTCCGATTTCGCCCGGGCCGGCGAAGCTGGCGATGCGATTGCCGCGCTCCACAACGATGAGCTCATCAAGCTCATGGTAGTGCTCCTTGTCGCGGGCAATGAAACCACGCGCAACGGCATTTCCGGGGGCATGCAGGTCTTGATCGAGAACCCCGACCAGAGGCAGAAGCTCATCGACAATCCTTCGCTTCTCAACTCCGCGGTCGAGGAGATGCTGCGCGTGGTGACGCCCATCCATTCCTTCAGCCGCATGGTCACCCAGGACACCGAGCTGCGGGGCAAGCAGCTCAAGCGGGGCCAGAAGATCCTTCTCGCCTACCCGTCTGCGAACCGGGACGCGGACGAGTTCGAGGATCCCGACACCTTCCGTATCGAGCGCAACCCCGTGCACATGGCTTTCGGCATCGGCAGCCACTTCTGCCTCGGAGCCAACCTGGCGCGCATGGAAATGCGCCTGGCCTTGGAACAGGTCCTGCGCCGCATGCCCGACATGGAGTACGCAGCGGGCGGTCCGGTGCTGGTCCCCTCGACCCTGGTGCGAACCTGCGCGGAGATGAAGGTGCGCTTCACTCCCGAAGTCTGATCGAGGCTCTCATGGAGTTGGATCTCACGACGGAGCAGCGAAAGTTGAGAGACGAACTGCGCTATTACTTCGCCGACATGCTGACCGAAGCGCTCACCCGCGAGCTTTCGTCGGGCGGGGAGGGCGGTGGCCCAGAGTTTCGCAAGGCCATGAAGCAGATGGGCAAGGATGGACTGCTCGGCATCAGCTGGCCCAAGCAGTACGGAGGCCAGGAGCACTCCGCCCTCGAGCAGTTCATCTTCGCGGACGAGGTTCAGGCTGTCGGCTTCCCTCTTCCTTTCTTAACCCTCAGTACCGTCGGGCCTACCCTGCGCGAATACGGCACCGAGGAACAGAGTCAGTATTTCTGCCCCAAGGTCCTGGCGGGCGAGATCTTCTTTGCCATCGGCTACTCCGAGCCCGCTGCCGGGACCGACCTCGCCTCCTTGCAGACGACCGCTGTGCGTAACGGCGACGATTGGGTGATCAACGGACAGAAGATGTGGACGAGCCTGGCTCAATACGCCGACTACATCTGGCTTGCCGCCCGCACGGATCCCAAAGCCAAGAAGCATCGCGGTCTCTCCATATTCCTCGTGCCGACGACTTCGAAGGGCTATTCGAGGCAGGCAATTCGCACCGTTGGCGGCGTTTCCACGAATGCCACCTTCTACGACGATGTCCGTGTTCCCACCGAGAACCTGATCGGAGGTGAGAACAACGGCTGGCGCCTCATCACCGGGCAGCTCAACCACGAGCGGAGCTCGCTCGTCACCGTGGGAATGATGCGGCGCAACCTCCAGGCGGTCACCGAGTGGGCGAGGGTGACCCAGGTCGACGGCCAGCGGGTCGTCGACAAACCCTGGGTGCAGCACAACCTTGCCCGGGTCTACGCCAAGATGCAGGTGCTTCGTCTGATGAATTGGAAGCAAGCCTGGGCCGCCGAGAAGGGCCAGCCGCAGATGGCCGATTCCTCGGCGATCAAGGTATATGGCAGTGAGCTCTACATCGAAGCCTATCGTGCCCTGATGGAGGTGTTGAGCGCTCCGGGCATCATCGCCAAGGGCAGTCCCGGCGCCGTGCTGCAAGGAAGGATCGAGTCCTCGTATCGCAACGGACTGATCCTCACCTTTGGCGGAGGGACTAACGAGATTCAACGGGACATCATTGCCATGGCGGGCATGGGCATGCCCAACTACAAGGACTGAAAATTGGACTTCGGCCTTCAAGAAGAAGAGCAAGCAGTGGTGGAGTTGGCACGCAAGATCCTCGAGGATCAGGCGACCAACGAACGAATGAAGGAGCTTGAGGCGAGCGGGACGCCCTACGACAGCACGCTATGGCAGGCCCTGGCGCGGTCCAATCTCCTCGGTATCGCGGTCTCCGATGCGTACGGCGGATCCGATCTCGGTTTCATGTCGCTTTGCCTGCTGCTCCAGGAGGTTGGGCGGACTGTGGCGCCGGTCCCCGTCTTTCCCGTGCTCGTGCTCGGTGCATTGCCCCTTGAGCAATTTGGCAGTGAGGTACAGAAGAAAGAGTGGCTGCCCGGCATTGCTCGCGGCGAACGGATCCTGACCGCCGCGCTCAGTGAATTCGAGTCGAGTGATCCCCTGGTGCCCGCGACCCGGGCCGAAATCCAGGGCGATGGCTATCGTCTCACGGGGATCAAGACCAACGTGCCCTGCGCCGAGCAGGCCACGCGGGTCCTGGTACCGGCGAGCTTCGAAGACGGGTCGATCGGGCTCTTCTTTGTCGACCCGAGTAACGATCGCGTGACCCTCACTGCCCAGAAGACCTCGGACGGCCAGCCCCACGCCCAGCTCGAGCTGGCGGGCGCCCGCGTCGCCAAGGATGCTCGCCTGGACTCGCAGAGTGATGGGGCCGAAGTGCTTCGCTGGCTGGTCGATCGAGCCGTGGCCGCGCGTTGCATGATGCAACTTGGGGTGACGGAACGCGCGCTCGAGATGACGGCGGAGTACAGCCGCGAGCGAATTCAATTCGACCGCCCGATCGGCAGCTTTCAGGCCGTTCATCAGCGGGCCGCCGACGCCTATATCAACGTCGAGGCTATACGTCTTAGCGCCCAGGAGGCAGCCTGGCGCCTTTCCCAAAATTTGCCTGCCAAAGAGCACGTCGCCGTTGCGAAGTTCTGGGCCGCCGAGGGCGGGCAGTCCGCCGCCTACGCCTGCCAGCATCTACATGGCGGCATCGGAATCGATATGGACTACCCGCTGCATCGCTATTTCACCTGGGCGATTCAGATCGAGCACGAGCTCGGCTCTGCCAAGCATCAGCTCGATCGGTTGGGTCAGGAGATCGCGGCCAACGGGCTGCCGGCCGCCTAGCGGCCACACCATGAGTCGACCGCGGGCGCACATCGTCGGCGTTGGAGAGTCGCAATACACCCGATGGGGCAAGATCGGTGATGTGACGGAGCACGCACTGGCGTGCCAGGCGATCCAGCGTGCCGTCGCGGATGCCGGCCTCTCGATGGACGACGTCGACGGTCTGGCTTCCTTCGCCGAGGATCGCAATGAGGCCGTCTTCCTTGCGGCCGAGTTGGGGCTCCCCGCATTGCGCTTTGCCAACATGGTGTGGATGCCGGGCGGAGGAGGCGGCTGCGCGGCCATCTCCAATGCCGCGATGGCCGTGGAGACCGGCCAGGCCGAAGTGGTCGTGGTCTACCGCTCGCTCTGCCAGGGACAGTTCTTTCGATTTGGTAACGCGGGGATGAATGCGGATGCCCCCGCAAACTCGGAGCCCCCGAGGCTGAAGCAGGCCAATTCGTTGATGCTGGCCTCCATAGGCTTCGCCATGCCCTACGGCCTCTTGATGGCCGCCGCGGCGTATGCCCTGCCAACACGACGTCATATGCATCTATATGGAACAACGAGCGAGCAGTTGGGCATGATTGCGGTGACGTTTCGGGAGCACGCGAATCGTAATCCACGCGCTGTCATGGGCGGGCGCAAGATGACGCTCGAAGATCACCAGGCTTCGCCCATGATCGCGGATCCCCATCGCCTCTTTGATTGCTGCCTTGAAAGCGATGGAGCCTGCGCGGTCGTCGTCACCACCGAGGCGCGCGCACGCGACCTCGCGAAGCGACTCGTTGAGATCCTCGCGAGCGAGCAGGGGGCACCCAAGGGATACGGGTTTGGGCCATTTAGCAACGCCAACATCGCCGATGAGCTCTACGCGACGGGGGGCTGTGAGGAGATGGCCACTCGCCTCTGGGGCAAGTCGGGCCTTGGCCCCAGCGATGTGGATGTCGCCCAGCTCTACGATCACTTCACGGGCTGCGTCCTGATGCAGGTCGAGGACTATGGATTTTGCGAGCGAGGCGAGGGAGGCCCCTTCATCGAAAGCGGTGCCCTGTCGCAGCAAGGCGGGAGCCTCCCCACCAACACCCACGGTGGAAGCCTCTCCGAAGCCTACATCCACGGACTCAACCACGTCGTCGAGGGCGTACGCTCACTGCGCGGCGAGTCCACCAGCCCGGTCGAAAACGCCGAGGTCTGCCTGGTCACGAGTGCAGCCTGCGTCCCCTCGAGCGCAATTCTACTGGGGCGAAGATGAGCGACCGGTTCTTTCCCGACAGCATGCCACCGCCCATGGCGGACACCACCACACTACCCTGGTGGGAAGCCGCCGCCGAGCACCGGCTCGTCGTACAACGCTGCACGTCTTGCGAGCATACGCGGCTTCCCCCTGCGCCAGTTTGTCCGGAGTGTCGCTCCGCAGACTCCGATTGGAAGGAGGTTTCGGGCCGAGGTGAAGTCTACACCTACACCATCGTGCACCGCGCCATCGCAGCGGGCCAGGAGCTTCCCTACGTCATCGCGGTCATCGCACTGGACGGTGCGGGCGGAGTGCGGATCATCTCGAACCTCGTCGACGTGAATCCGGATGAGCTCGAGATTGGAGTTCCGGTTGAACTCGTTTGGGAGGATATGAGCCCGGATTTGGCAATTCCACGTTTTCGGCCTACCTCTAAGGAGATCCGCTGATGAAGTGCACAGACTGGTTCATCGACGCCGACACCCACATCACTGAGCCGGGAGACGTCTGGACGTCCCGCCTGCCTCAGAAGTTCCAGGACGCTGCGCCGCGCATGATCCGCACGGACGACGGAGTCGACCTATGGCAGTTCGGACGAGCCGAACGCAAGATCCCAGTGGGCGCCACCGCGGTGGCGGGCTGGCCGGAGCCTTTCCCTTCCATTCCTAAGAACCTGGATGAGTGTCCGCCCGCCGCCTATGACGCCAAGGCGCGCCTTGCGTACATGGACGAGATCGGCGCCTGGGCGATGGCCCTGTACCCCAACATCGGAGGCTTCGGCAGCGAGACCTTCCTTGGACTGGACGACCCTGAGCTCATGCTCGCATGCGTGCGGGCCTACAACGACTGGCTCATCGAATGGATCTCTCCCGATCCGCGCCGTTTCATCCCGGTAATGGCGACCCCCTTCTGGGACGTCGAAGCCGCGGTAGCCGAGATCCATCGATGTCGCGAGATCGGGCATCGGGCCATCCTCTTCACGAGCGCTCCCCAGGATTTTGGAATGCCGTTCATCGGCGATCGCCACTGGGATCCCATCTGGAACGCCGCCCAGGAGGTCGATCTCCCCATCAGCCTGCACATCGGCAGCGGAGACTTCCAAGACCAGCTCATGAATCCAGCGCGCTTCGCCGCGCACGGCATCGGACCCACCACGACCTCGGGGTCGATGTCCATCTTGCTCACCAACGCGATCCAGCTGATGGATGTCGTGATGTCAGGAATCCTGCCGCGAAATCCGCGGCTCCGACTTGTCTCTGTGGAGAGCGGGATCGGGTGGCTGCCCTTCGTAAAAGAGGCCCTCGACCACGGCTTCGACTACACAAACGTCCGGACCGAGAAGCCCGAGTTCACGAAGCGCCCCAGCGAGTACCTGCGCGAGCAGGTCTGGGCCTGCACCTTCTTCGAGGAGTTTCCAGCGAAGAACTTCCTGGACGAGATTGGAACCAATCGCGTTCTCTTCGAGACCGACTATCCCCACCCTATCTGCCTCTATGGAAAAGAGGTCCGCCAGAAGATCGACGCGGCCTTCGGCCATCTGTCCCAAGAGGTTCGCGAACAGATCCTCTTCTCCAACTCCGCCGAGCTGTATAACGTGGGCCCTCCCGACCGCCCCTGGAAGGGATGATGACGCATCATTGCGTCTGCTGCCTTGCGAGGGTCGGTCAGGTACCAGCGCAGCTTGGTGGAGTTCGGAGCTAAGGGAAAGACGTAGAGCTTTATGAATCAGGCTGGGTGGCCCACCACGCCCACCCCATGAGCACGAACTGAAGCGGAAGGCGAGCGTAGAGGCCCAAGAGTGGGATACCTCCCGCCAGGTACTCCTCGGGGTTGACCGCCATGTGGATATTGGCGGGAAAGATGGCAAGTAGCAGTGCTATCAGACCGTACCCGGCGAGACGGCGCGTTGGCAGCGGGAGAACGGCCAGTCCGCCGAGGATCTCGAACGCACCGCTCACGTACACCAGCTCCAGGTGGGCTGGGAGATACGGTGGCATGATCGAAAGATAGAAGTCCGTGTTGATGTAGTGGCCGATTCCCGCTGCGACGAATGCAAGCGTCAGAGCGATCAAAGCGATGCGACGAGGGACACCACGCGGAAGCTCGAACATGTCGCTCCGAAGATATCATACCGAGCTACTCGAGAGACTCTAGTCTCCTGGCCCAACGCGCTATGCTGTGAGTCCACAGAAGGAGACCCCCCATGATCAAGCTCTACGGAATCTCGAGGTCGCGCGCCTCCCGGTCACTCTGGGCCCTCGAGGAGATCGGCATCGAGTACGAGAACGTACCCATCCACTTCGTGGGCGACAGCAAGAAGCCCGAGTTCCTGGCGATCAACGCCAATGGGCGCGTCCCCGTTCTGACCGACGGCGAATTGACGCTGTTCGAGTCGATGGCGATCAACCTCTATCTCGCCAAGAAATACGACGGCGGTCTGCAGCCGAAGACGCTCGAAGACGAGGCGCGCGCCGTGCAGTGGAGCTTCTGGGGCATGACCGAGCTCGAGGCACACCTGATTCAGATGCTCCTGCATCGGGTCATGCTGCCCGAGGCGGAGCGGGATGCCAGCCGGATCGAGGCCGCGGCGGAGGCGCTTGAACGGCCCCTGCGGGTGTTGGATGGGCACCTGGCCAATCGCCCGCACTTGCTGGGTGATGCGTTCAGCATCGCCGATCTCAACGTGGCATCCGTGCTCTCGCTGGCCAAAATCGTAAGCTTCGACGTCGCGGGCTTTCCGAATGTAAAGCGCTGGTTCGATTCCTGCCTCTCGCGCCCCGCGTTTACGCGCGCCGTGGAGAGCTAAGCAGGAGGGATTCCCCGTAGTGTGCCAATACTCAGACCAGCGTTTCGCTGCCCTCCGATAGGAGTATCTGAGGACACCTCCTGGCTGTTCTTGACACTCGACTGTTACAGCCAGCGCCGGACGGTGCGCTTGTAGTCCAGGTAGATTTCGCCGAATGCGCGCTCCAAGTAAGCTTCCTCACGCGCAATGATGTACCTGTCGAAGACAAACTTGCTGACCGGGACGAGCAAGACGATCCACAGGTTGTTCATCAGCAGGGCGATACCCAGCTGCAGCAACAGGCCCGCCACATAAATGGGGTTCCGGGAAAAGCGGTAGACCCCGCTCTGGATAACGACACTCGATGGCTTGTGTGGCTGAATATTGGTTTTGGCCTGGTAGAACTGTACCCAGGAGGTGATCAGGATGATGACGGCTACGCTGATCAACGCCCAGCCCGCGACGTACCATCCGGACCCGTTCGTCAACTCCAGCGCCCAGATCTGCTGTAAGCCATAGCCGGCGAGGATTGCAACGATCAGTAGGATGGGCGGTGGCACCCTGACACCGGCATTGTCCAGCGCCTGGCTGGTCTGTTGCTCATCGGTCATGACGATCCTCCGATCGATGCGCCAGGAACGCGGTCGGACTCGTGCGCGGGTCGATCACGCCGC
>JAZDDE010000285.1:0-2421 GCA_036679495.1 Gemmatimonadota bacterium | reverse complement strand
CACGATCACCAACTTGACGACGCAGGACGAGCAGGTGGCGTGCTTCCGGAACGCGGCCGCTCACCTCGAGCCCGGCGGGTGCTTCGTCATCGAGGTCTTCGTCCCCGAGCTGCGTCGGGTGCCGCCGGGCGAACGGGTGCGTGCGTCCGACGTGCGTCGGACCCACCTCGCCTTCGACGAGTACACGGATTTCGTGGGTCAGATCCTGTACTCGCACCACTACTGGATCGACGACGGTGACCTCCGGACCTTCTCGGCGCCCTACCGTTACGTCTGGCCCGCCGAGCTCGACCTGATGGCGCGCCTCGCCGGTATGACCTTGCGCGAGCGCTGGGCCGGTTGGACCCGCGAGCCGTTTACCGACGAGAGCACCTCCCACGTCTCGGTCTGGGAGAAGACGGGGAAGTAGATCGGCGAGGGCGCGAAGGTCGCCCTCGAGCTCTCCCTCCGCTGCTTCGTTCATCGTCGTGGTCAGCACCCAGCCGGTCGCGGTTTTCCGATGGGCCGTTCCGCCGCCTCAACGGACCGAGGGCTCAGTGCCGGCCTGCGGTGGAAGCCCCGCCGACGGCTACGAATGTCCTGAAGCGAAAGCTATCAGACCCGAAGGAAGCAAGCTGGGGCCGGCAGCTGCCGCGCGGTGTTAGACGTCAGGCGATTGACTGCCGCTCTCCTGCGTGAAGAGTGCCGGGAGAAAACTCGCAAGATGATTCATCTCCTCCGCGCAATGAATCAACAGGTCTCGACTGAGCCGTTCCGGAAGCAACAAGCTCCGGACGAAACGGCTGCCGAGAGCTCGGTCGACCGGATTCCGTTCACGGAGATTGCGAACGTGAACCTCACCGAGCCAGAAGCGGCTGCGCATCTCGCAGCCTTGTGGAGTCTCGCGAATGAGGTGGACCAGGTAGCCGGTGTCGATCGGTCTGTCGCTGAAACCAACGCGAGCACAGATGGCCGTGCTGACCCCAGCGTCCTTGAATGAGTGCTCCGCCAGGCCGAATTGGCGAGGCTCGTGGAAGGAAATCGCCAGCCGATGAATAGTCGGGCCAACGTATTCGTCGACGTAGGAAGTGTTTCCGATGTATCTCTGTCGGTTGGTAAGGCCGGACACTTCCGCGCGCTCGTAACGCATCTTCGAAAAGAGATGCGCTTTCGGATGCCAGAGCTTGTACCTCTCCGTTTCGGCTCCATGCCAGCCAAACCACCAGTCGATCATCTCTCCGGTCGCCGCGGGAAACTGGGTGAGGACCGCAACGTGGGCCGTCCCATCAGGGAGCCTCGCCCAGCCAGTTTCCAATGGAAGGTATCCGGGCTCCAGGAGGCGATTGACATCCGATCTCGGGAGAACGCCGCTTGGGTTGGCCGCCCCCTGAACGAGCGCCTTCTCGACGTGATCTGGTAGCGGGCTCAGCTCCCAGCGAAAGAACCGCTCGTACGACCTACCTCGGAGTTCGTTCCGAAGTATCCCGAGGTGGGTTCGACGTCTACGATCGATCGAAACCGCCTGTTCCTGCAAGGAGACCTCACCGGTCCTGCCGTCTACCGGATCTGCGTTCAGCGGCCAGCAACAGCGCTGACCGGACCCGACCCTCTAGAAGTATGCCGCCAGACGTCGACCAAGGTCAATCGAACCGAGCTGTTGATGCTCCGCAGCAACGCCTTGTGGGGAGGGCGGGCGAGAAGCTAGACGGCCTCGTCCGCCCGCGAGAGCACCAGCTGGCTTAGCAAGAGGGCAGCCTGCAACAGATTGATGATGAGCGCGGTTGTGTACAGAGCGGGCGACACAGCTGGAAACGATCCGAGAATAACGAGCACGAGGGGGCCTTGGACAGCTATCTCCAGGCATAGCAGAAATACCAAGCCCATGGGCTCGGTCTTGAATTGAGAGAGGAACTCGCTCCGGTCGGCGGGATCTCGCAACGGCACCAGGAACACAGTCCAGATCAGAAGTAGAAACGCGATGCTGGAGACACGCCAAACCGTATCCGGATCGAGGGAGTAGCGCTCCAGGCCCACCGGGATCAGGGCACTTGCCACGACGAGGAGCCCAGTGAGAACAACACCGCGAATCTGGACCCGGTCGGAAATTGCCGCGCTGCCTCTTCTCGTGACACCGATGAGGGCCCCGAAGCCAACGAACACGCCTGCGATCTCAGCTAGCGCGACAAAGAGTTCAGCGTCCCCGATCAAGCATTACTCCCGCCGCCCAACGAATCGGGCTTCAGCTGCAACGAACACAGCTGACCGTCAATGCCGAGGCACAGCGTGCCGACGCTAGAATGCTACCACGGTCGATTGCGCCGAGCTGTTTGTTGCAGCTGCAGGCCCTTGTTGGGCGGCCCGCGCGTTACAGGTACCGCCTCGTCCGGGAGACGTACTCTTCATCGAGCTTCCGAGCAGCGACCGCAGCCACGGCTCCTCTGC
>JAZDDE010000284.1:0-4875 GCA_036679495.1 Gemmatimonadota bacterium | reverse complement strand
AGGCAGGCGAGTGGGTCGCACAGCCGGTCAGTGAAGCGATCTTGCCAGACGAACTGAGGGCTGCAGCCCTTCTGTTCTACAGCCTTCTGGATGAGCAACAGCGCCGACTTTATGTGTCCTTGTCAAGCCAGTCCACCGATCTAATTCCTGACACCTCTGTGGAGGGTTGTGGGGCGAGGCATCCCGGGTTGTCCCACATGGTGTGGGTGTTTCGATTCAGGGCTTTGTGGCTGTTGTAGGGCATTGGAGCGTCGATTTGGGTGATGAAGCCTCGCCGAGGCGATGCTGGTTGTCTCTGGAGGTCTGTTGGCATCCAACGGGCCTCGATGTGGGCAAATCGATTCATCGGAGTCCGTGCTGGTGAGCGGTGATGAGGTCGAGCAGATCGAGGCGTTGCTGTTTCGGCGCCTCGTAGAGTCGGATGAGCATCTTCTTGACGCGGTCGACGAGGTGATCGGCTTGATCTAGAAGCTCGAGTAGCTTCCGGTTCCAGAAGGTGGCTTGGAGAGGGAGTCCGCCGAAGGCGGCGCGTTGTGCGACGGCGGCGACGAGCTCGGCGGGATCGTTGTGCTGTTCGGCGAGTATCTGGAAATGTTGCTCCTCGTCATAGGTCCAGTCTTGGCGTTGTCGTTGGCACAGCTCTAGGAGTTCCTCCGCGGCGCGCTCGAGATCGAGTTCGTCCTGTTTGCTGCGTATGACCTTGGTGAGATATCGATGAGCATAGCGACGGTCGAGGTGTTCGATCTTGGCGGCAAGGACGGCGGCCGCACGGCGAATGGCCGCGGGTGAGAAAGTGGCGAGGAATCGTCGCAGATCGCCTTTGGGATCTTGGGAGGCGAGGTCGAAGCGTTCGAAGACGTGTTCGATGAGCTTGAGTGAGTCGGGTCGGGGTAGTTGTCGTCTGGGTTTTCGGTGGTCGGCCTTGAGTCGGGCGAGGAATTCTTCGTCGCGTCGTCGTTGTTCGGCGGTGGGGCAAGCTTCCTGGAGGGCCTGGAGTCGGCTGCGGCCGTCGAGTTCGATGCGTGGGATGTTGTTGGTGGCGGCGATGTAGAGGCGCACCATTTCCTCCACGGCGCTACGGATCAAAGTATCGTCGTCGGAGTCGTCGAGTCTGAGTGTTCCGACGCGTTGCTGGAAGAGGCCGAAGGCGCCCTCGAGAATGGCTTTGTTTTGCGCTCGTCCCAAAGTGGTGGGAATCATGTCGGTGCCGTAGCGCTTCAGGGTCTGTCGCAGCTTGTCGTCGCCATAGCATGGCCTGTTGTCGTGCAAGAGGGCCTCAGGAACGTAGCCGCCGAGAAACTGCACGGAGCGCTCGTAGGCGTGCTGGACGGCTGCGGCATCCTCCTGCGAGGTGACGACGGCGGCCGTGTCACAGCCGGTGGTTTGATCGACGATGCCTTGCCAGTTGAGGTAGAGAGTCTGCTCACTGTCGATGAGCTCGACGGTGAGCCACTTGCCATCGGTGACGAGCATGGTTGCGGGGCTGAGTATCTGGGTCGATCCTCGGAAGCGAGGCGTGGCGCGCCTGGGCCGCGTGCTGATGATTCCGAGGATCTTCATCAGCCGGGCGATCTGTGCGTGTGAGAGATCGAAGCATTGGGCTGCATGAGAGATAAAGGGTCGGGCTGGACCGACCCATCGCATCCATTCGTCGACGACGAGTCGGGTCAGCTGCGAGGCGTTGGCGGGGACCGAGGGGCGTGGTTTGAGCTTTGGTTTGAGGTCCTCGGCGTGGTCGTTGGTGATCCAGTCGCGCAAGGTGTCCAGGGGCACGCGTACGGCCTGTGCGAAGGCCCGGAGGGTGCCCTGCCAGCGGTCATGGTGCTCAAGGATGAAACGCCGGAAGACACCGGCGTAGATGGTGCGCTGCCGATGACCGATCACCGCGCCGGGATGCTGGACGCGGAATTCGAGCACCTCGATGGTGAGAGCCGCGGGCTGTGAGTCAGGCTCGAGCGCTGCGTCGGTTGGCGGCCGGCCAGGTCGCGCCTGAGCGAGCTTTTCCAAGCCCGTCAGGAGGCGCTGGAGCTGCTCGTACACGGAGGTGCGATTGGCCCCCAGAGTACGGCAGATCTCCGCTAAGGGGGCGCTCAGATCGACCTCCAAGGCATCAGCAAGTTGGCGTGCGAGAGTGAGAATTGCGAGCATCAGCGTGTTGTGTTTGAGCAGTTGAGGCGGTAGCTTCATGAGGATCCTCTCTCTCAGGATGTCCTTCGTGGTTTGGCGATTACGAGAGGACTCTCCCAGAAAGAGAGGATCTTTTACTACCCTGAATTGGTTATCCGAACACCTTGGTTCCCATCAGATAGACCGCTGGCTGTCCTGCGACCGAGACGACCTTGAACAGCTCGAGGCCGCGTCCTTCGGGGCTGAGCAAGTCCTGGAAGTCGGCGCCGTGGCCCTGCTCGATGCGCTTAAGGGTCTGCTGCTCCCAGCCATGGAAGCGATCGGCCGGGACCAAAAGGCCGCCGAGGCCATGATGGGTGCGCTGGTAGTTGTAAAACCGGACCCATCGGCGGATCTGGCGTTGGGCGTCGGCGAGATCGGTGAACTCGACCTGGCGGATGAGTTCCTTCTGCACGGTGGCCATCAAGGCTTCGGCCTTGCCGTTGATCTGGGGCTCCTTGGCCAGATAATGGTCGATGCCGTACTCTTCCAGCCGGCGTTCAAACTGACTCAGACCGTTCCAGGAGTGGAAGGCGCCGCCGCGGTCGGTCATCATCGCCTCAGGCCGGCCGTAGCGATTCACGGTCTGCTCGAAGGCATCGAGGACGCCGGCCGCGTGCTCGCTCTTCAACAGCGTCCAGCCAGGGATGAAGCGCGAGTGGTCGTCGATGATCAGTAACAAACACTGCTTCTGGCGATGGACGTGAAAGTGGCAGAAGTCCAGGTGGTAAAGCTGCAAGGGGCGGATCGCTTCGTAGCGTCCCGTGTGCTCTTTGCGGCGGGTCTTCGGCTGCACGTAGCCGTGCTCTTCCATGATCGCCCGCACAGTGGTGACTGACGCTTTGAACCCCTTGCGTTTAAGCTGGTTGCGGATCTGGCTGGGACCGAGGCCCGGCTGCTGGCGCCACATCTGAAGGATCAGGCGGTAGCGCTCGGCTTGGGTGGTGTCGGCCGACAGCGAGTCGTCTGAGCTTTCGCGATCACCGCTGTGGGGCTCGGCACCGAGGGAATTGGCAGCCAGTCTCTGTTTCCGGCGCCACTCGTAGATGCTCCAACTGGAGCAGCCATGCTTGACAGCCGCTTTCTCGACATTGGTATCCAAGGCGTCCTGGAGGATCTGAGCCTTCTGCGCCGGCGAGTACCGACGACCGCAGGACAGACGCTTCTTGGGGGCTGGCGTTCGATCATTCATCGTGACCTCCTTCGAGTGAAGGATGCCCTCCCGGCCCTCCGGACGCCGACCGAAACAAGAATCGGACGGCAGAAACGTGTCAGGAAAAAACACCGGCGGAGCGGTGGTGAGACTAAGACAAAGACACCTACCGATCGATTTTTGGTGCCTTTGAACTGCCTCGGGTGACGTATGGGACGCGGGAGGGACAAAAAATCGAGTTCGTGCCGGTGGACCATCGCCTTCAGTTGCCGGAGAGCAAGTTCTCGTATGTGCTTCAGGACTGGGACCAACGCCTGACCGTGGAAACTCCTTATGCCGAGGTCAACGCCACCCTGCAGAGGATTCTGGGGTTTTCGCAGTCGGTCGACAGTCTGGAGCGGATGAACCGGAAGATGGCGCAGCCGGTGGTCGATTATTGGGACTCGCTGCAGACCCCGGCGGCCTCGGAGGAAGGCGAGTTGATGGTGGTCAGTGCCGACGGTAAAGGGGTTCCGATCCGCCGCCGCGCGAGCGTGTCGCCGATTGAGAATCACCAGCCGTCGAAAGGTCCGACACCGGGAGCTAAAAAGATGGCGCTGGTCGGTGCCACCTACACCGTGGACCGCTTCGAGCGGACCCCTGAGGACGTGGTGGACTCGCTGTTTCGCCGGCCCGGTGCGTCGGCCGCGCGAGATCGACCTCACCCCCAACATAAGCGGGTTCGAGCGAGCCTCGCGCGCGACGAGGAGGGGACCACTCAACCCGCCATGGAGGAGATCTTTGGTTGGATGGGCCTGGAAACCGCCGAGCGCAATCCCCTCAACGAGAGGCCGTTGGTGCTGCTGATGGACGGTCAGACCTCGCTCTGGGAGGCGGCGAAAACCTATCTCCCTCCCCACGCTATCCAAATTCTCGATCTGCTCCATGTCACGCCACGCCTGTGGCGCGCAGCCTATCTCTTCCATCCCAAGGGCAGCGCCGCGGTCGCCCAATTCGTCCGCCAACGCGTCTCTCGGATCCTCCGTGGAGAGATCCGTTCGGTGATCATCGGTTTGCGACGTATGGGCACTCTCAGCGGACTCAGAGGCCGCAAGAACAAACAACTGATAAGAATCTGTCAGTACTTTGAAAACAACCGCCACCGTATGCAGTACCACGAGTACCTCCGCGAGGGCTACCCTATCGCCACAGGCGTGATTGAGGGCGCCTGTCGGCATCTGGTCAAGGATCGCTTGGAGAGAGCTGGGATGCAATGGGTGCTCCAAGGCGCACAAGCCATGCTGGATCTGCGGAGCATTCATCTCGGCAACCAATGGGACGAGTTTCAGGCGTTTCGCATCGTAAAGGAGAAGGAACGCCTATATCCACATACTGACCTGACTGACGACGCGGAATGGGCTATCGCCGCATAGATTGGAGGGCGCGGACGACCGGTTACGCCCCCAGGCTACCCGCGACGTCCGAAAGGTTTCATTATGGCTGGGGCATGCGAGTGTGAAGTCCACGGAAATCTACCTGCGCGCGGACCCGACTGAAAAACTCGCTACATTGGAGGC
>JAZDDE010000283.1:0-2070 GCA_036679495.1 Gemmatimonadota bacterium | reverse complement strand
GGTCGAGCTTGTTGAGCCCGCCTCGCCAGGTGCCGAACCAGAGGATCCCGGCACGGTCCTCGAAGATCGAGATGACGGCGTTCGTATCGCTCAAGCTCCCCGGGTCGTCGGGATCGTGGTCGTAGCGGGCGAACGCCTGTCGCGGCCCGGCCTGTCGCGGCCCGGTCCCGGCGCTGGGGTCGAAGCTCGAAACCGGCCCTTCCCACGACCCGACCCAGAGCTTGCCGCTCGAGTCCTCGAAGAGCGACATCACCATGTCGCTTGCCAGGCTGCCGGGGTCGTCGGGATCGTGCTCGTACTGCTCGAAGGTCCGCCGCTCGGGGTCGAAGCGCACGAGCCCCGCGCCCAAGGTCCCCAACCAGAGCGCACCGTCGCGGGCCTCGCAGATGACCGAGACGTTGTCGCTCGGGAGACTTGCGGGATCGTCCAGATCGTGACGGTGAGCGTGATCTCGAAAATTGATGGTGGTCTTTTCAACGTAACTGATGGATTTGCATCGGGCTCCGAGGAGTGCGACCGCGGGGATGGGCAGAGGCTCCGCTCTGAGGGGGGCCCAGAGGAGCCTTGAACACCCGATGCAGAGGCCTTCGCCTCATCCACCAAAGACAGACGCTCGCCGCTAGGCGCAAGGGAAACAAACTCCTCCTCTCATCCCAGCCCAGAAGACAAAAGACAAGCTCAGTCGCCGCATGGCTCAAGACACGAGACCTTGTACGGCTCTCGCGGCTATCGCTCGGTTGGTGCCTGAACCGGTGCTGGAGCCGAAGGTGCTGGAGCCGGAGGTGGCAGCATGGCGGTGCCGAGTTTCCCGTTTCCGTTTCCCGCGCTGCTGTAGAGGTTGGAGGGAAAGGGAAACGGGAAACTCAGAGGTACAGCGTAGGTGCGGATCGCTTTCTTCACTCGGGCTCATTCAAAGCACTGCGTCAGCCGGCAGCCGGAGCCACAGATATCCCAAGCGCTCACGGACACCTCCGGGGCTGGTCCTTCGAGCGTTGCGTTCGCTTCCTTCCAGCGAACGCAGAACCTCTGTTTTTCACCGCCGCGAACGCTATCGGAGCGGATACACCGACATCAAGCGGCATCTTCTGCGGGTCGGCATCGGTCCCTCAAAAAGAAGAACTCGCCGGGGCCGAAAGGCTCGTCAGAGGACGGATGAATCGCAGCAGTAGAACCAGCTTCAGCGTCTCCTCCTTCGCCTCGAAGGCCTCCCAGAGGCACAACGGAAGCTGGTTTTCGTCCAGCGGCGCCCTCAGAAGTCCTTGCGCTGCCTTCCAGCAGTCGCTTCTCACGAAGCTCGAAAGCCACCACTCTCGCCATCGCTTCACCGTTCGGGCGCTGACTCCCACACACTCCTGCAGCCGCGCCAGTCGGGCCGGAGTCGGCCCCTGACGCAGCACGCTGATCAGAACCACCACCGCACCGAGGTAAATCTTACGACCCATGAAGAGCGCGGATGGAGGAGTTGTCCGCCGCCGGCATCCTTCGGTGGCGCAACAAAAACTCAGCCGCTGCCGGTAGTCTTTGTCGCCTTCTACCTCCGGCGGAGCCCCCCGCGGCTTGCGCGGGTAGCAGGCTCGGTCAAGCCTCCCCCCACAGGGGCAGCCGCGCTTATGGGCCTCCTCGGCCATCTCTTCGTCGAGTTTCCGGAGAACCGGATACAGGTCGGCTCTGTTGAGCAAACTCTGGTACATCATGGAATCTCCTTTCACGCACCATCGTACCCTATTCGAGAGATATTTCCAAGCCTGAAGAGTGCAGAAATACGCAGCAGAATCATCAAGCTTTTTGAGGGTGGTCCTGCCGCCCCCATCAGTCTACGTGACCAAAATCCTCGCTGAAACCCTCAGATACCGTGCTCATGCTCAGACGGAAGCGCCTGAAGGTGCCGGTCTCTCGGTTCATGAGATGGAGGCCGCCATACGGGGTGGCGATCCACAGCACCCCGTCACGGTCCTCGTAGATCGCGGCGACGATGTCGGAGCTGAGGCTCGACGGATCGTCCGGATCGTGCCGGAAGTGGGTGAAGGTCCCGGTCGCCCGATCGAACCTGTTGAGCCCGCCCTGGCGGGT
>JAZDDE010000282.1:0-4012 GCA_036679495.1 Gemmatimonadota bacterium | reverse complement strand
AAGGCGGGCTTCGTGGTGCAGAACTCGACACCGGGTGACCCGCTGACGTTCGGCCCGCTGGCTACCGCATGCAACGGGGCGTCCACGTGCATCAACAACTTCATCGAGTCCGACACCAAGTCTGAATTCAGCCCGCGGCTCGGTGCGGCTTTCCCGGTTACGCCGACTTCGACGTTCCGTCTGAGTTGGGGCCGGTTCGTGCAGACCCCGGCCTTCTTCACCACTGCGGCAGCGCAGCAGCTGGGCGTGCTGCGAAACACGAACAACGATCTCCGCAGCGGGAACTCAAACACGAACACGACGTTTGCCCGCGACGTTCGGCTTCCGTCTACGAGGACATTCGAGTTCGGATACCGTCAGCTCGTGGGCCAAGACCTGGTGTTCGATATTGCGGCCTTCAACAAGAAGCAGCGCGCCGGCCTCACGTTCCGGAAGCTGCCGTTTGAGGATCCGACCAACCCTGGCCAGATCTTCTTCCTCAACGTGATGACGAACGACGACTTCACGGAATCGAACGGCTTCGAGTTGAAGATCGACAAGACAGTCAGCAACATCTACCAGGGCAGCCTGGCGTACAGCTTCCTTGACGCCAAGGGCACCGGTTCCGATCCGTTCACCTTCACGGGTCTGATTCTCCGGAACGTGTCGAACATCTCGACGCTGACGGGTGTGCCCGACAATCCGCCGGAGTTGCTGCTGCCGCTCGAGCAGAGCCGGAAGCACAACATTGCCTACACGTCGAGCCTGTTCTTCCCGTCCGACTTCATGGAAGGCTCCCTGGCCGGCGACGTCCTGTCGCAGATGGGCTTCTTCGCCACGCTGCGGGTCCGCAGCGGACTGCTGTTCACGAAGCTGATCAATCAGGGCATCGGGCAGACCGGTCCTCCGACCTTCGCGGGCCTGACAGGGCAGGCAGAGACGACGCTCAGCGCCCTCCAGACTCCGTGGGCGATCAACATAGACGTTCGGTTCACCAAGGCTTTCGAGCTGGGTGGGCTGGACTGGCAGTTGTTCGCCGATTGGAGGAACCCGTTCGACCTCCAGAACACGACTACAGTTTTCCTCGAGACCGGAAACTCGGTGAACACGTTCTTCCGGAATCAGTTCCTGGCCAACTCACTGGGTGACAGCCGGCTAGACGGCGATACGGATGTGGACGACTTCGATATCGCGGCCGAGAGTCCCGAGAACGACTTCAACAAGTTCATGCTTCTGCGGACCGAACAGCGGTTCGGTAACGGCGACGGAATCTTTACCGTCGAGGAGCAAGACCTCGCGTTCGGGCAGGTGTACGACTTCGCCTTCGGCCAGAACCAGTTTGAACTTTCGAACCAGTCCCTGCGGCTGGGCGCCCGGCTCTCCTTCTAGGAGCAGTTAGGCAAGGAATAAGAGCCTTTTTCACTCGGCGGAGGGGGGTGGCCCTGGCGGCCACCCCCCACTTCCCGAAAGACCAGGAGTGGCAATGAAGCTCACGATGTTTGCACAGCTCGGCCGGTTCAGCAGGCGGGCCTGGTGGGGCGGAGCCCTGACCGGCCTACTGCTCGCTGCCGGCGCCACAGCCATCGGTGACGTAACCCCGGAGGGGAAGCGCCTGCGCGACGCGCAGCGCGGTTCCTTCTCCTTGTTTTCAGGTCCGACTGCGGTGCTGCGGGGCAACCAGCTCCAGTGCGGCGTGGACAACCAGGGCAACGTCTGCACGGACGTATTCAACAGCCCGACCGGTGGTGGTGGTTTCTGGCCCACGGGGTCAGTAAATCAGTACATTTTCAACACGGGTCTTCAGATCGCCGGTATTCATTCCGACGAGGCTGGCCCGTGGGCGAATGACACCGTTGCCGCCTACTACTTCGACGCGCGCGGTACACAGCAGCACAGCGCTCCCCTCCAGGACGTGTTCGACTCGCAGAACGCGGATGACCTGGCCAATTGGCCGGCAGAAGCGTTCGTGCTCAACACAGAACTCTTCCAGCCTGTTCTTATAGGCCGAAGGACGGCATCGCAGCAAGACTCCTGGACCCAGTACTGGGACGGAGATCCCAGCCGGAACTCCAATCGTAAGCACCCGGTCGGGATCCGGGTGACGCAGCGGAGCCTGGCGTGGAACTTCCCGTCGGGTAACGAGTCCGTCATTTACTTCCTTTACGACTTTGAGAACGCCACGGGCGACCCTGATTTCCAGGGTCCAAACGAGGCTCAATTCTTCGGCGGCGCCAACGCGCTTCCGGACGGCGGGTTCCGGATCGACGAGATGTATGCGTCGTTCTCGACCGACATGGACGTATCGGCCTCCGCCGGAACGAACTTCTCGACCGCTATTTTGCCGTTCGACCTAGGTCTTTCGTATGAAAGTTCGTTTGGCGACGCTAGCTTCACCTATCCGCCCAGCCTGTTCTTCCCGCCGTTCTTCTTGAATGCGGTTGGGATCGTGGGTGTGAAGTACCTTCGTAGTCCGATTGATCCGGCTACCGGGGAGCAGGTGGGCCTGACGTTGTTCTCTAACACGCAGAACCCGAGCTCGGCGGGTGCGCAGTTCATTGACCCGTTCGGTGACGAGCAGTTGTGGCGTTATCTGTCCGGTAACCTGGATCCTGCACAGGGCGACCCGCCGTGCAACGTGGCGGCTGAGATCGAGACCGGTAATCCGGCCACGACCGAGCGCTCGGTGTGCTTTGTGTTCCAGCAGTCGTCCGATACTCGGTTCTACCAGGCCTCCGGACCGTTTTCTCTTGAGGCTGGGCAGTCCGGCACGATCGTGGTTGCGTACATCGCTGCGGCGACCGTGGAGACGATGCCTGACGGCACGCTTTCCGGGATCAACGCGAATTCCCTGGTAACGAATGACAATCCTCCGGGATTCCCGTCCTTTCACCCGGGCTTCCCAAGCGATCGCGGCTGTGACATTAACGGGGACAACTGCACGGTATCGGTGTCGGCCGCTGGGAATGCTCCGACGGCTATCGAGCGCGGAGCGGGTTGGTTCCAGTACACCGGCGCGCCTCCGGCCAATTTTGTTGAGTCGCCCGCCAACAAGGTCAGCCAATTTGACGTCGATGTGGTCCCGGGCAGTCTGCTCGGTCGCGCGCTTGTGGCTCAGACGATCTTCGACAATCAGTTCCTGCTCGGCTTCGCTCCTGATGCGCCGACTTTCTTCTTAGTGCCTGGCGACGGAACGGTGACGGTCATCTGGGAAACCAGCCCCTCTGAGGCTACTGGAGATCCGTTCTTCGCGGTCGCTTCGGATAACACCAGCGCGCTGTTCAATCCGAACTACCGCGAGTTCGACGTCGAGCAGTACACGATCCTTCGTGGCACCAGCGGCGCGAATCTGGCGCCTCTGGCGAGTTTCGACTACGAGACCACGACCTTTACTGACTTCACTTGTGAGACGGTTCTACCCACGGAAGATGTCGGGACGACAGCCTTGGTGAATAGCGTTGTGACGCCAGTCGTAGGCTTCGTCGCGGGTGAAACCTGCGGAATCGGGGCCGGCGGTTTGGTCCGAGCCACGACGGCTGCCGAGATGATCTTCAACAACGGCCGCGATGGTGGCCCCCCCGGAGGCGGTATGGTGCGCGCGGTGGATCTACGGGCCATCGCTGCCAGCACGGATACGGTCCCGCTGTCCGACAATGGCGTTCCCTTCACGTTCACGGACGCCACCGTGGTCAACAACTTCACGTACTTCTACTCAGTGCAGGTAGCTGACCTGAACTCGCAGGCTTCCGGGCCGGCGTCGCTCTCGTCGCCCACGCCCTCGCTGAGTTCCGTACCGCGGCAGAATGCGCCCAACCTGGTGCTGGCTACGTTCCAGTCGTCGATTACGGGTGACGACGGGGTCCCACTAAATCCGAGCGCTCCGGCGCCGTCGATCGATGCGGCGACGGGTGTGTTCAGCGGACCGCAACCGCCCTCGAACTCGTTCACGCAGAGCTTCGCTCCGTTGGTGGAACGTTTGCTGCCGGCGTTTTCGCGAGCGGCGACAATCGACAGCATCGTGCCCGTCTCCTCAGGA
>JAZDDE010000281.1:0-2377 GCA_036679495.1 Gemmatimonadota bacterium | reverse complement strand
CACCGTGTTTCAGGAGTCGGTGGCCGCAGACTCGCCGTAGCGGACGCAAGTCCACCCGCTCGCCGCTCAACAAGGCGATGAAGATGGACGTTGAATAGCGTGCACCATATTGCCGCTGTACCCTGGAGCCTCAACTTCATCAGGTTCGGCGATCTCGGCGGCGCCATTCAACGCCACTTATCGCCGATCCGTTAGGCCGCATGAACCGAGATCCATGTCGTTCACAAGAAGGTGTCTGATCGTTGTCTTCATCGCAGGTACGGCCCAGGCCGGCGAGCCATCGTGGGAGCAGCGCCAGAGCGTTCCCGGCTGGGCAGCCGCCTCACTTGAGAGTGAATCATTCTCCGCGAAATACCTCCTTTCCACACGCCTCAACCCTTTCCTTGTTCAAGGCGACTTCAACGGAGACGGACGCATTGATCTCGCGGTTGTCGTGGAACAGAAGAGAACGGGAGCGGTAGGTGTCGCGATCGTCCATGCCGGCGCCGCGCAGCCGCTCGTTGTCGGCGCAGGTACTCCAGTCGGGGCCGGCGGTGGCGACTTCTCCTGGATGAACGCTTGGCATGTCTACTCCAAGGGCACCGTGCAGCAGGGGGCGGTCTCCGACCCGCCGCCCAAGCTTCGTGGCGACGCCCTACTGGTGAAGAAGCTCGAAGCATCAAGCGGCATCATCTATTGGGACGGGGCCTCGTACCAGTGGTACCAACAAGGCGACTAGGACGCGCGTGCGGCCTAACAAGCGATCGTGATCGAAGTCAAGGGATCATTGGTTCCAGACGGTACGATCTCTGGCGATGGCGTTGAGGGCGACGAGGAGCTTTCGTGCGACCGCGACGAAGGCGAGCTTGGGCGGCTAGCCGGCCTTTCGGAGGCGCTGGTAGAGCTCAGTGAGCGGCGGGTTGAAGCGAGAGGCGGTCATCGCGGCCAGGTACAGGACGGTTCGCACGGAGGCGCGGCCACCGCGAACCCGTCGAGCGCCCCGAAATGTTCCGCTGTCTCGGGCGAAGGGTGCGATGCCGACGAGCGATGCGATTTCGCGGCGCCCCAGGTGACCGAGTTCCGGGAGATTGATCAGCAGCGTGCGGGCCACGCCTGGACCGACACCGGGGACGGTCTGGAGTAGTTCGAGGAGTTCGGCGCGTTCTGCATCTTGGTGCAGCATGGTGTCGATCTGTCGCTCGAGATCGCGAACCAACTTGGCGAGTGTTCGGACCACGGGTCGATGGTGCGCCGGACGACGCGCGAGGCTGTGTCGCGGCGGTTCTTCTCGGCCACGATGATGGAGACGATCTGACGGCGGCGAGCCACGAGATCGGCCAGGAGACGGTCCGTACCCTGCGGAATCGGGCGGAAAGGAGGTTGGGCCTTCTCTCCAAACAGCGCGAGCAGGCGAGCGTCGATCGCGTCGGTCTTCGCAAGGGAACCAACGCCCTCGCCAAAGCTTCGTACACGTCGTGGGATGACGACGATGATGGGAAGCCCTGCCTCGGCGAGCTTCTCGACCACCACACGTTCGTAGCCTCCTGTGGATTCGACGACGATCCGCTCGGGATCGATCTCGACCAGACGGCGGGTGAGCTGAGCAATGGACCGGGGCTCGTTCTTTGCGTGACAGATACTTCCCTCGGATCCGACACTCCAATCCAGGCTGTGCTTCGACACGTCGATCCCGACATTGATGGCCATGGTAGACTCCAAGGAGCAACGAACTCGGGCTCTCGAATACGGGCTCGCACCTGCGGCCCAAGCGATCGTTCGAGCTTCGCTGCAGCATTGGAACGGAGACCCGAGCTTGTTAGCGGTCTCACAAGGGACCCAGGTCTTTCCGGTCTTCCGTTCCGGGTTGAAGAAGACCGGTGGGCAGTGATCATGTCCACCGGTCACTTCATTCAATCACGCCTAGCAACATAAGAGGCCTTGCAGCTGACACCAGCCAGCCAGACGTTTCTAGATTTGGTAGCGTTTTGGCATTCAACTGAGTGCCTTCGGCGATGCCGGTCAGCGCTGGCTGGCGCAGCTGAAGGCCATGTCCGTTAGACGGCGGGAGCCTTGGGACGCACAACCAGAGTTTTGCGAGTCGCAGTCCTCGCCGAATGGGTACTGCTCGTCACGGGCGCGATCGGTTCGTTGGCACTGGAGTCTTCGCTACCTGCGCCGCTCCAGACTTTCGTGTCCCAACAAGACGCGGCGGTCGGGGATGCCGAGGGCGTCAGTTACATGCTGCTGCTGGCATTCTATCTGGGCGCTTCAATCGGTGTGTACAGGCTGTGGCGACCGGCTCGGGCCCTATACACAATCGGGATCCTCGGTGGAGCCGCTCTTTCGCCGTGGCTCGGGCACACAGTTACTCCTGCCTTGTCAGCGCCCGCCGAGTACG
>JAZDDE010000280.1:0-2458 GCA_036679495.1 Gemmatimonadota bacterium | reverse complement strand
GCGAACGCGATGGGATAGACCCCAACGATCCGATCGCCGCGCCGCTGTCCGGAGAGAACGATTCCGAGGAAGAGCACGAGAAACGCGATGCCGAGCGGTCGGTAGGGGCGAGCCTCCTTCGAGAACAGAAGGAAGATTAGTCCTGGCACCCAGAGCAGCAGGTTCGCGGGATTCATCCCGAGGATCTGAATCTTCAGCGCCTGGCCTACGGTGGCGTCGAGAATGCCCTCTCCCCGGGTCGAGTAGAACTCGATCGACGGCCAGCCATTCGCGAAGTTCCAATAGATGTTGGGAGAGGCGATCAGCAGCGCAATTGCAACCCCGAGCCATAGGTAGTGGCTTCGGAGTTGGCGGCGCATGGGGGTCGCAAGCATTCCGACCGCGAGCCCAGCGACGAGCAGTAGGAACGTATGCTTGTTCAGCAGAGCAAGCCCCGACATGAACCCGAACCCGAGCCAGAGTCGCTCGTTGCCTGTACGGATCAGCTTGACCAACAAGAAGCCGGTTCCCGTCCAGGCGAGAAGCCCAATGCAGTTGACCGAATAGAAGCTGAAAAACACCAGATAGATCGGCGCCACCGCCACCGCCAGGGCCGCGAGCAGTTGGCCGAAGCGTCCGGCGCCGAGGCTTTCCGCAATGCGCCCGGTGAGAAACACGGTGCCCGCCGCGCAAAGCGCGGGCACTATTCCGAATCCCAGGTGCCCATCGCCGAATAGCGCGATGCTTCCGGCCAAGATCCACGGCGCCAGGGGCGGATGATCCACGTAGCCGAGACCCGGGCGAAGAGCGCCAGCCCAGTAGTAGAACTCGTCGTGAAAGAGTCCATAAGGAGGCGCCCAGCCCGTGAGGAGTACCAGTGTCGCGGCGGAGAGAGCGACCCCTAGAAGCAGCAGCCAGGTCGTGCGCGCTTCCCCATTCATGGACGACGTCTCCCGCGAGCTAGCGAAGTCGAACTCGTTCCTTCACGGCTGGTGATGCACGGGACATGGGAAAAGGCTCATCATGAAGAGCCCGGCAAGTAGCCGCCGTCACATCGCGTTGCTCGTGCCGCCCAACGGATCAGCGCTCAGCTGCGCCGCGGGCGCTGGCCGTCAGCGTTGGGGTAACTGAGTGCGATGCCAGAACGGTAACACCTTTGATCACAGCGCAGCTCGCGGTGGCAGCTGCAGCGCGTTGTTGGGCGGCTCACATCGAGATAGCGTCATGACGTCAAAGCGCTACAATCGGTAGCCATGGGAGAGCCGAAGCGAGCGACAGTGTACTTCGACGTGAAGATTCACCGAGCACTACGGCTGAAGGCAGCGGAAACGGACCGCTCCGTATCGGATCTGGTGAATGAAGCTGTGCGGGAGAGCCTCTCGGAGGACGCCGCCGATCTGGGCGCATTCAAGGAGCGGTCGAGAGAGCGCCGCCACAAGTTCGAGGACGTGCTGAGACAGTTGAAGCGACGTGGCGCGATATAGCGTCGAGATCCGGACGTCCGCCATCAAGGAACTTGAAGCCGTTGTACCGAAGAGGGAACGGCAGCGGATTGCACGAAAGATCGCAACGCTTGCGGACGAGCCACGCCTTCGCGGTTGCGAGAAGCTAGCTGCACAAGCGGACCGATACCGCGTCCGCCAGGGTCGGTACCGGATCGTATACGCCGTCGACGAAGCGAAGTCGCTCGTGGATGTTGTGAAGGTCGGCCATCGCAAGGAAGTCTATCGCTAGGCCGCCCAACGGATCAGCGCTCAGCTGCGCCGCGGGCGCTGACCGCCAGCGCCAGGGCAACCGAGTTCGACGCCAGACTCTACCACCTCCCGTTGCGGCGCAGCCCGCGGTGTCAGCTGCAGCGCGTTGTTAGCCGGCGAGCGCCCTTCAAGCCGGTTTCCACCACGGAGGATCGTTGCATAGACCTTCGCGCTCACGAATGGTCCGGCTGGTTCTCCTGGTGGTTACCGAGTCAGTGGAGAAGTTCCGGTCTCCGATCTTGGCGATGCGATGAAGGGCGAGGGATGTGTCGCGGTCCGTGATGTCGTAGAGGTGCGCGCGCAGCCACCCGATGTTGCGTGGTCCGATGTTCAGACCGGTGCGGAGATTGGTGAGCTTCGCGATGGCGCCATACGATGCGAGATGGCCACGCGGAATCTCGTTGATGACCTTCGCTGCGTACCACCGCCATTCGTTCGGACTCTGGCGAAGGATTGGCTCGAGCTGGCGAAGTGTAGTTCGCATGACTGGTTCCTCGCCGGCTAACGGATCGGGCTTCAGCTGCAACAGACAGCGCTGACCGTCAGCGCCACGCCACAGAGTCCCGACGCCAGAATGCTACCGGACTCGGGAACGCCCAGCTGTCTGTTGGCAGCTGCAAGCCCTTGTGAGCCGGCGTGCGGGTTCATCGAGAAGAGGACGCTGCTCCTCGCAGGAGACCCTCCGCGCTCAGATCCTCGTCGACCGCGGGCCAGTGAACGCCGGC
>JAZDDE010000028.1:0-9676 GCA_036679495.1 Gemmatimonadota bacterium | reverse complement strand
ATGTGGTGGCAGAAAGCGCTCATGACCTTCGCCGGATTCGTCTTCACAACCTCAACGTCGGCCACGACTATGGACATGACAGTGTCCTCCGGCTCTACGGACTCGACCCCTTCCGGTGTCACGGTCAGCTTGATCGTCCCGCCGCTCCGCGGATCCTGCGTTTTGACGCGGGCGGGCTTACCGAGAACTTCCGGAATGAACAAGCTGTCGATCGCGCACCAGGTGTAGAGCGTCTGGTCATCTACCTCGAATTGGTGCGGCATTGGGACGATCGCGAGCCCTCGGAATCCGGTTATCCGCTCTTCATCGTTATAGAAGACCCAGCCTCTAAACTGTTCACTTTCCAGTAGTGCCGTCACCTGTCCTGCAGAAACCCCCACCGCGTCGGCCAGACTATTCCGGGCCACCGGCTCACCCTGCGACAGCTGCTGATACAGCTCCCTGGCCAGGCGGCTTCCATCTTCGCTGAACTTCGGAACCGAGGCCATCATGGTTGCGGCCTGGTCGAAGTTGGTTGTCTGAATAACCATCCGAACCCTCCTAATTAGCGCTGGCCCAGCCCTGCCGCCCTAAGAACCGATTCGTCGGGACCGGACTCTGAGCAGCAACCGGCTAACATTCCGTCAATGGCCACGGCAGGTACCGACCGTACACCAAGATTCCGGGCGCGGGCGGTGACCGATTGCTCGCGCATATCGAGCACCACCACTTCGCATGACGGGCACGCCGCTTCCCGGACCATTTCGATGGCGTCTTCGCACACCGGACATCCCGCTGAGAAAACCTCTACCTTTCGTTTTGACATATTCTCTAACCTCCAGCACCTGCTTGATCTCACCCTCTCGCGGCCTGGCGCTATGAGTCCACGAAGCCAGGAACGATCCTCATCCTTGAGGAACTGCTGCACCAACAATCCGAGCACCACACCGAAAACCACGTGCGCGGACAAGTGCCGCCCAAGGTAAACCCTAGACCATGGTCCAAGGTCAAGAGCGACTTGGCGAAATCGATGTTCGATAGGGTTAAACGGCGTGAGATGAGGTACTGCTACTGGATTGGGCTGAGCTCGCTAGTAGAAACCCCTATTCCAAACTGCTACGGAAACTGCATCGGCGTGGGCCGGTGTGTATCGGCGTGTACACGCGTCGCGGGTCCGTTTTCGGCGTGTATCGGCGTGTATCGGCGTGTATCGGCGCCAACCGGTGTCAGCGCAGCCGCTTTGCAAGCAGGAGGTCACCGGTTCGATCCCGGTCGGCTCCATTGAATGACCGCATAAGTCTGCATTGATTGCGAAATCGTCGATTTGTCGCTTCCCGTGCCTGCTCGGTAGCCACGTGAGAAAGAGAATCGGGGCTCAAATGGCGCGCTGAGACAACGCGCACAAGCCGGATCGCTCTCAGGGGTCGGGGGCGAGATGGGTTCGGTCGATAAGCCGGCGGCGAACCTCCGCGGCGATCTGGATGCCGACCTCCTCCTCTTCATCGACGACCGCGTCTGCTCCGGCCACCGTCAATTGCCACCGGTGGATATGATACCTGGCGCGCACGACGATCGACGTATTAGGCGCCAGAGCGCGCACCTGTTGGATGACGTGTCGGGCTGTCCATGGATCCGGGATGGTGATCACAACGCCGGCAGCTGTTCCGACATGCAGGCGTGCGAGAACTTCGTCACGAGTGGCGTCTCCAATGAAGGTCCGAAGTCCGTAGCTCCGCGCCAGATCCGCCGTGCGACGTGCCAGTTCCACGACGACTATTTCATGACGGCGCTCAGCCATCATCAGCTCGGCGACCCGTTGTCCGGCGGGTCCGAAACCGACTATCACGATATGATCGCAAAGCCTCTCAGGCACCGCTGGTCTCCCGCTCGAGTCCTCTGCGATGCTCAAGGAGAGAGACGACGAGCGCCTGCCGACAACCCGCGCCATCTGCGGCCCGAGGCCCATCAGAAACGGCGTGAGGAACAGCGTTGTCATCATCGCAGCGACAATCAAATCGAATTCTCCAAGCCCGATCAGCCCTCCCTGCCGGGCGAGCACGGCGATGACCAGCGAGAACTCCCCGACTTGGGCGAGGACGATTCCGGTTGCCAGTGACGGACCGATTGGTGTACCGAAGACTCGGACGACGCCAGTGGTCACCACCGACTTCCCGATTACGATCATGGCCACAACCCCCGCCAGGAGCGGCCAGTGCTCGGCAACCCAACCCGGATTGCTGAGTAGCCCGATGGAACTGAAGAACAAGGTCACGAAGACCGTTCGGAACGGAATCATGTTGACGCGGATCTGGGCAGCAAACGGAGACTCGGCTAACAGCATGCCCGCGACGAAAGCCCCAAGTACGGGTGAGAAGCCCAACTCATGCGACAACCACGCCGCCCCCACTGCTGTGACAACCGCGAGGAGGATCGGCAGGTCGCCGTACCGCTCGGCGATTCTGGCACCGAGGAGTACCGGCAGTGCATAGTTGAGCAGCACGTAGAGGGCAACGACGAGGAGCGTTGCCAACCCTATGGCTCGGGTAATATCCCAACCGACCTCGGCGATCGACCCCCCGCTGCTCAGGACCGCGATCACCAGGACGAGCGGCACGACCGCGATGTCCTGCAACAGGAGGATCCCCACCGCGTAGCGTCCGTGAACCGCGTCGATCTCGGCGCGGCTCGCGAGAAGATGCAGGACCGCCGCCGTGCTGCTCAAGGCGATCACGGCCCCGAAGGCGACTGAGGTGCGCGGACCGAGCCCAATAGCCAAGCAGATTCCCGCCGTGATCGCAGCCGTGAGCACTACCTGAAGCGTGCCACCGCCGAGGGCCACTGGACCGATGTCTCGAAGTCGTCGCCACGAGAACTGGAGGCCGATGGTGAAGAGCAAGAGCGCGATGCCCAACTCCGCAATCGCGGTCACGGCCTCGTGGCTCGGCAGCAGGTCGAATGCATTGGGACCGAGCAATGCTCCAGCCAGTAGGTATCCGAGCAGCGGACTCTGCCTGAAGCGCTCGCACAGCCCGCCGAGAACGATGGCTGCGGCGAGCAGGATCAATATGTCTAACAGTGCCGTCCAGAGATCCATTGTTGCCCGTACTCCAGGTGTTCACGTGTCGGTGAGCAGCTCGAATCCGTTGACAGGCAAAGTATAGGTAAAGTCAGGATAGTGGGGTAAGAAGTCAGGACAAGGCTATTGCTGGGGCTCCAACATTTGGGGCCAGCTAGGAAACGGGCGCATCGGTGTCTTGAGTGGCGTCATACAGCAGCAGAGAGATGCTCCAGTCTTCGACAGGGCGTCCTGCGCGGGCTAGTTTTTGGGGACTAGCCGCTGTAGGCGCCAGTTCAATATTTCGCCAACGTACAGAGAACCCGTTGGTGCTACTGCAATGGCGTGCAGGAAGCCAAACTGTCCAACAGCCTTCCCGTGTTCTCCTCCGTACTGGCCGAGTACCTGGCCGTCTGTGTTGAGTTTGAGAATACGCTCGGCACGGGCATCCGTCATCCAGATGGTGTCATCGGGCGTGATGGCGAGACCGTAGGGATAGCCGATGTGCGTCCACTCGTCCAGAAATACTCCGTTGGTGTCAAAGATCTGAATGCGGCGGTTCTCGCGATCGGCAACATAGATACGATCTTTGGAATCGACGACGATGGCGTGGACATAGTCGAATTGACCTGGCTCTGAGCCCTCGGTCCCCCACGTCGTTACGAACTGACCATCTGGATCGAATTTTATGACCCGAGCGTTGCCTCTGTCTGCTACGTAGATATTGCCCTCGCTGTCAAATCCGACGTCCTGAGGCGTATCCAGAAAATGCACATCATAGTCTCTATCAAACCACCCCTCAGAGGCTTCGCCACGCTTGCCGAGGACCATGGTTACGCATCCTTCTTTATCAAATCGTAGCACGAGGTGTGCGTCTCGGTCGGTCACCCAGAGGTTGCCCGCTCTATCGATACGCAGCCCATGGGGATTGGCGAAAAGCCCGGTGCCAAGTTCTCGTATAAAGTGGCCTTGAGAATCGAACTCTAGCAGCGGATGCTGGCCACGATGGAAGACAAAAATATGACCTTCACCATTCAGAGCTACGCCTGGCACTTCGCCGAGATTCCAACCATCGGGTAGTTGGACCACGTCCAGAGTGGGTTCATATGCTAATCGAGGCCATTCCTGTGCGACCGCGGGAAGCACATTGAAGGATAAGGTCAAAAGCAAACAGAAGAAAAGCAGAGCCTGCTTGATCGGGCGGCTAGCGGCACTAGTGGAAGCGACAGCAAAACCCACTAGCGGACCGAGGAACGTTTTCTTCATGGGTACACCTCAAAACGGTAAGGGGCAGGCAAGGAATCGGTCACCAGATTAAAGCGCCTCGAGGACCTTCGCCGTGTCCGTGTACATTGAGAACCGCGATACCCGTCCGTCGCGTACTGTCCACAAGTGAGCAAAGCGCGCGGACATGAAGCGTCCTGTTTGCCGGTACGTACCAGAGTAAGTCCCGAATGAAGCAACCCGGTCACCTTGTGCAACAAATTCTTCGACCCTAACAGAAAACGCCTCCCAGTCCGCGGGCTAACGGGAGCAGCAGATTATCAACCACGTCCTGAGGGCGCTCGATGAACAGGTGTCCCTGGCCATCGACGAATGAGGAGGGACTAGTGCCTCTCGCCGTTCCCGTTGGACTCGACGGCGATGTGGATCTCCAGGCATGAGTGGGCGTCTCGAAGCGCTCGTTCCACCGTCTTGGGCGAGTCCGCCCGCGCGAAGATGAACCCGAGGTAATGGTTCCCGCGCGGTAACGGATCGATATGCCGTCCCAGGGGTGCGGTAATCGACACCTCCTGCACTTCCGGCACCCGCTCGGCATCGTACATACCGTCAATGGACGTGAGAATGCCGGCGCGTGGAATCGGGATCATCATGACTCCTGAAGCAGGTCCCTCGGGCTGGTGGGGAAGCTCGCGGCCGAGGGCGTGGAGCAGCACGAGCTCCTCCAGCGCGGTGCCAGTTCGGTAACGAAACAGGCGAGAGCACAATCCGCCGATCGTCCGCGGCGCGATCTCGATCGGCCACACGCCCTGCTCGTTGACCCGGAGCTCGGCGTGGATAGGCCCCTCACGCAGTCCGACAAGGGCTGTCACGCGCGCGACGACCTTCTCGATTCTGCTTTGAACGTCGGCCGCGAGACGCGAGGGCGTCACGAACATCGTCTCCTCGAAATATGGTCCGACGAGCGGGTCGGGCTTGTCCAGGATGGCGAGGGTCCTAAGCTCGCCCTCCAAGAGGATCCCTTCCAAGGCCACCTCATCCCCAGGAATGTAGCCCTCGACCAGGATCGGACCCCCGTGTCCGGACTCCTCAATGGCCCAGCGGGCCTCCGCGAACGCGCCCACCAGCTCTTCGGCGTCGTCGGCCCGGACCACTCCGCGACTGGCCGCGAGCTCCACCGGTTTCACCACGCAGGGGAAATCCAACTCCCGAGCCACACTCTGCGGCTCGGTCTCGAGCGGGTAAGTGCGGTACCAAGGAGACAGTGTGTCGGAGTTGGCGAGGGCCAGACGGAAGCGGTCCTTGCGACGACAGGTATCGACCGAGACAGGCGAATTGCCTGGCAGCTCGAGCGCAGCCGATACCGCGGCCGCTACCCGGGTGCCCGCATCCTCACCGGCCACCACGGCGGAGAGTGGCCGGTCTTCGGCAAGCCTGCGGATCACCTCGATCGAGCCCTCCACGTCATCGAAATCCAGCTCGATCGTGGATCCGTAGACTTCGTCGGCCAGCGTGTTTCGGTAGTCCGAACCCACCGTCACGTCGACCTGAAGTCGCTCGGCGGCAGACAAGAAATCCTCGGCCCGATAGCTCGAGGAGGAGAGGAGGAGGAGGACGCGGCGGCGACCCTCGATCGTCACGGCGGTCCTATGGGGTCGGCTGGATGCGTGTCATCGGTGCAAAGTTCACACAGATCCGTTCCAATTCCTCGGGCTGCAGCGGCTCGTCAAACAGGCCGCAGCGCCGCGTGTGCTTTCCTTCGACACCTGAGCTGTCGACCTCCAGGTATCGGCAGGAAGGACAGGTTCCGAAGAGACGCCCGCCCCGCTCGCTTGCCAGGTGTTCCAGTACGCGTTCCAGCCACCGAGTCATATTGGCCCGCGTGCGGCGCGGGATGCCGCCAACCGAGCACTCCAAGGCCCCGAGTGGATCGTCCAGGAGCGCCCCACGTCCCTTCTTGGTCAACTCAAGCAGGACGCTCCGTCCATCTCTAGCCGACGGTGTCCGCATGAGATAGCCCTGCTCTACAAGACGCTTGATCGTCTGCGACGCGGTGCCGCGCGTCGTCGCGTGATAGTCGGCGAAGGCCGATGCCGTGCGCGAGAACCGGTTGGCGTGGGAGAAGTAACGCAGTGCCATCCACTGTGCCGGCGTAAGATCGTCACCGGAGCTAATGCAGTACGCCGCGCGCCCGACCTGCGCCAGCAGCTCGGCCAGGGTCCGCGCGCTCGGTTCCATTTTCACCATGGGTAAGATGGTAGCAACTCAAAATCATCTTGACCAGATTCAGGGAAACAAGATAGTTTTGTACCGATACTACTTATGCCCAAAATCGGGGGACCGCGCATCCCCGTGCCTACCTGAGTAGCCATGCCATACGATCCGAAGCTTGTTCAACCGATGCGGGAGGAGCTCACGCGCCTGGGGGTGCAGGAACTCCGGACTGCCGAAGACGCGGATGAGGTCCTTGGGCGCCGACAGGGCGCGACGATGGCCGTGGTCAACTCCGTTTGCGGGTGTGCCGCCGCTAACGCACGCCCTGCGGTAGCCCTGGCGCTGCAGCACGGCGTTCGTCCAGACCGGATCGTTACCGTCTTTGCCGGACAGGACGTCGAGGCAACGGCCAGGGCTCGCGAGTCCTTCGTCGGCTTCAGCCCATCGTCACCCCCGATCGCCCTGCAACAAGATGGCGAACTCGTCTTCATGCTCGAGCGCCATCAGATCGAGGGACGGGAGGCAGCGGAGATCGCGCGCGAAATCAGGGTGGCCTTCGACCGATTCTGCCCTGGCACGTCGGCCCCCGTCGAACGGACCGCCAACAACATGGTATCCCGATGATAGAGTTCACCTCGGGAGCCCAGGAGCGGATCCGCGCTTTTATCGCCGAGAACGACGACCTGTTACTGCGCGTAAACGTCCCCAACCCCAGTCCCGTCGCGCCGGAATACGAGATGTCGCTGATCGAGGAGGCGGAGAAGCAGCCGGACGACGAGACCTTCCGAACCGCAGGGTTCGCCGTGGTCGTCGACTGCGAGAGCGCGAAGATCCTCCGAGGCACGACGATCGACTGGGTAGAGACACTGAAGGGGGGCGGCTTCCAGTTCGACAACCCTAACATCAAGCCGCTGGGCTCGGAGCCACTGACCGGACCACTGGCTGAACGGGTCCAGCGTGTCCTCGACGAACGGATAAACCCCGGCGTCGCGACCCACGGCGGTACGATCAGCCTGGTCGATGTTCGCGATAATGTCGTATACCTGCGGATGGGCGGAGGCTGCCAAGGGTGCGGCATGGCCTCGGTCACCCTGACGCAAGGGATTCGGCAGGTGCTGCGCGAGGCCGTTCCGGAGATCGTGGACATTCAGGACGTCACCGATCACGCCTCCGGCGCGGACCCGTATTTCTCCTCTGAAAAGTGAGGCCTGCAGAGATCCTGGGCAGACTCCGTCTCGGGGTCGGTAGCGAGCCGAGAACCCTGTCTGGAGCCGATCTTCAACGCGTTACCGACACTCTCGATCGGCCGCTCCGTGATCTTCGGATTTCGGTCACCGATCGCTGCAACTTCCGCTGCACCTACTGCATGCCGAAGGAAGTGTTCGGACGGGGTTATCGGTTTCTTCCTCGGTTACTCCTGCTCACCTTCGAAGAAATAACTCGCCTCGCCAGGATCTTCATCGCTCAGGGCGTAGAGAAGATCCGGATTACCGGTGGTGAACCACTGCTGCGTCGGGACTTGGAGCAGCTGATCCAGATGATCGCGGAGCTCGATGGCTTGCGAGACCTAACCCTAACTACGAACGGCGCGTTACTGGCCAAGAAGGCTCAAGCGCTCAGAGATGCTGGCTTGCAGCGGGTCACGGTGAGTCTCGACTCTCTAGATGATGCCGACTTCAAGCTCATGAACGACGTCGCCTTTCCCGTCGGGCAGGTGCTCGAAGGTATCGAAGCGGCGAGGGCGGCAGGCCTAGCTCCGATTAAGATCAACATGGTCGTGAGGCGGGGGGTGAACGACGATGACGTTCTCGACATGGCGCGCTTCTTTCACGGTACGGACTGCATTCTCCGCTTCATCGAATACATGGATGTCGGAACAACCAACGGTTGGAAGCTGGACGATGTCGTTCCTGCCGCGGAGATCATCGCCAAGATCGATGACGAGTTGCCGCTTGAACCGGCCGATGCCAACTATCGCGGTGAGGTCGCGCGGCGGTATCGCTACACAGATGGCGGAGGAGAGATCGGCGTGATCGCGTCGGTAACGCAGCCTTTCTGTGGAGACTGCACACGAGCCCGACTCTCAGCGGAAGGAGTGCTCTACACCTGCCTATTCGCGACGGCGGGTCACAGCTTCCGCGAGCTCCTTCGGCAGGGTCGCTCCGACGGGGAGATCCTTGAGTTCCTCCGTGAGATGTGGACAGCTCGGACGGATCGCTACTCTCAGCTCCGGACTGCCGAGATCGTCGCTCGGCCGAAGGTTGAGATGTCGCATATCGGCGGCTAGCGCCCACCCCAAGAGGCCGTACGTGAGAGAGTTCAGTACAAAGTTGGCGCAAGAGTTACCCCAACCTACACGCTGCTGTATTAGCGTTCGTCGTATCTGTATGGTCGTGCCAGATATTTCTTGCGCCTAACTATCGTCGGAGGAACACGCGCATGAGTATGACAGTCGTCTACATCTTTCTTTGTGTCCTCGGTACCGCTGTTCCGCTGGCCGAGCTATTGCCCTTTCTCATTGCGAATGGCCTCGCCCTCCGCCTGATACTCGATCAACTCTTCGCCAATCAGATTTCGTCCTTTTTCGCGTGGGACGTCATCTTTGCTACGGTAGTAGTCTGGGTGTTCGTCGTTCAGGAGGGTCGACGCTTGGGTCTGCGGCATCTTTGGGCGCCGATTGCCTGCAGTCTGACCGTTGGAGTTTCTCTCGCACTCCCTCTCTTTCTTCTAATGAGGGAGCAGCGAAGTATCCAAGGCGGGCTAGCTCCTCGATAGAAACACGGTGATGTGTTCCACTCCGTTATTCGCGATCGCGAAGTCGATCCGTCCATCGCCATCGAAGTCCCCGGTAGCCACGCCGTAGGGATTTCCTACCAAGTTGATCCGGTAGAGCGTCGGTCTGTCACCCGCTATGAGAACGGCGACCTCGCCTCCGATGTAGCTTGTGACGATGACCTCGGCTCGGCCGTCGCCTGTCAGATCCGCAGCGGCGAGCTTCGTTGGACCGACCGCTAATTCATAGTCGCCCCCGGCCCGGAACACCCCCGCAACACTTCCGAGCCAGACAGCCAGGGCGCCGGCTCCCTCTCCCGAGCCCGCGGCCAAGTCGGTCAGGCCATCGCCGTTGAAATCGGCCGCGATCACTGAGAACGGCCCGAAGCCGGGACGTAGCACCGTGTCTTGCGCGAACCCGCCCATACCGTCGCC
>JAZDDE010000279.1:0-4332 GCA_036679495.1 Gemmatimonadota bacterium | reverse complement strand
TCACAAGCGGGACGTGACCACGATCATGGTCACGCACGACGCAGATGCCACGGGGTATGCAGATCGCGTCGTGGTGCTCGAGGATGGCGTGATCATCGAAGATACCGACGGCACAGGATTGGCTTCGGTGTGAGCGCCCCCGCCAAGCTTCGGGACCGTCCCATCCGGCTCCCCTTCCTGCTCTTCCTGTCGGTGCGCATGAACATCTGGCGCCACCGCACGATGGCCATACTCACGGTCTTGGCCGTGGCGGCCAGCGCCGCTCTGGCCAGCGGACTGGAGATCGCCTCCCGAAGCGTGAGGTCCGAGCTCCGCTCGAGCGCGGAGGCGATTATGGGGACGGCGCAGCTCGAGGTCGTTGCGTCGAAGCGGGGCATTCCGGAGAGGCTGGTGGACGAAGTGGCTGCGATACCTGGCGTTTTTGCGGCCTCGCCGTTGATCACGGAGACCTTCCGCATCGCCGCCCCTCCTTTCACCGATCTGCCCTTACACGTCCTCGGTATCGATCTCCTGGCCGAGCATAAAGTTCGCGATTACGAGGTCACGCGAAACCGGGTGAAGATTCGCGATCCGCTCCTGCTCCTCGGGAACCAGAACTCGGTCATTCTCACCGAGACCCTGGCGCAGCGGCTCGGCATCCGGGAGCACGATGCCGTGCGCGTCCGTACACCCTCTGGAGAGCGCCAGCTGATCCTGGAAGGTCAGCTTACGGAAGGCGGCCTGGCGGATGCTTATGCAGGCCAGATTGCAGTGATGGATGTCTGGTCGCTCCAGTTACTCCTCGGGGCCCAGGGTTGGATCGACAGGATCGAGATTACCGTCGAGCCGGAGGCGGACCTCGATCTAACGATGAAGCTGGTCGACGAACGGGTCGCCGGTATTGCGACGGTGCGCCGGACCCTGTCCGCACAACACCGTTTCGGAGCGGTCATGCGCATGTTGGATTTTGCTGCCATTGGCATCAACCTGCTCGGCGTCCTGATCGCATCCCTGCTTGCCTATGCCGCGCTCGCCCACGTAGTGGACAGTCGTAAGGAAGAGTTTGCCTTGATGCAGTGTGTCGGTCTGGATACGCGCGGAGTGCGACTGTTGATAGCGCTCGACGCGCTGATCCTTTCTGCTCTTGGGGTGGCTCTGGGAGCCGTTGGGGGTATCCTCGCAGCGCGACCGTTGTTAGAGGGTTTCTCACGCTTTTCGGAGCACTTACAGAGCGTCAGAGTCGAAGAGCTGAGCCTGGCTCCCTCCACGTTTGTTATTGCGGGAGGTGTCTGGTTGGTAGTGGCGTTGCTCGCGGGCCTGCCGCCTTCGCGACAAACCGCCCGCCAGCACCCACTCGAGGTGCTCTCCAGCGCGCGCGTGCCGCCGACCGGACCGGGAACCCGGAAGCTCTACTTGCTCGGCAGCGCCGCAGCCGTGACGGGCCTGATCATCATCTGGTTGGCGCCCTTGGGGCTTTCCGCGGGTTTTCGGCTGGCTTGCGTGCTTGCTCTGGGACTGGGTGCGTTGATGCTCGCCAGCGGCCACGTCGCGTTGTTCGCGCTCCATCGACTTCGGCCCTGGCTCAGGTCCATCCCTCGAGTGGGCATGCTCATCGGGACCTCGACTCTCGCTCGACCTTCCGCCGCGAGCATCTGCTTCGGTGCGATCGCAGCGGTGGTCTGTGCGCTGACGATGACCCTGACCGCTCTCCATAGCCTGACCACCAGCATCGATGGTTGGGTTGCAGCGACCTATCACGATGGCGCATCGGTACGGACCGGTAAGCCAACGGGACTGGATCGGGACGTGATCCTGCCTGCCACGATCGACGCGATCCGTGGCACACCCGGGGTCGAGGACATCGCGATCTTCTACAACCTGTATCCGTCCTATCAGGGAGTCCCCATCTTGCTTGGCGCAGTTTCGGCCGATGTGTTGCTGAGACAGGGCGGGCTGTATGCCAAGGACGAGTCCCCCGAGCAACTCGCTGCCGCGCTGAGGCGTGGCGATATCGCGATCTCCCACGCCTTCCATCGTCGCTTCGAGGTGGATGTCGGCGACTCGATCACGCTCCAAACGCGAAACGGACCACAGAAATTCCGGGTGGGGGGCTTCTATCGGGATTACTCGGGTCCGGGTGGCTCCCTCCACCTCGATGTGGAGACATTCGACAAGCACTTCGTGCGCGAGGGCGCGCATTTTCTCGCACTCTGGGCCTCGGCTCCGATGCCGCAGGTACGAGACGAGGCGATCCGCCGCACGGCCGGAGGCCAGGCTCTCTTCTTTGCTTACGGCGACAAGCTTCGAGCCGCCGCGGACTCCGCCCTCGGTCGATTCCGGGATTTGCTCAACATGCTCACTGGACTCAGTGCGTTTTTCAGCGGCATTGCACTGTTGAATCTACTCTCTGGCGCGATCGCCGCGAGGCGCAGGGACCTCGCCTTGATGCAGGTCACGGGCGCTACGCCTCGGATTATCGCGGCCGTAGTGCTGCTCGACGCGGCATTCGTGGGGATCGCTGGTGCAGTACTGGGAGCTGCGCTTGGGCTCGTCGCTGGGGAGATCGTCACGGATCTGCTGTTCGAAAACTTTGGCTGGTTGATCGATTTCGAGGTCGAGGCCGGCCCGATCCTGGTCACAGTTCTGGCCGCCGGCGTAATCTCGCTGGTGGTTGCCCTCATACCGGCGCGCATGGCAGGTCGGACGCTGCCCATGGCTGTGTTGTCCTATGAATAGGGGACGGCCGATGCCCGGAGCGAGAGGCTCTAGCAGGAGCTCTGCCCGTCGCTAATACAGATGGTTACGATGATGAGAATGCGAAGGATTTTCGGAGCCAGCAGCATGAGGGTAGTCAACATTCTTTATCCTCCTCGACGATCATATATTAGCAAGAACCGGGCCAGTCAACGGCCAACGTTCCCCTACTGCTTCGCTCGCCTCCTGCTCGCGTGTGGGCTCCTGCTGGCGAGCATCGCTCATGCCGCAGACGATGCGGTGCCCCTATCTAGGGAGGAGGTCCAGGAACGCTGGCACTCACGCATGGATGGGAGGCACTTCGTGGCTCGAGTCCGTATGGAGGTCGACCTGGACGGGCTCCATGAAGAGCGTAGGATCACCGTGCATCGCGACGATGAAAACGGGACCGCGGAGCGGGTCATGATCCGCTTCGATTCGCCGGCAGCCCTCCGCAACCTCGGCCTGCTTTACTTCGAGCAGACCGATCGCCCCAACGACTACTTTCTGTATCGGCCGGCCGTCAGACGGGTGCGACGCCTCCAGGAGAGAGCGGTTGCGAACAATCTCTACGGTGTCGATCCAGAGTTTCTGGGCTTCGGCATTGCCGAGACGGAGCCGACCCGAATCCGCTCGATGAAGCGCGTGCGGCTCAACGGTCGCGAGACCTATCAGCTGGAGGAACGAGCACGCCGATCGAATCCGCGCTTCGAGGAACGAACGGTCTGGATCGATAGCGATACCTTCATCCCTATGCGCACGGTGCATCGGCTGAACGGCCATACGGTGCTCACGGCAGAGACGCTCGAGATTCGTGAGGTGCAGGGGGTGCAGACCCCCGTGCGCATGCACTTCCGGCGCCCGCTGGATGGCACCGCTGTCGACCTTGTTGTCGAACGGATCGATTACGAGCGACAGATTCCCGAGGAGGTCTTCTCGGTCTTCAGCCTCACGAAGTCCCTGCGGGCCCAAAAGTAACGGCTGGGCTCCTTCGGATTTCCCTTCGATGAAACTCCCCCCGGGGGCAGTTCAATCGGGGATCCCGATCAGACGCAGTTGACGTCGCCGACGGCCAGGAGCAGGGTCAGAAGTAACCCGAGCTTAAGACGCCGCGGGCATCGTGTCGATCATTCGGAAGCTGATCTCACCTGGGCGATTTTTCTTGACCTCTTGACCTCTGCTGGTGTTAGGATCGAGCTGCCAGAGCGAGTGCGGAGCCTTCGGATCCTGATCCCTGCCCGCTCCATACGGTCGAGGTCCGAACGTTACCGCGCAAGGCTTTCGAGCCTTCGCTGGACGAGGAGAACGTCATGCCGGCTCGTGTTCACTTCCAGGGAATCGCGGCTCTTATCGGTACGGCCCTTCTTACGTTCACTGGGGTCGCGAGCGCACAGGGTCTGACTAAAGACCAGCGGAAGTGCTTGAATGCGGCCAACGCGAATGCCGCCAAGATCGTGAAGGCTCAGGGCAAGGACATCTGCTCCTGTATCAAGAACGGGGCCAAGATGAAGCTCACCGGCACCATCGAGGAGTGCATTACGTCCGATGCCAAGGGCAAGGTCGCCAAAGCGAAGAGCAAGTACGATTCCAAGGCGGGGAACTGTGACGCGGGCTTCGTCA
>JAZDDE010000278.1:0-6190 GCA_036679495.1 Gemmatimonadota bacterium | reverse complement strand
GGGACGCCTCATCCTTCCCGGCACTAGCCGCGCTGAACTCCGTCCAGCCTTCCGTCCGTATATCCTGGGGACGGCTCTACTCGCCGGAACGGTAGCCCTCTCTTAAAGCAGCCCGTATGGCGGCATGGTCAAGTTGAGATGGAGCCCGGCAGACTGGGCCGATCATCAGCCACGGCGTCGTGGGCAATCTGTTTCAGGTCGGGCGCTATCTGCTACGTGCCGTCCACTGTCGAGTGTTTCGCTCCCAAGCGTTCGGTGCCTGGCAGCAGGTTTCGTGCGCCTGATTGAAGTCACCGCCGCTTTGTTCGATGGCGATTCGCCTCGACCGCATTAACTTGACAGTACCCGTGCCTGCTAAAATAAAGAAGTGGCCGGAGAGCAGTCGAGCGGGCGGGTGGTCGCCCTGGAGGGGCTGCGCGGCGTCGCCGCAGTCACCGTCGTTCTGCGTCACACGTTCAACGCCGTCGCGATGCCGCTCTCCGTGCGGGAAGCCGCCTTCCAGAGCCCCCTGGCACTCCTGCTGAACGGCCAGGGCGCGGTCCAGCTGTTCTTCGTGCTGAGTGGCTACGTGCTCGCGGGCTCGGTGGCACGGGGCAGCGGCCCCGTCGGGCTGAGCCAGTTCCTTATCAAGCGCGTATTTCGCATCTACCCCCCGTACGTCATCGCTCTGCTCCTGACCTGGGCCGCGAGCTTCCTCTACGTCGTCGTGCCCGCGAGTGTCCCGGTCACCCGCTGGTACCTGACGTACGCCCAGGTGCATCTGCCGGTCGACCAGCTGCTCCCGAGCCTGCTCTTTCCCGGGCCCAGCTACCTCCAGCTGCCGGTGGGCTGGACGCTCCGTGTCGAGACGGCCTGGCTGTTGGTCATCGATGCGGGCCCAGTGCTCCGCTACTCGCTCGACTTCTGCCTGGGGATCGCCGCCTATCTTGAGCGAGAGCGGCTCGCCGCCTGGATCGGACGCGTCACGGCGCGATGGCAGCTCGCGCTGGTCGCGGGCGCGGCAGCTCTCTTCGTATCCCCCTTGCTGCTCGGCTGGTCGGTGCCCCGGGCGGGGATCCTCATGAACGGCTTCGATCGCTCCTCGTTAGCGTTGATGGGTCTCGGGTCCGTCGCGCTCATCGTGTTCGCCGTGCACGTTCCCATGCTGAACCGGTGGCTCTCGGTGAGACCGGTGGTATTCCTGGGCAAGATCTCCTACAGCGTGTACCTGCTCCACTTTACGGTCATGATCCTGTGGGGCCGCTGGGTGATCGACGCCTCCGTGGCCGCGTCCTACCTGAGTCTGATGGGGCCGGTGATGGCTATCTCGATCCTGCTCTCCGCTGCGTTCTATTCTTGGGTCGAGCGCCCCGCAGTCCTCGCCGGGAACCGCGTCTCCTCGCCGGGAACCGCGTCTGCAAGTGGCTGGCCCGACACTTCGCTGTCGCACCGCTGCAGTCGAAGCTTCCGGGGAGCTAGGAGGTCCATGCCGTTGTTTCCCTTCACTCCGTGATGAAACGTAGGATGAAATACGAGACAGAGGAGAACACCCACTCCGCCGTAGGCAATCTGTTTCAGGTCGGGCGCCATCTGCTGCGTGTCGTCCGCTATCGAGTGTTTTGCTCCCAAGCGTTCGGTGCCTGGCAGCGGCTCTCTTGTGCCTGATTGAAGCCGCTTCCGCCCTGTTCGACGACGATTCGCCTCGACCGCATTACCTTGACAGTACCGCGATCGGCTTTGAGTTTTCCGCTATCGTCTCGTCGGTGAGACGCAGGGCAGGGGCGCTGTGACATTACGAGGCCGGATCGAAGCGGCATTTGGCCGCTGGGGAAACTGGATCATCCGTTGGCGTTGGCTGGCGGTGCTTGCATCGCTTGGGCTGACCGCAGGGCTCGGCTCCTACCTGCCCCAGCTGCGCATCGATAACTCGGGCGATGCGATGCTGCGTACGGACGACCCCGCCCGGCTGCTCTATAACGAGTTCCGCGATCAGTTTGGGCGCGATGAGAGCGTGATCATCATCCTCGAGCCGCCTGAGGTCTTTGACTTCGCCTTTCTCGAGAAGCTCCGTGCCTTTCACGACGCGATCGAAGCTGAAGTTCCGTACGTGGAAGAGGTCACAAGCCTGATCAACGCCCGGAATACACGAGGCGAGGGGGACGAGCTCATCGTCGAGGATCTGCTGGAGCGCTGGCCGCGCTCAGAGACGGAGCTGCAGGCGCTTCGTGAGCGGGTCCTCGCCAATCCCCTCTACACGAACATTCTGATCTCCGAGGACGCGCGCTTTACCACGATCAACGTCAAGCCGCTGACCTACTCCACGTTGACGCCAGAGGAGGACGTCCTCGCGGGCTTTGCGGAAGAGGGGCGCGCCGCTGCCGGCGAGCCCGAGTTTCTGAAGTTCGAGGAGACCTACGCGCTGGTCGAGAAGCTGGTTGAGGTGGATGCCCGCTTTAGCTCCGAAGAGACCCGTACGTATCTGGTTGGCGGACCGATCTTCGAGCACGGCTTCGCGAATACGATGCAGAGCGACATCAGCGTCTTCATGGGGCTCTGCACCTTGATGATCATCGGCCTCCTGGCACTGCTCTTCCGCCGCGCATCGGGGGTTTTCCTGCCCGTGCTCGTGGTGGTGACCTCGGCCATCTCGAGCTTCGGGATCATGGCGCTGCTGGATATTCCGTTTTCGGTCACCCTGAACATGCTGCCCGCGTTTCTAATCGTCGTCGGGATCTGTGACTCGGTACACATTCTCGCGATCGTGTATCAGCAGCTCGCCAAGGGCCGCACCAAGAGCGAGGCAATCAGCATCGCCCTAGAGCACTCCGGGCTAGCCGTGGTGATGACCAGCATCACGACCGCGTGCGGTCTTCTGAGTTTCAGCATCGCAGAGCTCGCGCCTGTGCGTCACTTGGGCGTAATCGCGCCCATCGGCGTGATGATGGCCTTGCTCTACAGCCTGATCCTGCTCCCCGCCCTGCTGGCCATCTTCCCGCTCCGCTCCAAGGCGGGCCAGTCGAGCCTGTTGCAGCGCCGCGTGATCGATCGGTTTCTCGTCGGAGTGGGCAGCCTCGCGACGCGTCACCCGATGCGGGTGCTGGTCGCCACCGGGCTCATTTTGCTCCTCGGCCTCGGCGGTCTGCTGAGGGTTCGCTTCTCGCACAATGATCTGCTCTGGTGGCCGGAGGACGATCCGCTGCGTATAGCCGCTGAGCTATTGGACCGTGAGCTGAAGGGTGCCTCGACGGTGGAGCTGCTGATCCATACAGGACGGGAGAATGGCCTGCACGATCCGGAGCTGCTGAACCGCATCGAGAGGGTGATGCGCCGTAGCGAGACCCTTAAGGTCGGTGACCTACCGGTGAACAAAGCCGTCTCCATTACCGACGTCCTGAAGGAAACGCACCAAGCCCTGAACGAGAATCGACGCGAGTTCTACAGCATTCCCCAGGACCGTCGCCTGGTAGCGCAGGAACTTCTGCTTTTTGAGAACAGCGGGTCAGACGACCTCGAGGACTTGACCAACTCCCATTTCGAAACCGCTCGGGTGAGCGTGCGCACACCGTGGGTGGATGCGGTTCTCTACCCCGACTTCGTAGCGGAGACGGTCGCTGTCACGCGGGAGATTCTGGGACCGGACGTGGAGTTCGACGTTACCGGTGGCGTCGTGATTTTCACGCAGATCTTCAATGCGCTCCTTCACACGATGGCAAGGTCGTACGTGTTCGCGCTGGCAATCATTACACCTCTGATGATTCTTCTGATTGGAAGCTGGCGTCGGGGTCTTGCCGCGATGATTCCCAACCTGATCCCGATCTACCTGGTGCTGAGCCTGATGGGATGGATGGGCATCCCACTCGATGCCAGCACCTTGCTGATCGGGGGCGTCATCATCGGCCTGGCGGTCGATGACACGATCCACTTCATGCACAAGTTCAACGGCTACTACGAGGTCAGCGGCGATCCTCAGCAAGCCGTACGGGAGACGCTCGCTACGACCGGTTCCGCGCTGCTCTTTACCTCGTTGGTCATCGCGTTTGGCTTCGGCGTCTTCCTGGCAGCGTACATACAGGCAACCTACTGGTTCGGCCTGCTCGCGAGCTTCGCAACCGTGGTCGCGTTCCTGGCCGACGTTCTGGTCGCACCGGCACTCATGGTGCTCATCACGCGGCGACGCTCGCCGAGGGCCGGCTACCCGCTGCGGGCGCCGGGGGACCCTATCGCCGCCTAAGGACGCCTTCCCCGGGAATCCAGGTGGAGCTCATATACTCGGCTTCCCTACGCCGTAGTGTGGTAGAATTTCTACATGACACTATCGGCGAGCATCTCCCGGGTCGCGGCCTTTGTGGTACTGAGCCTCCCGGCTCCGGCTGTGGCGGCGCTCATCGATCTTGGACATCCCACGCTGGCAGCCTTCGTCGCCACCGGCTTAGGTTCGGGCGCACGCGGCGTCGTCTTCGACCCGCTCCAGAGCTTGAGCATCACCTCTGCTGGAATCGTCATCGACCCGCTGATCGAAGAGGCGACGCGGATCGGACTCGAGATCTGGGATATCACGGGGGGCGACGCCACAAGCGTCGGCGGCCGCAACCTCCTGCGCGCCAGCAACGAAGCCGACATCATCGACACCGGCCAGACGTTCTACGACATCCCGGTGAACTTCACCTTCGTCGCGGGCACGCGCTACGAGCTCGCGTTCGTCTCCGTGATGCCGAGCGATTGGCTGGCGAACCGCTGGGCGATGGAGCTCTACGGCTTCCACTTCCCGACGCAATCCTCTTACGACTTACGACATCGATGGACTGGTCACGGTCCTCGACGGCGGACGCGCAGGCGATTTCGGTCACACAGTCATGCCGCATGTGCGCATGAACGTGGGCGCGATCATACCCGAGCCGTCGAGCGCGCTCCTGCTCGGCCTCGGCGTAGCGGGACTCGCGGCGATGCGAAGGCGTAGGCTCACGCGAGCATAGGTCGCGCCTATTCCCCAAACGCTCCATCTTCTACGCGCCTGCTGATCTGCGAGCGCGCCGGTCACCGAAGCACTCGTATACCGGAAATACGAGGCGTTATTCTGTACTGATTCACAAGTGATACAGAGCTGAAGGAGGTGATTCGCATGATAAGGATTCGGTATATAGTCAATGACGTCGACAAGGCAGTTGGGTTTTATACATCAAATCTTGATTTTCGGTTAGAAAAACAATTTGGATCAGCAATAGCCATATTGGAACGAGATGGCCTATGGCTACTGGTCTCCGGTCCTAAGGCTTCAGCCTCAAGGCCAATGCCTGACGGCTCTAAACCGTCACCAGGCGGATGGTCTCGATTCCTAATTACCGTCGATGATATTGAATCTATTGTTTCCAAACTTAAACAGAATGGTGTGGAGTTTAAAAACGACATTATCGAAGGTCCGGGAGGCAAGCAGACTCTTTGCCTCGATCCGTCAGGCAATGTAGTAGAGCTTTTCCAGCCGGCTTGATGGGCACTTGTGCCACAGATTCCCGAGTGGCGAGATGCCTGGTCTAGGCGGCTTCTGCCGCGAGTGTATGCTGAAGGAGACCGAGTTGGCTATCGCCGATGCGCACCCGGAGCTGAAGCGTAGTGACGTATTCGATCTGATGCAGGAGTGGCTTAGGGCGGTGGAGGACGCGGTTCACTGAACTCGGCACCGTGGACAGAAAGAGCGGACCCCGCTCAGCGGTTGTTAGGCGGGTTGTGTCGCCCCTTTGTCCATGCGCTTGGAGACAAGGACGCCCTTCTCTTATCGGCTCCTGGGAATGGTGCTAGACTGGAGCCGTGGAAGTCCGCTGGATGGTGTCGAGCACGACACTGGCGTTATCCTGACCCGCACGGAGGGTGCATGGTCACGATCGGGATGAACTACGACGTACGTGTGGGGAAAGAGGTCGTCTTCGAGAAAGCCTTTCAGCGGATACGTGGGGCGATGAACAAGATGGAGGGGCACGACGACTCGCGCCTCTACCGGAATGTGGGCCAGGACTCGTCGGAGTATCTGATCCTCTCGCGCTGGAGGAACGAGCGGGCCTTTCGGAGCTTCATCTCCTCCGACCAGTTCAAGAAGGTCACCACCTGGGGCAGCGCTGAGATCCTGCGGGGTCCGCCCCGCCACACGACCTACACCGAAGGCTGATCGAGCGCAAGCCCTGAAGGGGCGCGCAGTGAGGCCGCGAGCACCCGCGCGGGC
>JAZDDE010000277.1:0-12704 GCA_036679495.1 Gemmatimonadota bacterium | reverse complement strand
TGGATCTGGGCCGGCTCTTCGCTGATGTTCGTGACTGGACTCATCGACGACCGGATCGGTGTAGCTCCGGTCATCAAACTTCTCGCTCAGATTGCCGCCGCGGCCCTTCTCGTTATTGGTGGATTCTTGCTCGGTCCGTCGTTGCCGGTGTGGCTGTCGGTTCCGCTCACACTGATCTGGATCATCGGCATCACCAACGCGTTCAACTTGCTCGACAACATGGACGGGTTGGCGGCGGGAATCGCGGCTATCGCTGCGGCTACGCTCGCGTTGCTGCTAGCTTTCTACGGCGAGGGCCAACTGTCCGGAGCCGCCCTGGCCGTGTTTGCTGCGGCAACTGGATTTCTCCTGTTCAATTTCAGGCCGGCCAGCGTTTTCATGGGCGACAGCGGCAGTCTGGTGCTCGGATTTTCGTTGGCGGGTCTATCGCTGGTCCATCCGGCCGGAACCACCGGCCTCGGGCTCGCCGCCCTGCTGTTCGTGCCGGCCGCTGTCATGGCCGTTCCGATCCTGGACACCACGCTTGTCACGCTCAGGCGCATTCTGGTGGGCCGCCGGGTCTCGGAGGGAGGCAGGGACCACTCCTCTCACCGCCTAGTTCAGTTGGGGCTATCCGAGGGCCGCGCCGTGGTCACGCTGTACGCCGTGGCGGCTGTGTTCGGACTGCTGGCTCTGGCTTTCCAGTACACGCACGTTCTCTTGTCCTGGGCCGTACTGACCTATGCCGTGATCGGTCTCGCGGCGTTCGGAGTCTTCCTTGCGGGAGTAACGGTGTACGACTCTCATCAGGAAGAGTTGGCACGCCGCCGACTGGATGGGCGCGAAGATCGTGACCACGTCGCCCTCAGAGCAGTACTCCGCAACAAGCGTCAGATCATCGGAGTTCTCGTTGACCTGCTGCTGGTTTCAGGCTCACTATCCGCCGCCTGGTTCCTTCGTTTCGAAGACAGCTTCTCGACGCACCAACTGAACATGCTGCTGCGAGCGCTGCCGGTCGTCATTCCCGTCAAGATCACAGTGTTTTACGCGGCGGGTCTGTACCGCGGAATCTGGCAGTACTCAGGATCGCATGACGCCGCGCGGGTCATACGGTCCTCGGCGGCGGCCTCGGTGGTTTCCATTCTGGGCCTGTTGGCCCTGTACCGATTCGAAGGATTCTCTCGCTCCGCGTTCGCGATCGACTGGCTGATCACGACGGGCTCACTGGTTACGGTACGGGTCGCGTATCGGGCGTTCCGGCAGTATTTCGCCGAACGTCGTTCAGGCAAACAGGTTCTGATCTACGGAGCCGGAGACGCGGGATCGCTGGCTCTTCGCGAGCTGAGGTTGAATCATGAACTGGGCCTGGTTCCGGTGGGATTCATCGACGACGATCCGAGCAAGGAAGGCCGCCTCATGCACGGACTGCCGGTGGTCGGCAGCGCTGACGGCCTTCCAGCGTATCCGAAGCTGTACGGAGTGGACGAAGTCATCGTCGCCATCGCTCGCATCGACTCCAGCCGCCGAATCGAGATCATCGAGGCCTGTCACGCGGCCAACATTGCCTGCCGGATGCTGAACTTCACGCTAGGACCACGGATGGAACCCGGCGACACTGTCGCGCGCCCTTCCGTTGTAGCATGAGCTACGGATCCAATTCTCAGTGAGCACATATCTGGTCACAGGCTCTGCGGGTTTCATCGGGTACCACGTTGCCGAGCGGCTATTAGCTCGCGGTGACCGCGTTATTGGAGTGGACAACTTCAACGACTACTACGATGTAGGGCTCAAGGAAGCGCGTCACGCGCGCCTGACGGGCCAGCCAGGATTCTCGTTTCACCGATTGGATCTGGCGGACCGCACCGCCGTTTCGGAGCTCTTTTCGTCAGAGAAACCGACCCGTGTGATTCACCTCGCGGCCCAGGCCGGGGTACGCTACTCGCTGGACCATCCGCACGCCTACGTTGACAGCAACATCGTGGCATTCGTGAATATCCTGGAGGGCTGCCGTGCGACAGGAACTGAGCACCTGGTGTTCGCTTCCACGAGCTCGGTGTACGGGGCGAATACCTCGATGCCATTCTCGGTTCACGACGGTGCCGACCATCCGGTCAGCCTGTACGCCGCGACCAAGAGATCCAATGAACTTCTGGCTCACACTTACAGTCATTTGTTCGGCCTGCCGTCAACCGGGCTTCGTTTCTTCACGGTCTACGGGCCGTGGAGCCGGCCGGACATGGCGCCGATCCGATTCGCCAAGGCGATCCTGGATGGTCAACCGATCGATGTGTACAATCACGGTGAGATGCGGCGTGACTTCACCTTCATCGATGACATTGCGCAGGGTGTGGTGCTGACCGCGGACCACGTAGCCAGCCCGAACCCCGATTGGGACGCGGCGAATCCCGACCCTGCCACGAGCTCTGCACCGTACCGGATCTACAACATCGGCAACGGAGCCCCGGTCGAGCTGATGAAGTTCATCGAAGCGATCGAAGAGGCGCTGGGTCGTGAGGCCGTGAAGAACTTCCTGCCGCTTCAGCCCGGCGATGTGCTGGAGACGTCGGCGGATGTGTCTGACCTGACGGAAGCCGTGGGCTTCCGCCCGGATACTCCTGTACAAGACGGAGTCCGGCGCTTCGTAGAGTGGTATCGAGACTATTACGGAGCCTGAGGAGGACTGTTTGAGCCGAGTTGCCGTGGTGGGATGCGGATATTGGGGCCAGAACCTCGTGCGGAATTTCCACGCTCTCGGAGCGCTGGATTCGATTTGCGAGGCAGCGGACGCTGGACGTGAGACCGCCGCGGCCCTCGCACCGGACGTTCCGATTGTCGACGATTTCGAAGATGTGCTGAACTCGCCGGTTCCGGCCGTGGTGATCGCCACTCCCGCCGTGACCCATTTCGAACTGGTGCAGCGGGCGCTCCGGGCCGACAAGGATGTCTTCGTTGAGAAGCCGCTGGCTCTTACGTTCGCCGAAGGGGAACAACTCGTTCGGCTGGCCGATGAGCGTGCGCGGATCCTCATGGTTGGGCACATCCTCGAGTACCATCCGGCGATCGTTCGGCTGCGCGACATGGTTCAGTCAGGTGAGCTCGGGAAGATCCACTACATTTACTCGAACCGCCTGAACCTCGGGAAGATTCGCCGCGAAGAGAACATCCTGTGGAGCTTTGCGCCGCACGACCTTGCGGTGATCCTCAGCCTGATGCAGGCGATGCCGTTCCAGGTCAGCGCCACCGGGGGAGCCTACGTCCAGGCCAACATCCCGGACACGACGATCACAAACATGCTGTTCGACAACGGCGCCCGGGCTCATGTGTATGTCTCGTGGCTCCACCCGTTCAAGGAGCAGAGGCTCGTAATAATTGGCTCAAAGAAAATGGCCAGCTTTGATGACGTTTCGAAGCAGCTTCTTCTCTACGATCAACGCGTCGACGTCCAGGACGGAGAACCGATTCCCATCAAGGCTGAGGCAGAGCCTGTAGCGTTCGGCGACGGTGAGCCGCTGAGGGAGGAGTGCTTGGCTTTTCTCGAAGCGATCCGGACCCGTGAGCGGCCCCTAACTGATGGCGCAAGCGGACTGCGGGTTCTGACGGTCCTTCAGGCGGCGCAGAGGTCTCTGATTCTCGGCGGTGAAGGAGTGACTCTGCCAGTGGAGGCCCGCCGCCGCGGCCCGCCCGGTGAAACGGAACCAGCGACGCCGGCAGCGGCTCGGTGAGCGAGTTCTTCTGCCACGAATCCGCGTACGTCGATGACGGTGCCAACATCGGCGCCGGCACCAAGGTCTGGCATTTTTCGCACATCATGTCCGGCTGCCGAATCGGCGAGAATTGCTCGCTGGGCCAGAACGTACTCGTGGCTCCGGGCGTCGATATAGGAAACGGCGTCAAGATTCAAAACAACGTGTCGGTGTACGAAGGAGTCGTGCTGGAGGACTTCGTGTTCTGCGGGCCCAGCATGGTGTTTACGAACGTGAAGACGCCGCGGTCGGCCTTCCCACGGAACACGAGCGACGATTACGACACCACTCGGGTCTGCTACGGGGCCTCGATCGGTGCGAACGCTACTGTGGTGTGTGGAGTCACGATCGGACGGTGGGCCTTCATAGCCGCAGGATCCGTAGTGACTCGCGACGTTCCGGCGTACGCAGTCGTTGTCGGGGTTCCCGGACGGCTGGCCGGCTGGGCCTGCGAGTGCGGTAAGCCGCTGAGCCTGTCAGGAGCTGATGTCGGCGCCCACGGAAGCTGCGTGGATTGCGGCAGAGAATACGAGCTGGAATCGCAAACGAAACTAAGCAAACGCGGGAGTAGCCATGCAGACGCTGGATAGAGTCCCGGTTCTGGATCTCTCGCCGGAGATCGACGCACAATGGCCTGAGTTGATGGAGGCCGTAGAGCGTGTTCTGAAGTCTCGTCAATTCATCGGCGGTCCCGAGGTCGTTGCGTTTGAGGAGGAGGCAGCAGACTACCTGGGCGTGTCTCACGCGGTCGGTGTGAACTCGGGAACCGATGCCTTGGTGATCGGCCTCCGCGCGCTCGGCGTTGGCCCTGAAGACGAGGTGATTACGTCTGCGTTCACATTCTTCGCCTGTCCCGAGTCGATCGGTAACGTTGGAGCCTCGCCGGTGTTCGCGGATATTGACCCCGGCACTCTCAACCTGGATCTCGACCGGGTACGCGAAGCGATCACGCCCCGCACTCGGGCGATCATGCCGGTGCACCTGTTCGGGCGCCCCGTCGACATGGACGAACTTTCGGCGATCGCCACCGAGAATGGACTCAAGGTTATTGAAGACTGCGCCCAGTCGTTTGGAGCGCGATTTGGGGGCCGTCAGACCGGCTCGCTCGGGGACGCGGGCGCGTTCTCGTTCTTTCCGTCCAAGAATCTGGGAGCGTTCGGTGACGCTGGCCTGATTGTGACAGATGACGCGAAAGTGGCCGAGTCGGCGCGGAAGCTTCGGGCCCACGGAGGAAAGCACAAATACCATAACGAGATGCTCGGATATAACTCTCGCCTGGATGCCCTGCAGGCCGCACTGCTGCGGGTCAAGCTTCCGCTGATTGACGAGCGAAACCTGGGCAGGCGCAGAGTGGCCGAAAGGTACGCGGAGCTCCTGGGTGACATCGAGTCGCTCGCGGTGCCCGAGACGATTCCGGGGCACGTATTCCACCAGTACACGATTCGCGTTTCGGGCGGGCAACGCGACGACGTGAAGCAGGGCCTGGAGGAAGAAGGGATCGGATCCATGGTATACTACCCGGTGCCCTGCCATCGACTGCCCGTGTATTCCCACCTCGATTTGCGGCTTCCCTCCGCCGAACTGGCGGCCTCGGAGGTGCTGAGCCTGCCCATCTGGCCGACCATGCCCGAAGAGGTCCAGGAGAGAGTGGCAGCCGTCGTCCGACGAGTGCTCACGGTATAGGTCGAGCGCTGATCGGGCCGTGAGGTCCCTTCGGTGTTCCGCTGAAGCCAGGGGATCAGACATACAATGACAACAGGGACGAGCCAGTTGCGAGTGCTGCACGTCGTCGGTGCGCGGCCGAACTTCATGAAGATCGCTCCGGTCATGAGAGCCTTCGAGCGAAAGGGAACCGTTGAGCAGCTACTAATTCACACGGGGCAGCACTACGATGACGCCTTGTCCCGAGATCTGTTCGAAGACCTGGAAATTCCCCAGCCTGACATGAATCTGGGAATAGGGTCGGGCTCACACGCCGAGCAAACCGGTCGGACTATCATCGGGCTCGAACCGATCATCATCGACCACAATCCCGACTGGGTGTTTACGGTTGGGGACGTGAACTCGACCCTCGCCGCTGCGATCGTGAGCGCCAAGCTGTGCGTTCCCGTCGCGCATGTGGAGGCGGGGTTGAGGAGCGGCGATCATTCCATGCCTGAGGAGATCAATCGGCTTGTCACGGACCGGCTGAGCAGCGCCTTGTTCACGACCGAGCCGTCGGCGAACGAAAACCTTCTCTCAGAAGGCGTTCCACAGGATCGAATCCACTACGTCGGAAACGTAATGATCGATACCCTGCTCAGGTTTCGAGAGCGTTCCAGGTCCCTCGGAATATCCCGGAAACTGGGACTGACTCCCCGAAACTACTTTCTTGTCACGCTGCATAGGCCCAGCAACGTCGATCGCGCTGAACGTCTCAAGGACGTCCTTGCCGCCCTGGTCCAAAGCGCGGCGAGCTGTGGTTGTGAACTAGTCATCCCGTTTCACCCTCGGACGAGCGCCCGGATTAAGGAGTTCGGCCTCGAGTCCCTTATCGATGGAGTGCATGCCGTGCCGTCGCTCCGGTATCTCGAATTCCTTGGACTGATGCAGGATGCCGCTATAGTGTTGACGGACTCGGGGGGAATCCAGGAAGAGACCACAGCCTTGGGGATTCCCTGCATCACCCTTAGGTCGACGACGGAACGGCCGATCACGATTACCGAAGGCACGAATCAACTGTTCGACGGCAAACTGGCCGAGCTTCCGGATGTCGTCCGCGAAGCGCTAACTCGCACCCGAGACCCCGTCTTCCCACACCTGTGGGATGGCTCGGCGGCCGAACGCATTGCCGACGTCACTGTTCAGTTGGGCCGTCTTTCTTCCCCGGCCCCTGTAGCAGTCTGATTCTGTCAGCAGGCCGAGTTTAGCAGGATGCGCGCAAAGTTTTCCGGCTTTCTCTCTTCGACAAACTCTCTTTGCCTTGGAGAGCTCGTGAAATCACCGGCCGACGAGATTGCCCGCTCGAAGTAATCAGAGAGACTCTCTGCAGACACGTCGTCAAGGGTATATCCCAGTTCATAGTCGCGTATCAGATCTCCGATGAGCCCATCTCGCGGACCCACTACGGGGCGATTGGCGCGCGCAGCATGCCCTAGTATGCCACTCGATCCTTCTGAGCGCGTATACGGAACAAGCACGACAGTGGACACCGTAAATCGGTCGACGAACTCGGCTTCCGAGAGTTCGCGAAAATCGGTTTCAATCTCTAAGTTGGGACAGTCGGCACGCAGGGCTTCAACGGCCGAAATCAGTGCATCCCTGTCTTCCCGTGCAGGATTACCCGCCAGGATCAGTTTAGCGCCTCGGAGCGCCTCCTTGTCTTTCAAGATTCGAAAGGCTTCCAGAACCTCAAAAACTCCCTTACGGCGGCGCAGTGCCCCGATCATGAGGAATGTGCACTTTCCGCTCGGACGCAATGTCCTGCCCGAGCCTTCCCAAACCGGTACAGGATCAGGAAGAAACCGAACTATCGGGTTCGCCTGCCCTAGCAGGTGGTTTAGGCGACGGACAGTCTCCTCGTCGTTCAAAACAAAGACGGTTCCCAGCCGGGAGAACCGTGCGGCGAACTTCAGCAGCCACTTCTTTCGAAGAAACTTTATTTTGCCGCGAAAGCCGCGGGCTTTCCCAATGTCCAGACGAGACATCCTCACGAACGGAAAAAACAGGATCGAATGTATTCGGATGTCTGGAAAAACTAGAGACATCAAGGGCAAGACGGGCTGGTATGCGTTCAAGTTCAGAATGAATATGTCTGGCTGTCGCTCGCGTCGTGCCCAACGGAACGCAAACCACAACGGCCTAAGATTCCGGATATATCGTAGGATACCGGCCCCCCGGTCTGAGGTGGTATCGAAAAACGAGTCGACGATTCTGGTATTCCGGATATGGCCATATCTGTGTCTTAGCTCATTTCCAACCACCGTCGGACACATGATGCATAGTTCACGCTCCACCGGATTGTTGCCGACATAGTCTAGAACGTGCATCATGTATTCACGATTGTGGCCGGAAGATTCTGCCGTAAAAATAAGCATGACACAGCTTTCTAATTCTGGAGATCGGACGGATCACACATCCGTAAAAGTAATGATCTGCTCGCGTACCAACGAGAGGTTGCTCAAGAATTGGCTCAGTCGATCTCCAGAAAATCTTCTCTGTTACAATGCTCCACACATTCCTCCCTCTGGCCTTCTCTTGGCGTACGAGTTTGGAATCTGACGGCCCCGCCGTAGACACAACCGCGCGGAAACTCTCGACTCGGGGACTCTAGTCGATGCCTTGGGTGTCGTTACTCCACGTCACGAGTTCCCACGACAACCAGGACAACCGCATCTGTCTCAAACAGGCGGTCACCATGGCCAGATTCGGATTCTCGGTCACGGTCCTCGGTATCGGAGTTGACACCCCAGACTTCCAGGGCGTCCAACTCCTCGGACTGGATTCCCCACGGAGCCGAAGCGCCCGGTTGCTAATAAGGCCCTGGCGTCTCTTCTTCAGGTCGCTATTCAGGAGAGCGGATATCTATCAGTTTCACGACGTGGAGATGCTGCCTACGGCCTTTGTTCTAGCGCTTCTCGGCCGAACGGTCGTCTTTGACGTGCACGAGAATCTCTCTGCTATAATAGAGCAAAGAACCTGGCTGCCAAACCCGTTGAAACCGGCGCTTTCCTGGATTCTCCTACGTCTCGAAAGACTGTGCTTTCGCCATTTTTCCCTCGTGATTACCGCAGGTCCCGGCATCGCAGAGCGATATCGTGGATACGCCAAGAAGCTACTTGTATTGCCAAATTATCCACGTCTCGCCGAAACCCGCGTCACGGAGACAAACACCGTCGACAGTGCCCAGGGAGCCTTCGTCATCGTGTCGTTCGGTGGGATACAGGAGCGATCCGGTTGCGCCGAGCTCGTCGAGGCATTGAGCCTTCTGGACGACGGTTGGGGCGTTCGTTTTGTACTTGGTGGGAGTGGAGCCAACAGCCACCTTCATCGCCAGCTGCAGCGAACTAGTGGTTGGGGTCTCGTTCAGTACCTTGGACGAGTGACGCGCGAAGAAATGCGTGAGTGGCTGCATCGCGCATCAGTGGCTGTCGTCATTTTCGCGGATATGCCGAATAGTCGCGAAATTCGTTCAAACCGGCTCTATGAAGCGATGGCAGCTGGCCTGCCCGTAGTAGTTGCTGGACACGGAGAGTGGCCCGGTTTCGTGGCGCGCTATCGCTGCGGTATTAGTGTGGATGAAACGGACCCATCGGCTATCGCCGATGCTATAGTGACCCTCCGAAACAACCCTAAGTTGCGTGAGGAGATGGGCGCCGGCGGAAGGGCAGCGATCCTTTCTGAACTGAACTGGGACGCACACGAACGCCTGCTCCAGGACGAGCTAAGTTCGTGCTTGCCTCATTCGAATGTTTGACGTCGGGGGCGCCCAGGTCGAGGATCCTGCTAGCCTATTCTCAAACGTGCTTGGGTCCCAGTGAAAATCTGGTGGGTGAATCAAGTGGCGCTTCCGCCCACCGAGTCTGGGGTCACCCGACACTACGATTTTGCTAAAGAGCTCATCGATAACGGACACGAGGTGACCGTGATCCTGTCTAACTTCCATTACATACGAAGGCAGGAGATCAAGAACCTCGGCGCCGCGAAAGCCGAACTCGAGGAGATCGAGGGCGTCGCCTTCCTGTGGATCAAGACGCCGTCTTATGGTAAGGGGTACGCACGGCGCGTCTGGAGCTGGGTGGTCTTCGCCTGGAGGCTGTGGCGCGGTCATGGCACCGAGCATCTTTCGCCGCCCCAAGTCATCATCGGATCATCTCCGTATCCTCTGGCCGCGCTTGCCGCTCAGAGAGTCGCCCGCCGCCGCAACGTGCCGTTCGTCCTCGAAGTCAGAGATCTGTGGCCGCAGACCCTGATCGAGCTGGGGGGCATCTCCCGGTGGCATCCGTTCATCGTCCTGCTGGATAGAATCGAGCGATTCCTGTACAGGCAAGCGGCCGCGATCGTGAGCCTCTTGCCTCACGCGGGTCCCTACATGGAAGAGAAGGGGGCCGATTCGAGTCGAATCACCTGGATCCCGAACGGAGTGAATCTCGACCGAATTCCGTTTACCGAGCCCGAGCCGGATCAGGACACCTTTACGTTCATGTACGCCGGCGGACACGGGCTTCCGAACGAACTCGACGATCTTCTCGACGCCGCCGCGATACTGAAACAGACAAAGTGGGCCCACCGAATCCGGTTCCGTTTGGTTGGAGACGGGCCCGAGAAGGCCAGGCTGATTCGGCGGGCAGAAGTTCAGCGTCTCGACAACGTCTCATTCGGAGAATCGGTCCCCAAGCGCGAGGTCTACCAGGTGCTCCAGAAGGCGGACGCCTTCGTGGTGGTCGTCCGGGCGTCACCGCTCTACAAGTACGGAGTCAGTCTAAACAAGTTCTTCGACTACCTGGCCATGGGCCGTCCGACAGTCGTCGCCAGCACGATCCAGCCCAATCCCATCGAAGCGGCGGGTGCCGGAGCCGTAGCACGCCCGGGCGATCCCGATTCGCTTGTTCGCGCGCTCATCGAAATCGCCAGCCTCCCGGCGGCCAAACGGAGAGAGATGGGCCAGGCCGGTCGCGACTATGTTCAAGCCCACCACGACCTGCCGTCCCTCGTGGTTCGCCTCGAGGAAGTACTCCTGCAGGCGGGCAGGCGGTCCGCATGACGGAGGTCCTGTTCGTCCTCTTCCTGTTCGCGGGCCGATTCAAGGCCGATCCGAGGTTCGCTTGGATTCCAGTCGACGTAACCGCGGCGCTATTCGTACTGAGCGTCGTGTCCGGCGTCGTGGTACTGCTTCGGCGCGGCCGCGGGCCGCAGTCCCGGGGATTGCTCCTTTCGCTCCTAGGATTGGGTTTCGTGATGTGGGCGGCTGCGAGCCTGGCGTGGTCTCCCGGCGGGCCGTACGCACGACAAAAGGCCCTGTACATCGCAACGCTCACCTATTGGCCCGTGGTCGCCGCGGCGATCGTGTTCGCACCCGAGCGCCATAGAGTCGAGCGCCTGCTCAAGCTGATTCTATTGTTCGGCCTGTGGCTGGTCGTCGAAAGCGCCCTGGCCTTTGTGGCCGCCGGGGGCGCGGGCCTGCTTCAGGTGCTTGGCGCTAACTATCTCGGTGTCGGCAGAGTCGTGGGCCCCGCGTTTCTTATCGGCATCACGTATCGCCTGCTTGGGGCGACGACACCGGTCGAAAGACGACTGCTTGATCTGTCCGTCGTGTCGACCTTCGGAGTTCTGCTGGTGTTGGGCGGGCGGGGGCCGCTCATCGCGACTCTGATCGGAGCACTGCCCCTTTTCATGCTTAGCGGGCGCCTGGCGGGGTCGTTTCGGATCAAAGTCCGTAGCTACGCGGCGCCGCTGGGCGTTCTGACGGGTGCAGGCGTGGTCGCCATCGGCTTGCTGACCGCGTCCGGAAGGGTCACGACGACGATTCTACGCCTGATGGTTCTTCTCGATCCCGGTGGTGGTGCTTCCGCTGGGCAACGTCTGATACGCTATCAGGCGGCGCTGCCTATGTGGGAGCAACACCTTTTCGTCGGGAACGGGATCGGCAGCTTTCCGATTCTGTTTAGGGGGGTGGAGGACCGCGACTATCCACACAACATCGTGCTCGAGTTGCTCGCCGAGACGGGGCTCATCGGCGCGGTTCTGTTCACCATCCTGGTTCTGGCGGCCCTGGCGATGCTGGGCCGAATTCGTGACCTTCGAGCGGACCCGCTGCGCCTGCTCATTCTCATGCTGTTTCTCAACATGGGAGTGAACGCCATGTTCAGCGCTGACATTCCGGACAATCGCTATTTGTTCGCCATGCTCGGCCTGATGGCGCTGGCCCCGCGGACCAGCGGGCCGGGCATGCCTTTGAAGGAGAAGTGGAGATGAGGCTGGATTCGGCCGATGTTGGTGGCCCGGGGGACGAGCGCACGATCTCGCTCATCGCAATCGCCAACACGTTCCTTCGAAACCGGTGGCTCTTCGTGGTATTGCCGGCAGCCGCGCTGGTTGTGGTAGCCGTTCTGACCCTGATGTCGCCACGCAAATACACCTCCCGAGCCTCCTTCATGCCGCAGTCTGAACTCCCCGATGCCGCCCGGTTTTCGGGCCTCGCAGCACAGTTCGGCATCGACCTCGGAGCGTCCGCGCCGGGCCAGTCTCCGCAGTTCTATGCCGATCTCGTCAAGTCCGGGCAGATCCTGGACGGAGTAGTCGAGTGGGAGTATGCGATTCCTGGGAGGGACGGAGCGCACCGCGAGACGTTGGTGGAGAGGTTTGGGCACGGGTCTAAGGAGCTCGCCAGAGGCCAGTTCGAGACGGTCAAGAAGCTGCGCGGGCGTATTAGTGTCCGGGTCAACGCCGAGACGGGCGTCCTGCGGGTCGGGGTATGGTCCCGCAATCCCGAGCTTTCGCGGCAGATCGCGGACCGTTTGCTGGCCGAACTCAACCGCTTCAACCTCGAGACCCGCCAGTCTCAGGCAGCGGAGGAGCGCAGGTTTGCCGGCGAACGGGTGGTGGCCGCGAAGGCAAGCCTCGATTCAGCCGAAACCGGGCTCCGCCTGTTCCTCGAGCAGAACCGGCAGTTCGACGCTTCGCCGCTTCTCACGTTCGAACACGACCGACTTGAGCGAGAGGTCTTCATGCGTCAGCAACTGTACTCGTCGCTCGCCACCTCCTATGAGCAGGCCCTGATTGACGAGGTACGAAACACTCCGGTGATCACGGTCGTCGAGCCGCCGCGGCGTCCCGTGCGTCCCGACCGGCGATACCTGTTGCTCAAAGGGCTGGCGGCGAGAGGCTCGAGCTCGAGTGCCCTGCGACTCTCTTCCAACGCTTCTTCGAAGCGGTGCGCACGGTAGTAGAACCATGCGGCATCCGCGGTGATGAGTGGCCAAAGAGGCTCGAGGCTCTGGGCGA
>JAZDDE010000276.1:0-11216 GCA_036679495.1 Gemmatimonadota bacterium | reverse complement strand
AGAAGGTGCTGTCTGAGAATAGGGCCCTGCTGGACGCGATCGCCGAGGCTCTTTTGGAGCGCGAGACGCTGGACGCGGCGGATATGAAGCTGCTGGACGCAGGAGAGCCACTGCCTCCGCTGTCAGCGTCTGAGGACGCGCAGCCCGAAACGCCGGCACAGGAGGCTCCGGTCGAGAAAACCGCCGGAGCAGAAAGGCCTCCGCTGGAAGGCACGGGCGGAGAACCATCGCCGGTACCGGCCTGACCCCAGTAGATCCGATCCGTGGCTGGAGGGTCGCCGGGGAGGTGATCCCGCTGGACCGCCCGCTTGTCATGGGCGTGCTCAACCTCACCCCAGATTCCTTCTCAGACGGCGGAGCGTACACAGATCCCTCCGCGGCGGTGGAACGGGCGGTGCGCATGCTGGCCGAGGGCGCTGACCTGGTCGATGTCGGCGGCGAATCTACGCGACCTGGCGCGGAGCCCGTCGAGCCGGAAGAGGAGTGGCGCCGCATCGGTGCAGTAGCGCGGGAGTTGGGCCGGCGCGGCGTTCGCTTCTCGGTAGACACGCGCAGGGCGGCTGTCGCCGAGAAGGCGTTGGACGCGGGGGCCGCGGTAGTAAACGATGTAACAGCGTTTGCCGCAGGCTCTGAAATGGCGCGCCTCGTGGGGACGTCCGGCGCGGGCGCCGTATTGATGCACATGCGTGGGACTCCCCAATCCATGCAAAGCGATGTCGGTTACGACGATCTTCTGGGCGAAATTCGAACGTCATTGTCCGAGGCGGCGCACCGGGCTCAGGAACAAGGCGTCAGTCCGGACCAGATCGTTGTGGACCCTGGGATCGGATTCGGCAAATCTGCGGCCGGAAGCCTGGAAGTGCTGAACCGACTGGATAGCCTGGTCTCCCTTGGATATCCCATTCTGGTCGGACCTTCCCGCAAGACGTTTCTTGGCGCGGTGCTCGGCACGGGCGTGACAGATCGGCTCGAAGGGACGGTGGCGGCCTGCGTGCTGGCGCGGGACCGGGGGGCATGCATATTTCGGGTGCACGATGTACTGGCCGTGCGAAGAGCCCTCGACGTGACGAACGCCATTTTGCGGCAAGAGGTACCCAGCAGCTGATATGAGTGGGATTCTTAGCTTCTTCACTCTGAATCTGGGCTTGAAGGATCTCGCTGAGATCGCCCTGGTGGCGTTCCTCGTCTACAGAGTGCTGTTGATCTACAAGGGCACCCGCGCCTTCCACGTGTTTATCGGGTTTATCGTGCTAGTCACGATATACGCTCTAGCTCAGGCCGCTGATCTCGGCCTCATCACCTACCTACTGTCCCAGGTTTTCACGTACGGCGCCTTTGCGCTCATCGTGATATTCCAGCAGGAGCTTCGGTCCGGTCTAGCGCACCTCGGTCGGACAAGGCTGTGGCGCCTCTTTGGCCGGCGCGAGGAACAGGAGGTCGTCAGCGAGATCACGGCCGCGGCGGATCGGCTGTCGCGGGCCCGAATTGGCGGGATTATCGCCGTCGAGCGCGAGGTGGACCTGACCAATTTCGTGGATGAGGGAACTCCGCTGAACGCCACGGTCACAGCGGATCTGCTGACCACCATATTTACGCCGTATTCGGCCCTGCATGACGGAGCCGTCCTGATCAAGCGGGACCGGATCTCACATGCAGGATCCGTGGTTCTCCGGCTATCCGAGTCCCCCTCTCTGGAGCGCACCCTGGGCACACGCCACCGAGCCGCGATCGGGCTCTCCGAAGAGACCGACGCGATGGTGATCGTGATTTCCGAGGAAACCGGTCAGGTATCCCTGGCGCATCGCGGCCGGCTGAGCCGCGGTCTCAGCGCCGCGGAGCTTCAGGAACGTTTGGCGGACACCGGGGAAGAAGAGGCAGGGCCTTTGATCGGCTCGGCGACGCAGAGCAGCGTATTTGACGCTATTCCCGCCCAGGAGTAGCTTCATCGGCTGTTGGCTATCAAAGACTGTCGGGCCCACAGGGCCCGGATCTGCGAACCTCGTCAGGAGGGGATGGTGTCACCCGACACTTCGTATGAGTTGCTCACGATCTTTCGTGATGGCGGCTTCATGATGGTGCCTCTCGTCCTTTGTTCTCTGATTGCGCTGGGCGTCATCATCGCCAAAGGGTGGACTCTCCGCATTGCGCACCAGGAGTCCAAGGGGCTGCTAGAGGATATCAGCGAACTCGGGCAGGCCGGCCGCGTGGACGAGGGAATCGCCCGGGCGACTGAAACGCGTGGGCCCGTGGCCGCGATTCTCCTTACGGGTCTCAAACGGGTCAAGCAGCGCCACTCGGGCCTGGATATCCAGAAGGCGATCTCAACCAGCGGCTCGATCGAGCTGGACTTCCTGGAGCGGGGACTCGTCGTGCTCGCGACGATTGCCAACGTCGCGCCCATGCTCGGTTTCCTGGGAACCGTGATCGGGATGATTTCGGCCTTTGCGGCTATTGAGGCTGCAGGTCAAGTGGATCCGGCCCTGGTCGCGTCGGGGATCAAAGTGGCCCTCATCACCACCGCCTCCGGTCTCGCCGTCGCGATTCCGGTCAATATCGCATACAACTACTTCGTGACCCGAATCGACGCTCTGATCGCGGACATGGAGGAAGGCGCCCAGGCTGTGCTGGATCTGATCTGGGAACTTCAGACGAAGGAGAGCTAGAGACCTTGGCGATCTTGAAACGAAAAGAGAGGGTCTCAGACGAGATTCCGACCGCTTCGATGGCGGACATTGCGTTCTTGCTCCTGGTGTTCTTTCTGACCACGACCGTGTTCAACGAGGAGAAGGGACTTCCTATCGTTCTGCCTGAACAGAGCGAGCAGGTCGAGGTCTCGCCTAAGAACCTTCTGTTCATGCTTGTGCAGCCGGACGGGTCCATAATCGTCAAGAGGGGTGAGAGCGAGCAGGAGCAGGTCGTTACGTATCGGCAAATTGAAGGCATTCTGCGTCAAGAACTGGCTGCGAATCCGAACCTTATCGCGGCGGTCAAGACGGACCCGGCGGCCCCGTACCGTCACATGATCAATGTGCTGGACGAGGTCAAGCAGGCCGGCGCGGAGCGGATTTCCCTGCAGGTTCTGGAGTAGCGGATGGCAAAGATCGGCGGGTTCAAGAAGAAGTCCAAGGCAAGCGACGAGATCCCTTCGTCTTCGCTAGCGGACATCGCGTTCTTGCTTCTCATCTTTTTCATGGTAACGACGGTGTTCCGAAAAGAGAAGAAAAGGGATATCGACTGGGTTGAAGCGGAAGCCACTCAGAAGATCGATGAAAAGCGGAAGAACGTCCTTCACATCTGGGTGACACAGGACGGCACGATCTACATCAACGATCAGATCGTGCCGGAAGGCGATGTGGCGGCCCTGATCAGGCCGATCTACGCCGAGAACAGGGAGCTGGTCGTCGCCATCCGCGGAGACGACGACGTACCGTACCGGCTCATTAACGGGATTACGGAGCAGCTGCAGGCGGCTGGGGCGGTGAGGGTCACTTTCGCCACACGCGTCGAACAGCAGATGGCCCGGGCGAGGAGGTAGGAACCATGAGCGAGTTTTCAGGGATTCTGGGAACAACGGCGAACGACAGGTTCAAAGGTGCTTATTCCACCTGGACGTACATGGGCCTGACCGCGGCCGCGGTTTTGCATTTCGGTCTGTTCGAGTTGTTTCCGACACTCAACGCGGCCGATATGTCATTCGAGGGGGACGAGATCAAGATGGTTGATCTGCCACCCGAGGTGACGATTCCGCCTCCGCCGGAGCAGATTGCCCGCCCGGCCACTCCGGTCGTGGCGGACGTGTCGCTGGATGAAGACATCACGATTGCGCCGACTACGTTCGAAGACAACCCGGTTGAGAACCTCCCGCCCCCGCCAGCCGGCGCCAATCCATCGGACCAGCCGTCCTATATCGCTCGCGATGTCGAACCGGTCCTCAGGAACCGGCGTGAGATCCAGCAACTACTTGTGCGCCTGTACCCGAGCATGCTGCGCGAGGCCGGGATCGGCGGGACGGTCCTCCTATGGGTTTATGTGGACGAAAACGGCGGTCCGGAAAAGTCCCAGGTCATGAAGTCCAGCGGGTATCCCCCCATGGACAACGCAGCGGCGCAGGTTGTCGACAAGATGAAATTCTCGCCGGCGCAGAACCGCGATAAGCCGGTCGGTGTGTGGGTGCAGCAGGCGGTCACCTTCAAGGTCCAATGAAAGACTGAGGTGTAGCGGCGGCCTGCGAGCTCGAGGAAATTAGCCTCAGCGTCTCGGGCCGCGAAAAATGAGAGGCTCGCAGCCAGGGAGGCAGTCATGGCCAGCGATAACTCCTCTTTTGTGTCCGCCACCGCAAACGACCGTTTCAAGCGCGGCTACTCACGCTCGACGTACATCGGCATCACCGCGGCGGTCGCCGTGCACTTCGTGCTCTTCCAGTTCTCTCCGCAGCTGAACGCTGCGGATGTCCCGCTTGCGAGACCTCCGTTTGTGCTTGTACTTCCGCCCGTAGTCGTGCCCCCTCCGCCGGCGGAGATCGCGCGCCCGGCCCGGCCGCGAGTGGCCGACGATATTTCGGACGAGACCACGATCCCGCTGCCAATCTGGGAGAACCTGAAGCCCGAAGTGATCGGGCCCCCGCTTCCTCCAGGGCCGGAGCACGGCCCTATCTGGATCCCACGTGACGTGGAGCCGCGGCTCACCAACATCCAGGAAATCCAGGGTCTGCTCCGGAGGCTGTATCCGCCCATGCTACGTGAAGCCGGGATCGGTGGGACAGTCGTCCTGGACGTGTTCGTGGACGTTTCGGGTATCCCGGGGAATGCCATTATTCGAACGTCCAGCGGCTATGGACCCCTGGACTCGGCGGCGCTAAGTATCATCGCCCGAATGCAATTTTCCCCGGCGCAAAACCGGGTCAAGCCGGTCGGTGTCTGGGTGCGTCAAGCGATCTCGTTCACCGTAGACTGAAGTCTTTGTACAGAACGCTCCATTCGCCGCCCGGCTACGCAATCGGTCGGCCCCGCCGCATTGCCCGCCCCTATCCACCCGACTAGACTGCCGGATCGTGCCGATGACCGAGATAGAGAGCCGGCTGAGGGCAATTCAGGAGAGGGTGGGGGAGGCGGCCCGTAGGTCGGGTCGAGAGGCATCCGAAGTAGGCCTGCTCGCCGTCACCAAAGGGCACTCGGCCTCGATCCTGAAAGCGGTATCCGAAATCGGAATCACCGAAATCGGAGAGAATCGGGTCCAGGAGGCTCAGGCCAAGCAGCAGGAACTGGGTAGGCTGGGGTTGAACTGGCACATGGTGGGACACCTGCAGCGCAACAAAGTGTCGGGTGCGCTGCCGCTATTCGACATGTTCGAGTCGGTCGATTCCGTTCGATTGGCGAGGCGATTGAGCGCAGAGGTAAACCGGTCTAGCCGGTCCGGTGTTCGAGTTCTGGTGCAGGTCAACACGTCTGGAGAAGCGATTAAGGGAGGCTTCGAGGAAGCGAGTCTTCAGGAGGAGCTGGCCGAGATCGTCGAGCTTCCTGGCCTCGCAGTGGTGGGCATGATGACGATGGCGCCCTGGACGGACGACAGTGCCGTGCTTCGCAGCACCTTCCGACGAGCTCGGGGCCTGTTTGATGCCTGTGCCATAGCCGTAGACGGATTTCGTCCCGAAATTCTGTCGATGGGAATGAGCAACGATTTTGAGATCGCAATTGAAGAAGGTAGCACTCAGGTGAGGCTTGGAACGGCCCTCCTCGGAGAGAGAAGGAAGCAATGATAGAGCTAACGCCCCTCGACGTCCGAAAGAAACGGGAAGATCTGCGGCGCACTTTGCGCGGGTACGACCCCGAGCAGGTGGACATATTTCTGGACCTGGTAGCCGAGAGATTCGAATCCCTGGTCGAGAAAGAGACCCGGCTCACTGAGCAGGTACGGATGATGAGTGAGCAGCTCAAGACGTTCCAGGAAAGGGAACGTGCGCTGAACGACGCTCTAGTCACCGCGCAGGAACTCCGCGAAGACGCTCGTGCTCAGGCCGAACAGCTGGCGGAGAGCCGGCTCAGGGACGCGGAGCGTGAGGCTGAGACTATGGCTCGGGGAGCAGAGTTCGCGGTCGAGCGATCTCAGGAGCGGCTCGATGAGCTGGTGCTCCGCCGGACTCACTTCCTCCGTTCGTTTCGGGCCACACTGCTTCGCTTCATGGATGAAGTTGAGTTCGAAGAGGCGCGATTGGCGACCATCACGGTGCCGAGCGACGATGCCGAAAAGGGCGCCGACGCCGAAGAGGGTGCCAAGGACGATCTGGAACACTCAGGTCCGGACGGCTACGCCGGCGAGGAAAAGGAGTCCACCGACGATAGCGGGGCGAGCCATGGTCGTTTCGCCTGATCTGATCGACTCATTCCTGGAATCGGCGGACTTCCTGCGAGCGCAGGGCTGTGCGGATCGGAAGGTCGGCTTGTTCCTGGGACCGGGTTTCGGATCGTTGACGGCGGTGGTGAACGCAGATGTGGAGTACGACGCGGCCAGCATCGCCGGTTGGCCCGGTTACGAAGGGGAGGGTGCATTCCAGGTCATTGGCGGTCGGCTGGGCGGCGTCGAGGTGATGGCCTGGACGTCAGGTCCGCAGACCGGTCACGGAGCGGCGCGCTCCCTTGGACATGGCGTGCGGGTACTGCGCGAACTGGGCGGGCAGGCGTTACTGGCCCTGGAGCGCTGCCGCTGTCTGAACCCGGCCTGGCCGGATGGCGGTCTTGCCCTGGTCACCGACCACCTGAATCTCCTCGGTGACAACCCGCTCATCGGACCGGACGTGGAGGAGCACGGCGTCCGTTTCCCGGATATGACCGAGGTGTACAACGTGAGTGCCCGGGAAGCCGCCAGAGCCCTGGCGCTTGAGCGGGGTCTTGTCCTCCGCGAGGGAGTCTACGCCGGTGTGCTCAGCGGTTCGCAGCTGACGGCTGCGGAGGCATATATGCTCAGGCTCCTCGGGGCCGACGTGGCAGGCTCCGCTCTCGTTCCGCCCGCCATCGTCGCCCGCCACGCCGGACTTACGGTGACCGGCTTGGTCTCGGCGCACTCGAGCCCGCTTCCGGACGGAGGCACCAGTTCGGCTGCGCTGGAGGCGGCCTCGGACGTGCTGCCCTCGCTGGCCCGGGTCCTCGCGGCCTGAGGCGAATGAGCTTCCGACCCCTTCCCGATACGCCAGAGGCGCTGGAACAAGAGATTCTCGCCCTCTGGGACGAGGAAAAGACCTTCGAACGCAGCCTCTCTCTGCGCTGTGACGCCCCGGAGTTCGTGTTCTACGAGGGTCCTCCAACGGCCAATGGGCGGCCCGGCGTTCACCATGTGATCTCGCGGACGATCAAGGACGCTATCGCCCGGTACCGAGCCATGGCGGGCTTCCACGTTACTCGGATTGCGGGATGGGATGCACACGGTCTGCCCGTCGAAATCGAGGCCGAAAAGAAGCTCGGGATTTCAGGCAAGCCAGAGATCGAAAAACTCGGGATCGCCAGGTTCAACGAGGAATGCCGATCCAACATCTTCACCTATCAGGACGAGTGGGAGCGGCTGTCTCGGCGCATCGCGTATTGGCTCGACTACGCGAAGCCGTACGTGACCTGTGCCCCGGAGTATGTCGAATCGGTTTGGTGGGCACTGGCCGAGATAGACAAGAAGGGACTGTTGTATCCCGGGTACCGAGTCGTTCCGTACTGCCCGCGGTGCGGGACCGGCCTGTCCAGCCATGAGGTAGCTCAGGGTTACAAGGATATCGTCGAGCCGTCCGTCGTGGTGAAGTTCCACCTGGTCGATGACCCGGACGACGCGCGAATTCTGAGTTGGACAACAACGCCGTGGACACTCCCCGGCAACCTGGCGCTCGCGGTCGGCGAAGACATTGCATACGCGAAGGTCCGCGTTCGGCCGGAAGGCGAGGACGGAGGCGAAGCTCAGGCCCGTCCTGGTGAGGTCTTTATCCTGGCTGAGGCTCGCCTGGAGATCCTGAAGCATCCGGTGGACGTGCTCGAGACTTTCCCCGGACGTGAACTCATCGGCCGGCGGTACACGCCCCTATTCTCAGGCGCCGTTGAGGCAGGCGATAGCGAAGCAGCCTGGACGGTGCTGGGGGCCGATTTCGTGACTACGGATGACGGCACGGGTGTCGTCCACACCGCGGTCATGTACGGCGAAGACGACTTCGAACTCGGTAAGCTGGCGGCGCTCCCGATGGTCCATACGGTGGGCGAGGACGGACGCTTCGTCGCGAGCGTGCCCGGTGGCCTTGGCGGATTGCATGTAAAGGATCCCGCGACCGAGCGTGTGATCCGGGACTACCTATTAGGGGCCGACATGCTGTATCAGCGCGAGTCTTACTCGCACAGCTATCCCCATTGCTGGCGCTGTGAGAGTGCGCTTCTCTACATGGCGCGGGACGCCTGGTATATCCAGACAACCGCGGTCCGCGACCAGCTCGTCGAGCACAACGCAGGAGTCGATTGGCACCCTCCCGAGATCGGCCGGGGGCGCATGGGGGAGTGGCTTTCTAACAATGTGGACTGGGCCTTGTCCAGGGATCGGTACTGGGGAACGCCGCTCCCGATCTGGCAATGCGGCGAAGATCCGGTCCACCGGACGGTCGTCGGATCCTTTGCCGAGTTGGCCGAAGCGGCGGGTAGCCTGCCCGCCGATTTCGACCCGCATCGCCCGGGAATCGATGAGATCTCCTGGCCCTGCGACCAGAGTGGATGCGAGGGTGAGATGCGGCGTATCCCGCAGGTGGCGGATGCCTGGCTGGATTCGGGGTCGATGCCATACGCCCAGTGGCATTACCCGTTCGAAAACAAGGAAGAGTTCAAGCGCCATTTTCCGGCTGACTTCATCGCGGAAGGAGTCGATCAGACCCGGGGCTGGTTCTATTCGCTTCAGGCTCTTTCGACGATCCTATTCGGGCAAACAGCGTATCGGTCGGTCGTCGTCAACGACCTCATTCTGGACGAAACAGGCCAGAAGATGTCGAAGTCGAAGGGGAATGTGGTCGATCCGTGGGAGGCGATCTCCGAGTATGGAGCGGACGCCGTCCGGTTCTACCTGCTCTCGGCTAGCAATCCCTGGCTGGCCAAGCGTTGGGATCCAGCGGGCCTGCGCGAGACGAGCCGGAAACTGTTCGACACGCTGCGCAGCACCTATCGGTTCTTTGCCATGTACGCGGAGCTCGAATCCTGGCAACCGGCGGTCGACGCCGGAGCAGCTCCGGCCTGCGTTCTGGACCACTGGCTATTGAGCCGCCTGGAGACCGTAAGCGCTTTGGTTCGCCAGGATCTGGAAGCCTATGATCTTACTGTGGCGGCGCGGCGCGTCACCGGATTTGTGCTCGATGACGTATCGAATTGGTACGTGCGGCAGTCTCGAGACAGGTTCTGGGCAACCCGGGGAGGAGACGAGGCGGCAGACGATACCCGAGCGGCTTTCTCTACTCTTCATGCCGCCCTGTCCGGGTGCGCGCTGCTTCTGGCCCCGTTCGCCCCGTTCCTCTCCGACTGGTTGTACCGGGAGCTCTGCGAGAAGTCCGTACACCTGTCCGACTTCCCGGCCGGAGACGGGGAGACCAGGCCGGATCTCGAGCAGGAAATGGACGACGTGCGCCGCTTGTCGGCACTCGGGAGGGCGGCGCGGGAAGATGCTGGTATCCGGGTGCGACAGCCCCTCAGGAGCGTCAGGATCCTACTTCCCTCGGGTCGAACACTCATTCCCGAACTGGCCGATATCCTCACACGGGAACTGAACGTGGAGAGGGTTGAATTTCTGTCGTCGGATCAAGAGATTACGCGGTTGTTCGCCAAACCTGATTTCTCGGAGCTGGGTCCGGTGTTTGGCCAGAGAACCCCGGCGGTGGCCCGAGCCATCGACCGCATGGAGGGCGATGACGTTCGGCGGCTTCGGGACGGAGAGGCGGTGGAGTTGCAGTCGGACGGTGAGACCGTGATCATCGAGCCCGCTCACGTGATTATCCGAGAAGAAGCGGTTGGCCAAGGCTCGGTGCAAACGGCGGATGGCTATGTCCTAGCCCTCGACGTTTCGCTGGATGACGATCTCGTTGCGGCGGGTCGCGCACGGGAGCTCGTCAATCGGATCCAGCGTCTCCGGAGAGAGGCCGATCTTGAGATCAGTGACCGCGTCGTAGTTTCGATAGCCGGTCCGAAGTCACTGGAGGCGGCTGCGAAGCGGCACAGAGCGTATATTGCCGCCGAAACGCTGGCCCAGACCGTGCACATGGGCGAAGAATCAGTGCAGGAACTGGAGTTTGTGCGTGAAGTGATGATTGATGATGAGACTGTCTTGATCGGATTACAGCGGATTACGGATATAGGATGAACAAGAAAGAACTCAAACACTTTGAGGACCGTCTCCTTCGGGAGCGGAACCGGGCACTGAAGGAGCTTGGCCACTTCGACCAATCCGTGACGAATGGTCAGTCGTCGGGCGACAGTATCTCGGCGTACAGCTTCCACATGGCCGATCAGGGGACGGATGCTATGGAACGGGAGAAGACTTTCCTGTTCGCTAGTAAGGAAGGCCGTTTTCTGTATCACATCGACGAGGCGCTGCGGAGACTGTACCGCAGCCCGAAGGGATTCGGCCGCTGTGAGCAGTGCGAAGAACAGATCGGCTTCGAGCGACTGGATGCTCTGCCCCACACACGCCTGTGCATTCGCTGCAAGGAGCTCGAGGAGACGGGTGCCTCAGACTGAGGCTCCGCCACAGACCCGCCCGCCCGAACCCCGCCGGCCGCTTGGCCGCCTCGCCATGTTTCTGTGGGTGGCGGGCCTGGTCCTGGCTGTGGATGTCGCCACCAAGCTGTGGGTTGTACAGAACCTCACCCTATACCACTCGGTGCCGGTGCTCGGTGATTTCGTTCGGCTCACGTACACGCATAACAGGGGAGCCGCTTTCGGAGTCAACATCGGCGAGTACTCCCGAGTTTTCTTCCTTGTGCTTTCCCTCTTGGCGCTAGGGGTACTCGGTTACATCTACAAAGTGACTCCGATGACTGATCGGTTGCGCCTTTTCGCAACCGCTCTCGTCAGCGGCGGGGCTATCGGCAACATTCTCGACCGGGTTCGCTACGAGCTAGGTGTAGTCGATTTCCTGGACGTTGGTTTCGGGACCCACCGGTTCTACGTATTCAATGTGGCGGATATGGCTGTCAGCGTGGGCGCTATCCTGCTCCTGTTCTC
>JAZDDE010000275.1:0-2263 GCA_036679495.1 Gemmatimonadota bacterium | reverse complement strand
GTTGCTGGGGATGGATAAGGCCGAGATCCCGCTGCGCACCTTGGACTACCTCCTGGACCCGCTGGTCTTCGGACCGCTGCTGGGTGCGCTGGCGTTGATCGGCTACGTCGGCTTGTGGGTCACCGGTCTGCGGGCGGTACGCTCGCAACCCGGAGAGGTCGCCGGACCGCGGCTCATGCTCGCCATCTTTCCATTGGTCTACGTCGGCTTCTACACTACCCAGTTGGCCTGGTTCCGGGGCAACAACTTCACCCACATCCTGCCGCCGTTCGTTCTCGGCTTGGCTTGCGTCGTGGTGGCATTGCTGCAGAAACTGCTCCGGCGCTTCCGCGTCCCGCGGCCGATTCTGGCCGTCGGCATCCTCGGCCTGGGGGTTCTCGTGGTCTCTCCGGGGTTTCTCTACGTCTATCGAAACTACGTCCCGTCGACCCTCGACAGCGCGCGGTGGTTCCTCCAGAACGAGACGGGGAAAATGCGCGGCCGGGTCGTGATCGCCGAGCCGGTCGAGGCCCGCGGAGCCCCTTGGCAGACCGCCCGGCCGCTCATCCAGAAGGGTGTCGCGCTAGTCCCAGTCCCCTCGGTAGCCGAGCTGCCGGAGACGCGGCGGCAGCAGAGCGATGGCGAGATCCTGCGCGGAGAGCTACCGACCGCCGTCCTATCCGCCATGGTCGAGCCGCCGATGGTCTTCCGGCCGAAGTTCGGGCAGCGACGAGGGCCTACGGTGACCGTACTGAAGCACCCCTGGAGTCGCCATCGAGTACACGGCCCGCTACCGATCCGCTGGGCATCGGACGGCGAGTTGGAGGTCGAGCTTCCGAAGATCAAACGGCGACGGTTCGTGTCGCTCGTGGTCACGGTCCAAACCAACCCCAACCGCACTGCCGACGATTCGCCGACCGTCCTCTACGAGGATTCGAGCGTCGCTCTCCACAGGACCGAACCCCGGTACATGGACCGGAAGTTCAGCCTGCTCAGCGAGCGCTTCCCCTCGAGCGGACCCCGGCACCGCGAAGCACGGATCGCCGGCCTCCCGCAGTTACCGTTGTCCAGGCTACAGGTCCATCTGTACGCCTGGTCACCACCTGGCGGCCAGCTCCCGGAGCCCTCAGCGAGCCTGGAGTAGCCCGCCCCAGCGTCTCGGGCCCGCCAACGCCAGGGCTTCGCGCCCACCTTGCCGCTGCGCAGTAGTGCTGGATCCACTGAAAGACCAGCGGCCCAGGGATTCGACCCTACGTGTCGAAACCGGCGAGCCGCTGCCTCAGGAACTCTCTCGCCTCGCTCTCCGATAACAAGCTGGCTTCCGGACAAGGCGCGGTATGGCCCTCGATTCCCAGGGTCGCCAACTCTTCGGAGCCGTCGAGACGCAGATCGAAACGCCGCTGACACTGCGTCAGCGCTACCGATTTGAGCAAACAGGCTCCTGAGCTCTCCCTGCGGCCGACGCTGACGATCAGGCGGAGCGGATCGATCGCGTCCGCTATCAGCGACTGGCCCTCCATCCACGCTGGTGTCTCGACGCCCAGATAGTCGAGGATCGTGGGCGCTATGTCGATCCGCTGAGTGTTGGGCTCGAGCGTGCCGCTGTTCTCGCCGTGCGGGAAGCGGATCAGCAGTGGCAGCCGCTGATGGGTCGCCCAGAGTTCTCCATGGTCCGAGTTGACGATCAGGACCGTCTTGTCGAGTTCACCAATAGCCTCGAGGTGGAGCACTATCGTCTCGACCCAGCGATCGAATTCACCGATCACGTCGTCATAGCGGTTCGGCCAGCCTGGACCGCCGTTCTGAGGCAGTGAGAACTGGGGCTGCCGCGGTTGGTATGGCGTGTGGGTGTCCATCAGGTGGACGTTGACGAAGAGCGGCCGGGGTGCTCGATCCAGCGCCTCCCGGAGGCGCGCAATCAATTTCTCGTCAGACGCCCCCTGGCTAGGCCCCTTGGTCAACAACTCGTACGAATCCTCCATGTCGGCGAGACCGAAGGCATGAGCGATCCGCTCGCCGAGGCGCTGGGCGATCTCCGCTGCGAGGAAGCCCTCCGCCGGAAAGGCGCGCCCAAGCCAGCCCAGCAGCGGCAGGTTCTCCGCCCTCAGCTTGTGCGCGTTGACCTGATGAAAGCCCTGCCGGAGATTCTTGGCGTGGGTGGTGGCTTGGTTCCGTGGGCCGAACTCGATCCCGTAGTAGCCCAACTGCCGGAGTATCCCCGGCAGATGCCGGAAGACGTGCTCGTCCCGAAACGCATCCCATGCCTCGATGACGCCGGTCGTCG
>JAZDDE010000274.1:0-4513 GCA_036679495.1 Gemmatimonadota bacterium | reverse complement strand
TGCCGATTCGCAGTTCACCACTCGCGAGGCGTTGGCTCCGCTCGGGCTCGGCGAGTTCCGTGTACTCGATGATCCGCAGCCGCCCAGGACCATCGCCCTGGACACAGTTGCCAAGCTTCTCATCGGGTCGTTGCTTCTTGATGACCTTCACCGTCCAATCGCTGCCGGCGCCCAGGTGCGCGCCGATTGCGGACGGATCTACCACTGGAAGTAGGGGGTTGTCGACCTGGAAGTACCCGAGCACTTGAACGCCGCGCTCGGCCAGGTCTGCCAGCACCGTGCTTTGCTGCAAGGCTTCGAAGACGCCCCCGTGCCCATCCGGGCTGGACGCCAACCGTCCCGGCGCTTCGACCATCAAGTTTCCCTCGAAGTCGAGGCACGGAAGGTCCTGTTGCTGAACGAAAAAGACGTCGTCATGCGCCAGACCGAAAGAGTCGTTGGCTTTGAACAGGACCCGGCTTGCCGAATCGGTCGTGGAACTCGTCATGACCACCCAGGGAATCGATCTGCCGACGCGGAGGGAGAAGCCACGGATCTGCGCCGCATGGTGCGCGAAGAGAGTTAGATCGCTGACCGGACCGATTGGCAGGGCGCCCTTGGGCCCGGTCAGCCCCAGCCGCGTTCCCATTCCCCCCGCCACGACCAGGGCCGCCACGGCTCCATCTCTCAGTGCCTGGAGGCCACGATCGGCGAGCCCGGCGCGTTCAGCCGGCTCGAGCCGCCGAACGGGAGCGGGCTCGAGGAGGGCGTGTGGGGCCTGTCTGGAGGGGGCCTGGTCCGCGCGGAAGGCATCGAACAGCTCTTCGAGATCGAGCGCCGCCAGCTCCCCCAGCACGCGCGCACGGGCGTCCGGCGCCCAACGGGCGATCTCGGTGAGTAGCGCCGTCTGGCCGTGGGCCACAAGACGCTGCTCAACCAGCTCAACCTCAACGAGCTTGTCGCTCACGGGTTCGGCGAGCACCTCGGCTGGATTTTCTCCGGAGGAGCGATCCTCTGGCCACGGGGCGCGCTCCAGCAGGATCCGGTTCAAAGTGGGGGCGCGCTTCAGTTAGCAGAGCGCGGAGATGGCGCCAGGGGCGCTTGGGGTGCACGCCGGCCGGAGCTGGGCCAAGCGAATGAAATCCATACTTGCGTAACGATCAAGTTACGCGTAGGATGATCGTGGATCCACGAGAAGGGGAGCCCCATGGGAATCACGATCAGCCATTTGAACGTCCGGCGGAGCAGCTTGATCCGAGCCCAGCCCGCCCGCGTCTGGCAGGAATTCGAGAGCTTCGAACGCATCGCCGCCTGGTTCGGGAAGGGGCACGAGCTCCACCAGTTTGAACCGCGGCTCGGCGGCATCGTCGAGATGAGCGTTGAACAGCAGGGCCAGAAGCGGCACTACGGCGGACCGATCCGCGTCTGGGAGCCGGAGCGCGAGGTGACCTTCGAGAGCAACTGGGAAGGCGAATTCGCCTGGCCGGTGCCGACATTTTTTACGTTCCGACTGAACGCCCTATACGACGAGACCCTGGTCGAGATCTTCCATCACGGTTTCGAACGCTTCGGCGCCGATGCCGCGGACTATCTGGAGGGGTACGAGGACGGCTGGGATACCAAGCACCTGAAGGCGCTTCGGGAAATCGTTGAGTAGCGACGCCACCTACCGCGCCATCGCCGATCCGACCCGGCGAGAGATCCTGGATCTCTTGCGGGACCGGGGGGTCCTCAACGCGGGTGCGATCGCGGCCAATTTCCCGTCCCAATCGCGGCCGGGAATCTCGAGGCACCTGCGTGTGCTCCGGGAGTCCGGCATCGTCGCCGTGCGGCGCACAGGGAAGTCCCAGCGCTACAGGCTGGAGACGGCGCCCCTCGAAGCGCTGCGCACCGGCTGGCTGGCCAGCTTCGGCACCATGCAGACGGCGAGCCTTCGAACCCTGCGCGAACGCAGCGAATCCTAGGTGCTCATGCCGCCTCGACGCGGATGCCGGCCCGAGAGGGCGGCGGCCAGGCGCGGCCGGCTTGGGCCAGGGTCAGCGGACCCGCTCAATCCTCTAGTGGTGGTGGCCCACCCCCTGGGAATGCGAGACACCGCGGCCCTGACACGTCCTCTGCAGTGACTACGATCACTCTTCTGATGAGCGCAGGCTCGGTCACAATTTTGGGCACATGTGTTCCACACGTGTGAAAAAATGTTCTCTTTGCAGGCCTTATTCTTGCAGCCAGCTGATCGAGATTTCGTCGCTTTCTCGGACACTTATGCCCTTCTAGCGCCACCTAGTTGTCAGGTACGTAGCTTGCATTCCGCAAGCATAGAGTATTGACCGGGTCGCCTAGGCCCGTCTATCGTGCCCACCGCGCCTCCTTCGGGGGGTCGGTGCCGTAAAGGAGGGCTCGTGTGGAGGCCCGAAGTCACCGAAAGAGCAATGGGGGTGAGATGCTCAAACTTGGGTCGCTGGAACTTGGTGCTGTTCCGCGGGTTGCAGTCGGATTTACTGACGACGCTAGCGCCTCGCTAGTTGCCGATGCCCAGAGTCGAGGCGTTGATATCGCCGAGATTCGAGTGGACCAGTTCTCGACCCACGATCCGGGCCACGTTGAAGACGTTCTGGGACGTTTCGCGGGCTTGCCCACCATCGCCACGATCAGGACCCGATCGCATGGCGGAGCTTGGGACGATTCGGAAGATCGCAGGCTCTCCTTGTTTGAGTCCGTACTTCCACGTGTGGATGCGATCGATGTTGAGCTAGGCGCGACCGATATCCTCCGGTGGGCTCGCCAAGCGACACGCGATGCCAACAAGCTCCTGATCGTGTCACATCATGATTTCCGCGGGACGCCAGACCTCTACTCCCTGGAGCAGATCTCAGACGACGCGATCGCGGCGGGCGCTGACATCGTGAAGATTGCGACAACAGCATCGACCCGAGAAGATCTCCACTCGCTGTCGAACTTCGCATTACACAATGTGGAGAAGAACTTGATCGTAATCGGCATGGGCGGCCATGGATTGATCACACGCCTCGCAATGCCAGCGATGGGGTCTCTGATCACGTTCGCCTACATCGGCCAGCCAACCGCGCCCGGACAGCTCCGGTTCGAGGAGATGTTCATGCACCTCCGACTGTTCTACCCGGACTTCAACCAGGAAAAGATCGCTGCTCTCGGGCTCATGGAAGGCGTCTAGGCTAGTACGGCGCTTCGACTAGTTCCTCCAGGCTCCAGCGATGATCCGAGACCCTTGCCGCTTCCGGCTGGAGTCGGCTTGATGGTCGAGTGCTTCCGGCAGAAGTTGTAGTGCGCAACGGAAAGTGCGGTCGCCGCGCGCAGGTTCTCGATCTTCTTGCTGAATCCCAGCGTCAACCGCGTGAATCTCCGCATCGAGGTCCCGTGCATATGTTTGCATTGGATGACCACCCGACAGCGGAGCGAGCCTACGCCTCCGCGATGAACGGGGAGATCGTGTACGCACTGCACGAGTCCCCAGTGGATTCAGCGATTGCCGCAGTCAGGGCGGCGATCATGGCAGCGGGCCTTCAGTGATCGAGGCCACCCCTCTAGTTTACATAATCATTCTTATCGGACATTAAATTTGTAGGCGCAACATAGAGAGGTCAGGTTTCTCACCATTGGAAATGTCGGGTTTTGGGCACCGTGTGGGGCCTGGAGGCTGACATGGATACCGCGGGAACCCTGACCACGAGCCTATGCTCGCCGGTCAGGTGCTCTGATGCCTATCCCAACTCGGATGCTGCTTCGTCGGCTCAACTCCCCCCAGCGCCGAGCACCAACTTGTGAATCCGCCCGTCCTTCATGATCAGTTTCAAAGACTCCTGGGGCCGTTCGAGAATCGAGATGTCTTCGAGGGGGTTCCCCTCGATCACCAGGATGTCCGCTAGCGCGCCTTCTTCGATCACCCCAAACCGTCCGTAGCGATTCAGCGGCCCGGACATGTTGATCAACTCGAAAGCCTGCGAGGTGGCCTGCCTCAGCACCTCGGCTGGCGTGAAGTGCTCGGCCCTCAACGTGAACTCGCGGTTCTGCACGTGTTGGTGCGGGCCGATGAGGTCAGTGCCGAAGGCTGTACGCACGCCGTGCTTCTTCAGCAGGCCAAAGTAGCTGCCCGCCCGATCGAGAATCTCGCGGTTCTTCGCAAGGTGTTCCTCTCCCAGTCCGCGCTCGCGCCCGCCCTCGTCGTTCATGCGCGACCAGATGAGCTCCGCCTGGATGAAGACTCCTTTCTTGGCCGCATAACGGATGGTCTCCTCGTCGAGCAGATGGCCGTGAGCGATTTGCCGGACGCCGTTGTCGATCAGCATCCGCACCGACCGCTCGTGATACGCATGCGCGACCACGTACGTGCCCCAGTTCTCGGCCGCTTGCACGGCTGCGTGCACTTCCTCCGGGGTGTACTGCACGACGTGAAGCGGGTCGTGCTTGGACCCAACGCCGCCGCCACCCATGATCTTGATTTGCGTGGCACCGTTCTTGAGGTTTTCTCGCGCCGCGCGGAGCACGTCCATCCGCGAGG
>JAZDDE010000273.1:0-3169 GCA_036679495.1 Gemmatimonadota bacterium | reverse complement strand
AATCGTGTCGGGCCGTGCTGTGGGCGATCGAGACACACGGCCGCCGGCTGATCGAGATCCTCGGCGAGTCTTTCGGCTCGCTGCTGGCCGAGGGCCAGGTGATGCCCTTCGAGGTACAGCTCGAGCTGTTCCGGAAACGGCTGATCCTGGGACGCGAACAGATCGTGGCCAAGGATCGCGCCTACCGCGATCAGAAGGCTCAAGAAGTCGTTTCCCGTCTTCAGCTGCGTATTCCGACGATTCCGACCACCCATTCCGGGGCAAAGCGACCAGTAGCCTGAGCGAGTCGATGCAGGGGTCCTCCTCGGGTCAATAGTGGTCGGCTTGCGCCGTCGTCGGGTTCATCATACTGCCAGATTCGAGCGATCCGGAGCTTCTGGGCGCCAGCACGCTTCGTTGCAGGGCACGTTGGCCCACGAGACGCGCCCACGGGGCCGACCGGAGGGCTTTCTCCCCCGTCTCAACCGCCACGGCCGTGAGCCGCGGCCACCAGCGTTGCGGAGGCCGAGATCGCCGCCTCGCGCGCCCTACGTGAATTCTGCTTCTGCTTCCGCCGTGGCAGTCCGAGCCGGTGCAGGCTGGGCTGGGCTCATGGAAGTGTGTGGGTTCAGTCATCCGTTCTCCTTGGTGAGAGCCTTCTTGCGCCGAACCGACTCGCCCTCCAGCGCAATCTCGTAGGCGTTGTGGACGAGGCGATCGAGGATTGCATCGGCCAAGGTCGGATGATCGATCGCCTCGTGCCAGGCGCCGACCGGTAGCTGAGAAGTGACCATCGTCGAGCGCACCTCGTGGCGATCTTCGAGGATCTCCAGGAGCTCGAGGCGATCGGTGTCGGCCAGCGGCGCCAGGCCCCAATCGTCGAGGACGATCAAGTCGGTCTTGGCCATGCCCGCCATTAGTTTGGGATAGCGGCCATCGGCGTGAGCCAGCCTCAGCTCTTCGAAGAGTCGGGGTACACGCAGGTACTGCACTTTGTAGCCTTCTCGGCAGGCTTTTTGCGCCAGAGCACAGGCGAGAAAGGTTTTGCCGACGCCGGTGGGGCCAGTGAGCAAAACGTTACGGTGTTGGGCGACCCAGTCGCACGAAGCTAGGCTTAGAAATAAACCTTTATCTAGCTTCCGTCGGATGCGGTAGTCGACATCCTCAACGCAGGCATATCCCTGGCGTAGCTTGGCCTGTCTGAGCCGAGTTTTGAGGCGCCGGCTCGCTCGTTCGGTGGCTTCACGATCGATCAGAAGTCCCAGCCGGTCTTCGAAGCGAAGATCCTCGATGTCGCTCATTTGCAGCTGCTCTTCCATGGCTCGAGCCATACCCTCCAGACGCAGCGCACGGAGTTGGTCCAAGGTGGGGTGAATCAACATAGCGAGACCCCCCGCGTAGCACCTTGATAGTACGACGCACCGCGCACATTGCCGTGCTCAATGGTCCGAGTTGGCGGCGCTTTGTCGGGGAGCGTTTGTTGATCCAAGCCGTTTTTGAGGATCGAGCTGATGCTCTTGTACGACAGGCCTTCGATCACCAGCGCTCGCTGGCAGGCCGCCTCCAGACGATCCTTACCGTAGTGTCTCGAGAGGCTACGAAGGCCCACACAGGCATGGAGGCCCTGATGCGGGTGACGCTTGGAGATCAGGATCGCCTCGACCACCTCCCCCGTCGCCGAGCCGCTCTCGTGGGCCCACTTCACCAGCTTCTGGGCGGTCCACTCAGCGTGGTGACGGTGCGCGAGGGGCTGGTGCTCCAGGACCGTCGTGCACTGACCTGGCACGTAACTGCGCACATGACAGGCGGCCCGCTGGCCGCGGTGCAGGCACTCCACCGTAGAGACGGTGAAACGCACGTCCAGCTGTTGGCCCACCAGCTGATAGGGCACGCTGTAGAAGTGGCCCTCGACCTCGAGGTGGTAGTCCGGTCCCACGCGGCCTTTGGCCCAGTCTGCGTACTCGAAACTCGCCGTCGTTAAAGGTTTCAAAGCCGGCCGGTCCAGCGCCTCGAATTGCGAACGGCGGCTACCGGGTAGCTTACGGAAAGGTTTGTTGTTGAGACGCTCCAGTAACTCGCGGATCACCGTGTTCAGCTCACTCAACGAGAAAAACTTACGGTGGCGAAGGCACGCCAGGATCCAACGCTCGACGATCTGCACCCCGACCTCAACCTTCGCTTTATCCTTCGGCTTGCGCACTCGTGCCGGGATGACTGCCATGGAGTAGTGGGTAGCCAGATCCTGATAGGTCCGGTTCAGATCCGGCTCGTAGCGACAGGGTTTGTCCACCCCCGATTTCAGGTTATCGGGGATCACCAGTTCCGTCACGCCGCCGAGGAACTTGAAGGTGCGCTCGTGCGAACCGATCCAGTCCGGGAGTTTCTGGCTGCGGGTGGCTTCGGCATAGGTGTAGTTACTCGCGCCCAGCACCGCGACGAAGATCTGCGCCTCGTGGATCTCGCCGGTCGACGGGTCGGTAATCGGCACCGTCTGACCGCAGTAGTCCACGAACAGCTTCTCGCCGGCTTTGTGCTGCTGGCGCATGCTCAGGTCCAGCCGGCCGCGCCACTGCCCGAACAGCTCGCAGAAACGGCTGTACTGGTACCCGTCCTCGGGGTGCTCGAACTTGTACTCGTCCCACAACAGCTGCAGCGTCACCCCGGGCTTCTTCAGCTCGAGATGGATCTCGCTCCACTCCGGGAGCGGCCGCGTCGGCGGCGACGCCGTGGCAGGGAACAACTCCTGCTCCAGTCTCGCCTCGTCCATCTCCTCCACCTGCTCCCAGCCCAGCCCGGCCTCCTCGGCGCGGGCGCGGTACTCAACCACGGTAGCGTGGCTGGCCTGGCACGCACGCGCCGTCTTACGTACCCCAAATCCCAAGTGCCATAGCAGTCTGAGAATCTCTCGTGTCTTTCGCATCGGTAGTCTCCTCGCTGGCATCGTGACCTCCTTGGGAGGACACGATACCGGGTCGCGAGGAGGACCCCTGACGCTCGCTCAAGTCGTTCCAGAGCAAGGCGACCACCGATTCCGAGAGGCACCGGCCAAGTGGTCGGCTTCAGCCTGGAATTGGTGGTCGCCTTGCTCTGGATTCAGTGGTCGCCTTCCCTCGGAACAGGTGGTCGGCTTGCCTCGGAATATGCAACCAGTGGGCCGCCTTGTGCCGCTACACGCAGGACGGGCGTTTAG
>JAZDDE010000272.1:0-3042 GCA_036679495.1 Gemmatimonadota bacterium | reverse complement strand
CAGTTGAACCCGATCGGCCGCTTCGGGGGCTGCTCGGCCTTAGCAGGCTCTCTGAGCTCCTCGGCCATGGCCATTCCCTCGGGTGCGATGTAGGCGCTATAGCCGCCGAACGTATTGGCGGCCTTGGTGTAGCCCTGACCTTCGAGAATGTCGAGCTGGCGGCGGACATCCTCGATGGGTGCGCCCAACGCTTCGACGATCTCAGTGTCGTCGATGGTGCGGGAGGGGTCGGTGCGGTGGCGCTCGTCAAGCAGCAGCAAGATCGCATCCCGTAACTCTTGACCGTTCAAGTCCGATCTCCCTACCTGTGCTGTGGCGGGGGTGGCGAGCTCGAGCTCTTCTCGCTGGCGGGGCTCTTGGGGGCGATGGTCGTCTTGGGTTTGGAGTCAGCCATTGGGATCTCCTTCGAAGAGGTTGTCGATCACCTGCGAAGCAAAGCCCCAGAAGACGAAAAGGAAGCTTCTCAGCGCTTCGAGGAAGCCGCTTCTCTAGTGCGGCGTGCAGTCAGCCGCGCGCTATGGCGCGAGCCGGACCGTTGACCGGTTCAGGTCGTCGAAGACGCTCAAGGAAGGCCTGTCCGTGCTAAGAACCTCATGGATGATGCTGGCGGCTCTTCTATTCGCCGTCAACGGTTGTGTCGTCGCCAGTAGCACCGGACAACAGTACGAAGGCCGGGTCTTTCTGATCAACCTAGCGTCTGAAGCAGTCGTGATGCCACTGCTCCTACTCGCAGCGGCAGCGTGCTGGAAGAGGAACCGGACGATGGACGGTGCTCTTAGAGCCCTGGCGTGGATACTCGGTGCATTGATAGTGCTCAATACTCTGTCTTTGCTCGCCAGAGCGGGGTCCTGAGGTGGGGCTTGTCAGCAAGCCCGGCTTTGCGGTGCCAGGCTTTGCTCGGTCCTGATGCTGTAGACATCAAGGGTGGTTTTCCCCAGGGCTTGAGGTCAGGGCTTGAGGTCCCAAGGGAGTACGGGAGCTTGAGGTCTCAAGGGAATACCAGGTCGTTTAGTGCGATCAGAGACTAAGGACAGGTAAATGGAACCGAAGACCTTCCTCGCACTCGCCGACAGAATGGCCGGTCTTCTGCCACCGAAAAAGGGCGCAGAACTGCTGGATCTCGTTGCAGAACGAGCGGTGTGGGCTCAGATGGCCCTCTTTGTCTCGGACTTTCTTGAAAAGGAGATGCCTTGCCTGACCGGAGAGGCTAGGACGATCGCCAGACAATTGATCGACGCCAAAAGTGCTTGGCTGGCGACGGATCTTGATCGACTCATCTACGGACCTGCTGGTGAGATCGCCCGCGATCTCGAGGAAGCAGGCTTATCTGAGCTCGGCCGCAAGCTGGCGTTCGATCTTTCGGGAGCGAGCACCGGCGGCGAAGCCGTGATGGGCCTGAATCTCAATCTCAAGAATGCGCTGAAGCATGCGCCGAAGATGCCGGTCGACATTCGATCACGGATCGAGTTTCTGCTCCGGCGTCTGGAGACGCTTGATGGCGGGTGGGTAGCGCCGCGAACTTCATCTTGATGCTCCGGTCTGAGCGCCAGTGAAGTGCCTGGGGCTGGGGGCCGCGGCGTTGGGTTGCATGGAGCAGCGCTGCGGTATCGTCGGGATGGAATGAGTGATTCGATCCAGAGTTTGTCCGACGTGCTCGCTGCGGCCGGTCCCCGTCCGACCCCAGAGTCTTCGGGTAAGGGCGGCTACGCGATGCGTTTCGCCAACGCGTCGGCGATCCTGGTAGCCAACGCTCTACGTGGACACTTTCCCGGCATCAAGCCGGATCCGTCGGGCAAGGGTGTGGAGTCCCCGTCGCGGGCGGTGCGGGGCTTGAAGAAGCTGGATGTCAACTACAGCACGCCGCAGGCGGGGCTGGGTCTGGGGATCTCGCTCAAGTCGGTCCATTCGCGCGACAAGAACCCGACGCACCGCTACCACCACAACATGAAGCGCAACGACGAGGAGCTGAGGGTGGAGGCGTCGGGGTACCACCAACGGCAGCCCTACGCGGTGCTCGTGGCGGTGGTGTTTCTGCCGATCGAAGTGTGCGAGGACGGTGACGAGGCGAGGCCCTCGTCGTTTGGCAAGTGGGTCGAGTACCTGTGGCCGTTGGGGGGAAGGGAGGACCCGCACGACGCGTTCGATCGCTTTGAGCGCGTCTACGTCGCGCTCTACGATCCGGAGGAGACCACGCTCGAGTTTTTCGACACGAAGACCCCGCCGCCACGCAACGGTCGGCCGACCGAGACGGTCTCTCTCGACGCCTTCGTCGACGAACTGGTCGAAACATTCGAGCAACGCAACCAACTCGACTTTCGCTGGGAGAAGGGCGTCACGGACGACACCTGAACTCGTCGGCTGGAAGCTCCCGGCCGAGCCTCTGCTCGAGGGTTTCGAGGTCCAGCGTTTCACACTCCCAGACGGTGACGACAGTGTAGCCGCACTCTTCGAGCGTGGCGGCAACGCGCTCGTCGCGCTCGCGATTGGCTCGAAACTTCTCTACCCAGAACGCTCGATTGCGTTTGGGGACGGTATGCCTGGGACACCCCTGGTGGGCATGCCAGTAGCAACCGTGGACAAAGAGTGCCCAGCGCTTGGAGCGATTGGCCACATCGGGGGAGCCGGGAAGATCGCGATTGACCGTCCGGAAGCGATGCCCGAGTCGATGGAGGAGCCGGCGGACGAGAATCTCGGGCTCGGTGTCTTTCTGCCGCTGCCGGCTCATGCGCCGGAAGCTTTCGGCGTCGGAGGGCGGAGGATTGTCTCGGGCCACGGCCCGAGGATAGATCAGGCCGCTCGATCAGGCCTGGGCGCGCACGGTGTCGAGGTGGTCTTTGACCAGGTCGAGAAAGCCTGGCGGGAACCGCAACTTGGCTCGCTGAGCCCGGGAGTAGAAGCCGGCGGTGGCTCTTTCGGAAAGCGGCGTCGTCGGGTAGTCGAGAAACTCTTCGAGCGGCGGGATCGGCTGGCGGCAGGGCCAGGCCGAGAGATTCGCCACGTAGCGCTCACCGGCGATGCCCCAGGCGGCTCGCGGCCAGGAGC
>JAZDDE010000271.1:0-4066 GCA_036679495.1 Gemmatimonadota bacterium | reverse complement strand
CCAGCGGGAAGCCGCGGCCTACGCCAGGGCCGCTGCGCTTGTCGAGGATGATGTGGAGACATGCCGCCGCATCGGGGAACACGGGCGGCCCTTGATCGAGGCTCTTGCCGAGGCAAAGGGCGGCAGCCCCGTGAACGTTCTGACCCACTGCAACGCCGGCTGGCTGGCGACCGTCGAGTGGGGCACCGCGACGAGTCCGATCTACCAGGCGCATGAAGCGGGAATACCGCTGCATGTGTGGGTGGACGAGACGCGGCCCCGAAACCAGGGTGCCCGTCTAACGGCTTGGGAACTCGGCCAGAAGGGCGTGCCGCACACGATCATCGCCGACAGCGCCGGGGGGCACCTCATGCAGCGCGGCGAAGTGGACATCCTCCTGACGGGAACAGATCGAACCACCTGCACTGGTAACGTGTGCAACAAGATCGGCACATACCTCAAGGCGCTCGCGGCACACGACAACGGGGTCCCGTTCTACGTGGCTGTCCCGTACTCAAGCATCGACTGGGAGATGGAGTCGGGCGGCTCGGTCCCGATCGAGCAACGAGATCCCCGGGAAGTGACCCACATCACAGGTCTCGTGGGAGCGGGCCACGCTTTAGCGGTTCGTATCACGCCGGAGGGCAGCCCCGCAGCCAACTACGCGTTCGATGTCACCCCGGCGCGGCTCGTGACCGGGCTGATCACCGAACGTGGAGTGTGCGAAGCCACCCGCGACGGCCTGCTGGGCCTGTATCCGGAGCGGCGGCAGGAGAGCTAGACGGCTACCTGCGGCAAAGCCCCGTGCCCGTCTCCCCGCACGCTTTCTCATAGGCCCGCGATAGCCACCGAAGGAGAACCTCACCTGCCTCCTCGGGGCTGCGCCCGAACACGACAATGCCGTCTTCGTGCCCTCCCATCGCCAGGATGGATCGTTCGGCAAGTACAGTTTCCCGGTACAATCGCTGTACTTCCTTCGCCATCTCCAGCGTCCCGTACGGCACAGCAGGATCAGTGGTCGGCAGCTGAAGTTCACGGGCCTGTCTCCACAAAATCGGGCTATGCGCATGGAGCACGCAGCGGATCTGCGGGCCGAGATCGTAGACAACCGCGTGCGTCATCGCTTCCGAAGAGGGTCGAACGCGGCCGCGACACTTGAGCTGATAACGCCCGAAGTCGTAGAGCTGGACGACGCTGAAGTCCGCCAGTTCAAGGCACCGTTTGCCAGAAGTCTGAGTGCCGGTAATCAGAAAGGACCGCCGGCCCAGACCGTCACTCGGCGCTCCGACCCGAGCACTCACGTTGCCGTACCCGGCCCCCTCATAGCGAACCGGATCCTGACCCACCAAGCCGGTCAGGGCCATGATCTCACGCCAGGCGATCAGCTTGCAGGCAAGGTCTCCATATCGCCCTGATTCAAGGTGGGACTCATCGTGCTCCAGCTGGAACTTGATGACTCCTTCCTGCGGAGTGAGGCTTGCGTGCGCGTCTCTCGTGTGCAAATCCGAGCTTTCTGAGGGAATGGATGCCAAGGAATCAGTATACTGTCGTGAGACGGCAGGAACATAGCCTCGGCAGTCCTCTGAAACCGGGGTCTCCGGCTGACCGTATGTTGGCCCGTCAAGCAATCATTTCGAGTAAGGCGAACAAATGGACGATCTGATCCCAATCGTAGCCATCTTTTTTACCATAGGTGTGCCGGTCATGTCCCTGGCGGCGCACTTCGTCCTGCGCCCGATGATCAAGGATCTGACTGGCGCCATCAAGGGTGCAAAGGGCGAGGAGAAAGAAGACTTTGAGCACCGGCTTACGCGGCTGGAAGACGCTCTACTGGAGCAGAATCAGCAACTAGCGCACCTGGTGGAAGCAGAGTCATTCCGCCGAAAGTTGGAGGCGGGCAAGACGTAGAGCGACCTCCTATATTGCCTCCGAGGCACTGTCGAAAATCACTGGAGGACGATATGGGCATGATGGATTCACTCGCGGTGGAGCTCGAGCAGGAATCAGCGGCCACCCGCCGGCATCTGGAGCGAGTGCCGGCCGACAAGCTGGACTGGAGGCCGCACCCGAAGTCGATGAGCCTGGGTCAGCTCGCCCTGCATGTGGCGTCCACCCCTGGCGCGATCGCGGGCCTTCTAGGCGAGTCAGAGTTTGACGCGAGCCAGACCGACTTCCAACAGGCGCCGCCCGAATCGTATGCTGAGATCATGCAGGTATTCGAGGAAGCGCTGGCCTCGACGAAAGAAACGTTGAGCGGCATGGGCGACGCGGAAGCCATGTCTCCATGGACCCTGCGTCGCGGCGACGCTGAGATCTTCACAGTTCCGAAGATTGGCCTCGCTAGAACTCTTCTACTCAACCACCTCTACCACCATCGCGGCCAGCTCAGCGTATATCTGCGCCTTCTCGACGTGGCGGTACCCTCAACGTTCGGACCGTCCGCAGACGAGAATCCGTTCGAGTAGAGCTGGACTAGACGAATGAACAGCCAATCATTTCACCTGGCGCAGGCGAACTTCGCGCGAGGCCGCGGTCCGGTCGATAGTCCTGTGATGGCTGGATTCGCTGCGCTTCTTGATTATATCAACTCGGTGGCCGACCGGAGCCCCGGGTTTGTATGGCGCCTCCAGACCGAGGACGGAGATTCCACGGCGATCCGAGTCTTCGACGACCCCCTGATCATCTTCAACATGTCAGTATGGGAGTCCATGGAGGCTCTACACGACTACGTGTACAGAAGTGATCACCAGGAGCCACTGAGAAAGCGGCGCGATTGGTTCGAGAGAAGCGACACGCCGTCTTTGGTCCTGTGGTGGGTTCCGATCGGTCACGCGCCGACGGTAGAGGAAGCGCTGGAGCGGCTTGGACTCCTGCAGACTGCCGGGCCGTCCTCTGAGGCCTTCACCTTCCAGAAACCGTTTCCACCAGCGGATAGCGCCCTGGAAACCGAGATTCGACCGCTATCAGGCTGCGATACGCAGACGTGACGTACCTACCGCCGTTCTCGATGGAGCGCTGGCAGTCGCACCACGAGCACCATGTAAAGCACAACCTGTCGGAGAGCGGTGTTCACCCGCTCTCGCTCGGCGAGGTTCTCCAACTCACGCGCCAGGAACTCGACGGAATCCGTCTGGGATATACGCAGTCAGACGGCACTGCGGAGCTCAAGTCAGCCATCGCAGATCTGTACGACGGCGCGACTTCGGCGAATGTCGTCGTAACGACGGGCGGCGCCGAAGCCAACATGCTCACGACCTGGGAGCTCGTGCGCCCGGGTGACCGTGTAGTGATTGTACAGCCGGCCTACGGGCAGATCGGCGGACTCGTTCGTGGCCTGGGCGGTGAAGTTGTCGGCCTTCCGCTCCAGGAGTCCCTCGGCTGGCAGCCGGAGCCGGGCGCAGCGGCTGAGTTGATCACCAAAGACACACGGCTGGTGGTCGTTACGAATCCCAACAATCCAACAGGCGCGATCCTGGACCCGGCCAGCCGGAGCGAATTGTTGGCTGCTGCCGCGCGCGTGGGGGCCTGGGTGTTGGCGGACGAGGTGTACGCGGGAGCCGAATTGCACCGCGAACCCACCCCCAGCCTTTGGGGCGACTATGAGCGCGTGATCGCGACGAACTCGCTATCCAAGGCCTATGGTCTCCCCGGCCTGCGCATCGGATGGCTTGTGGCTCCTGAGGAGCACAAGGAGAGCTGCTGGGCCCGGAAGGACTACACGACGATCGCGCCGTCGGCTCTGGGCGATTCGATCGCCGCCGCCATCCTCCGGCCGGATGTACGCGGCGCGCTTTTGAACCGTACGCGCCGAATTCTTGTGCAGAACCTCGAGCTGGTCTCCGAGTGGATCTCCACGTTCGGCTCAGCTTTTTCGTTCCGCCCCCCCGATGCCGGCGCGATTTGCTACCTCAAGTATGACTTCGATTCGAACTCGACGGAACTTGCCGAACAACTGAGAAGAGACGAGAGCGTACTCATCGTTCCCGGTGACCATTTCGGTATGGACGGCTATCTTCGTCTGGGCTTCGGTCTGCCCGAAGCCGAGTTATGTTCAGCTCTGGTACATCTGGGCGAAGGTGTCCGCCGT
>JAZDDE010000270.1:0-5521 GCA_036679495.1 Gemmatimonadota bacterium | reverse complement strand
GGACCCGTCGGACCCGCTGGCCGATGCGGCGTCTTTTCCGACCGCGGTCTTTCCGTCAGCGTTTCTCATTCTGATCGCGATGGCGATGGGGTTCTTGCTCTACAAGAAGCGTTTTCCACTGTTGCCGACCGCGGCAGTGGGATTCGTGCTCATGTTCGGCGGCGTTGCTGGAGGACTCGAATGGCCGCTCCTCTGGATGGACCGCGCGAGTTGGCCTGAGATGACAACCTGGATCATGGTGCTGCTCGCCTACTCGTTTATTGCGTCGGTGCTGCCGGTCTGGAGCCTGCTGCAGGCGCGCGACTTCCTGAACTCGCTGCTGCTATACGTGGGCTTGGCGCTGGCCTATCTCGGTATCTTCGTCTCACGCCCTGAGTTCGTGGCTCCCGCGTTTCGGCCTGAGCCCGCGGGCGCTCCGAGTTTTTTCCCGTTTGTCTTCATCATCATCGCGTGCGGCGCGGCCAGCGGATTTCATTCCCTGGTCTCGTCCGGGACCACGGCCAAACAGATCGCTTCCGAGCCGCACGCCCGGGCAATCGGTTACGGCGGGATGATCGGCGAGTCATTGCTGGGTCTGCTCGCGGTCCTCGCCTGTACGGCCGGCGTTCTCGGTTCCGGAGGCGCCAGCGCGAGCGAGGTCTGGCAGGCCACGTACAAGGACTGGGGCACGATGCAATCGCTCGGCACGCAGGTCGGCGTGTTCATTACCGGAGCCGCCGGATTCATCGAGAAGCTTGGCTTCGTCGACCACACGCTGGCGACCGCATTCATCGCCATGGTCGTCGTTTCGTTCGCGCTCACGACTCTGGATTCGGCGACCCGGTTGCTTCGCTTCAACATCTCGGAGATCGGCGAGACCCTGGGCTGGAAGTTTCTGGACAATCGTTTTGTCGCATCGATTCTGGCGGTGGCCGTGATCGCCTTTTTCGCCTTCTACGAGATCGACGGCAAGCCGGCGGGGCTCGCGCTGTGGCGGCTGTTCGGCACCATCAACCAGCTGCTCGCAGGCTTGGCGCTCTTGGTGGTCACCCTGTACCTCGCACAGCGCGGTAGGAACCCCTGGTTTACCGGCGTTCCAATGGTGTTCATGCTCCTGTCGACCCTGGTTGCGATGGTGTCAAACCTACGCGGGTTCTGGGCCCAGTGGGCCGAGGGCGGAGCCATTCTGTTTGTCGTCGGTTTGATACTGCTGGTGCTGGCCGTCTGGCTGGCGGCGGAGGCCGCCTTGGCTTTGGCCCGGACCCGGCGCAGTCCGGCGATCGACAGTCTCAAGGTCTTCACGACGGGTTCCGAGTGAAAGACGGCCTGCTGCTTCGAGGCGGGACCGTCGTCACGATGGACCCGGTAGCCCGGGTGCTCGAGGGCGGGGATGTTCTGATCGCCAGATCCAGGATCGAGGCCGTCGGCGCGAGCCTCGAGACGACCGGCGTGGAAACGGTCGATGTTTCCGGGCACCTCGTGCTGCCCGGGTTGATTCAGGGTCACCTGCACCTCGGGCAGACCGTGTTTCGTGGCTTGGCCGAGGGCCGGCGGCTCCTGCCTTGGTTGCGCGAGCGGATCTGGCCGCTCGAGGGCGCACACGACAGCGACAGCGCTTACTGGAGTGCTCGCATAGGAGCCGCGGAGTGCCTTCTGGGCGGAACGACGACGATTCAGGACATTGGGATCGGACCCGGAGCGCAAGGGCTCTTGCAGGGGATCGCCGACTCCGGACTCCGCGCTCAGGCGGGAATGTGTCTCATGGATGAAGGCGAAGGTCTGCCCGAAGCTCTTTCCAGCGATGCGGATAAGGAACTCACTCGCACTGAAGAACTGGGACTCGAGTTCGAAGCGAAAGACCCGAAGCGACTTCGCTACGCGCTCAACCCCAGATTCGTTCTGAGTTGTTCGGACGCGCTTTGGTCCGGAATCAAGGAGTTGGCCGACCGAAGGTGCTGGCCGATTCATACTCATGCGCTCGAACAAAAGGAAGAGGCGGCCGAGGTGTTGGCGATGAAGGGGCGCGACGAGGTCGAGTACTTCGACGAGCAGGGCGTTCTCGACTCGCCGTTTTGCATCGCCCACGGCGTCTGGATGAACCGAGAACATCGCCGAAGAGTCAAAGCGAGGCCCTTCAGTGTCGTCCATTGCCCGAGCTCCAACCTGAAGATGGGCTCGGGGATAGCCGACGTAGTCGGACTTCGAGCCGACGGCATCCCGGTCGGGATCGGCGCCGACGGAGCCGCGTGCAGCAATGGCCTCGACGCGTTCGCGGAGTTGCGGCTGGCGGCGCTGCTGCAGAGCCTATCCTTGGCGCCGGGCAGTTTTTCGGGCCTGGACGCATTGCGGCTGGCTACCAGTGAAGGCGCTCGTGCGATCGGCTGGGACTCTGACATCGGTAGCCTCGAGGCGGGCAAACTGGCGGATATCGTGGTCCTGGATACCGCCGATCCGGCATTCTTGGCACACGAGTCCGTAGACACCCATGACCTTGCCGCGTTCTCGGGCTCGCGGGCCGCGGTTCGGCATGTTTTCGTCGGCGGTCGCCAGGTAGTCCGAGACGGGCGGCTCGTCGGTCAGGATCTGGACCAGATCCGCGCCCGCGCTGACCAGTCCCTCGATCGCTTGGTGCGACGCTCAGGAATCGTCGTCTGAGGGTAGTTCCTCGCTTTTCAGCCTCTCGCGAGCGCGCTCGAGACCCAACTCGACGGTGATAAGCGATGGCAGGCCGAAGACCAGAACCAGGATGTAGTGGAGGCCTCGATAGAGGAGGGTTCCGGCCACCGCCTCGAGCCGTCCGACGCCCAGCAGGTCGTATCCGCCAATCAGGGCCGCCTCCATGGGGCCCAGCCCTCCCGGCAGTCCGGTGAGGGTTCCGATCACGCTGCCGATGCCCAAGACCGCTGCCACTACGAAGAAAGGTATGTCCGCGTCGATTGCACGAAACAGAAGCCATTGCGCAAGGACGTTGAGGCCGATGTAGACCCAGGTGAGAACCGCGGTCTTGCCGACGTGTGGAATCGAGCCTAAAAGCTTGGCGACCATCCCCGGTATCGCGCTGCCTTGCTGTACCAAGCCATGCAGGCGCCCGGAGCGAGAGGCCTTGTCGCTGATTCGAGCTGCGACCTTCTGGAACCACCCCTTCCTGCCGATGACGAAGGGCACCGCCGCGACCAGGAGCGCTATCGAGATCACGGCCGTCCACCCGAGGGCCGTCCATCCCAGGAGGAAGAAGACATAGCCCACCGCAAGCCAGGTGTAGACGGTGGTTGCAGTCTGGTGCATCAGCTGGTCGAAAAGAACGATGCCGTAGTGGTGCGCAAAGTCCTTGGCTCGCCCCGCGGCGATGTAGCGGGCGCGAAGAACGCCACCGAACAACCGCAGCGCGACATGGTTGACGAACACCGACGCCATCAGCGCAGAGGCTCTCTGCACGAAACCGGTTCGGTCGCCGATGCGCGAGAGGCTGAGACCCCAACGTGCCTGCCATATGTACCAACGGCCAGCCAGCAGGAGTACGGCCGCAATGAGCAGCGCCGGCTGAGCCTCCCGCACGCGCTGGCTGAGCTCATCCCAGGATAGCCATTGAACCATGCGCCAGGCCAGAGCGACGCCCAGAACGGCGATGGTTACTTGTACCAGCCGGCGGATGTTTCGACGCCGGTGCCGAGTATTGGTAGCCGGGCTACCTGGTCCGGCCGGTCCAGGAGGTCGAGCCGGCTCGGTCGGTTCGGTTGAGCCGGCCGCGCCAGTCGGGTCGCCGAGGTCTTGAAAGGGCGTTCGCATTCGCGCGGTGTTCTCCGGGTCTGAGAGCCTGCTAGGCGCCAAGCGAGCCAAGATCGAGCCAAGAGCGCAGGACCCCGGCAAGCTGAGCAGCCGGTACCCTAGCAGCCCACTTCCGGTCTCTTGTTCGACTCTCCGAGCGAGGCGGCTCATCTGGTAGATTCCCGGCGCCATGAGAACCCTTCCGCCGCGTTTCACGTCACTGTGTCTGCTCCTTGTAAGCGTTTCGGCAGTGACACAGATTGCACTAACAAAGGCCGCCCCTGCTGCCGCACCGGCTTCTCCGGCTTCTGATACCGCGCCGAACATTCTTTTGATCTCGGTCGACACGCTGCGAACCGATCGGATGTCGAGCTACGGTCATTCCCGCGCGACCAGCCCCGAGATCGACAAGCTCCTGGCATCGGGCGCTCGCTTCAGTGAAGCCCGAACACCGGCGCCGCTCACCGCTCCCGCGATGTCGTCGGTGATGACATCACTTCATCCTCACGAGCACGGCTGCACCCGCAACGGCTTGAGGGTGCGCCCCAAGCTGGTCTCTTTGGGCAAGATCCTCGAGCGTCGTGGCTACCGGACCGCCGGTTTCGTCGGCAACTGGACTTTGAAGCCGGAGCTGTCGGGCCTGGCCGAGCATTTCGAGTACTACGAGGCGCTACTGAATCGAAAACGATGGTTCGGACTTGCGAAGCGAGAAGCGACGGCGGAAGACATGAGTGCTGCGGCGCTCGAGTGGCTCGAAGAAGCTGTCGACGACAGCGCCGACAAGCCGGTGATGCTGTGGGTTCACTACGTCGAGCCACATGCGCCGTACCGAGTGCGCCGCGACTATCTGAAGCAGATCGGGGTCAAGGCCGGAGGCACGTTCTTCTCGGCGCGAAACCGGTACGACAGTGAGATCGCCTACGTCGATGATCAGATCGGCCGGTTTCTCGAGCGATCGGGCGAACTCATCGACCTCGACAACACTCTAATCGTGTTCTTGTCGGATCACGGTGAGAGTCTGGGCGAGCACGGCTACTGGGGGCACGGTCGCCATCTCTATGACGTGACGCTGCGTGTTCCGCTGGGCTTCGTCTGGCCGGCGCGCATCAAACCGACGGTCGTAACCGCTCCGGCTTCGATCCTGGACGTCGCTCCGACGGTACTGTCGCTGGCCGGATTACCGGTCCCGACTCACTTTCAAGGATTCGATTGGGGGGGTGTGCTGAGCGGGGCTCAGGCTCCGCCGACGGACCGAGTCACCTGGCACCAGGCCCACAGAGCTTCGGTTCAACCCAAGGAGGAGATCGAACGGTTGCGCCAGCGCGGATTGTTGGAAGTGGGCCGACTCGTCGATGGGCGCAAGGAAGTGATCCGAGTGACCAACAAGCGCCGGCGGGAGTTCGAGCTCGAGGAAGACCCGAAAGAGAAGAACAACCTCGCGGCTCTCGGTTCGACGGTGTCGAAAGAACTGAACGAGTGGCTCGGGGCTGTCCGCAAAGGGCTCGCTACGGCCGACGAGTTGCCGCCTCCGTCGTTGACTGATGACGATATGGCGGCGTTGAAGGCGCTGGGCTATATCGACTAGCCTTGAGCTTGCGGGCGCGAAGCTCGTTCGCCCTTACGATCCGGCGGAGTCACGAGGACTCGTCTCGGGCGACTCTCACGTAAGGGAGCCCTGTCATTCCGAGCCTCAGCGAGGAATCTCTGCCCTCATCCACCTGATGTGGTCACCGGGCCGGCCGTGAGAGATTCCTCGCCATCTGCCGATGGCTCGGAA
>JAZDDE010000027.1:0-2351 GCA_036679495.1 Gemmatimonadota bacterium | reverse complement strand
TACCAAGACCGCAAAAAAGATCGAGCACCCGATCCTCGTCCTGTGGCGACAACAACTCGAGCGCCAGCTCGATCATTTTCTCGTTGAGCGCCCCGTTTACCTGAATAAAATCGACCGGTGAAAATTCCAGTTCCAAGTCAAAGGCCGGCAGGCTGTAGCGCAGCGCATCTTGCCCCTCGACCAGGGCATAGACGCTGTCGAGACCACCCTCCTGCAGATAGAACCGCACGCCATAGCGCCGGGCAAATTTTCTCAGTGCATCGAAATCGCCCGACTCAGGGGCTTCAAGGACGCGAAGAACCAGCGCCGTGGCATTATCCGCAACCGCAACTTCTATTTGCGGAATTCGGTCGCAGACACTGAGTCCGTCGATTAGCTGGCACAGCGGCCCCTGGATGCTCGTACGCCAGCCGGAGATGGCTGGGGACAAGGACTAGGAGCCATGGAAACCCTACTCATCATCATCGCCGTCGTCGCGGTTCTCGCCTTCCTGGTCTGGTACTTCCTCTTGCGTTCGCCGCAGGAGGGGGGCGTCTTCCGGTTGCCGCTCCAGCTCCTCGGTCTCAAAGACATCCCGGCCGTTCCTTTTTCGATCGAGGCGGTGGTGGAGACGGCTCTCGGCCTGGCGGGCCGTGGCAAGGAGGCGTCGCAGGCGCTCAACGGGCTGCAGAGGATCTTCACCATCGATGGCAGGACGGCCAATGCGAGGGCCTTCCTCTTCGGGTTGGACGACAACGACGACCCACAGAAGGCGCGAGAGATGGTCATGGAGGAGATGGCGACGATGCGCCCTTCCCATCTGCAGCTCGTTGACACGCTCCGGCAGCGTCTCGGCCGGACCAGCGTAATGGAGAAGGCATCCGACACCGGCGAGCTGACCCAGCTGCCCCTGGACCGGCCGGACGATTTCTCGATTTCCTGGACCACCTGGGCCGACGTGTATGCCGACGCCAAGGCGCACTTGCCCGGCTTCGCCAAGACACTCGAAGTCAGCGCGGAGGGTGCCGAGGCGGCGACGCAGGCCTTCTGGAAGCACATTGCCCAGTACGGTCAAGCCTTCAATCTGCTCCTGCCACAGAAGCTCGGTGTCGCCGAGCCCGGCGAGCCGCACGCGGGCAGGACGATCTACCGCATCGACTTGCGGTTCTTTGAGGAGTTCGCATCGACCGAGACAGGCGGCTTCACGCGATTCACGCCAGGGGTCGTCGTCGAGCTCTATCAGGATCCGGAGAGCTTGAACCTGCTGCCCTACAAGATCGAAGTGCGGGGGGCTCGCGGAGAAGAGAGCCGGACGTTCGTTCGCAGCGAGACCACGAGCGGGCTCTGGCTCTACGCTCTGCAAGCGGCCAAGACGGCCGTCACGGTATGGGGCATCTGGATCGGCCACGTCTACCACTGGCACATCGTCACCGGCGCACTCCAGCTGACTCTGTACACCACCGATGGACTGGATCGCAGGCATTCGCTACGCCAGCTGTTGGACCCGATGTCGAAGTACCTGATCGGCTTCGACGACTTCCTCTTGCTCGCCTTCGAGCAGATAGCGCCTCCGACCTCGTTCAAGACGCCGTTGGACCTACTCGAGCTGCTGAACTCGTTCGCTCACAATCGGGACTATCACGACGACGATCCGAGGGTGACGTTGAAGCGACTCAACATTGCCGCGGAGGACTTTACGACCGCCGGAGGCGAGCCCTGGGACGCGTTCCCCTTCGTGCGGCGCCTCTTGGCGCTGTGGGATGCGAACGAGGACTATGTGCGCGGCTACGTCGAGCTGGCGTGGCCCGATGACGACGCCGTGATCAACGACGGGCCACTGCGCGCGTGGGTACGGGCTTCGTCCGACCCTGACGGCGGCAACGTCCGCGGATTGCCGGCGCTCAACGGCCCCGACGCAAAGGAGGAGTTGATCCAGTTGCTGACCAGCTACCTCTATCGCGTCACCGCTCACGGCTCGTCGCGGATGAACGTGGCCGCGAACCCTGGCCTCTCTTTTGTCGCCAACTTCCCGCCTTGCCTCCAGAGCTCGGAATTTCCTTCGGAGGCAGAGGCTGGCGAGACCACAGATCTGCTGCGGTTCCTGCCCAACACCGGGACCATCGGCGGCATGGTGATGTTTCTCTTCACCTTCGTCTTCTCGGCGCCCTACGAGTCCTTCATCCCGATCAAGGGGATCGATCAGGACCTCTTCTTCCCGGGAGGCAAGGACGTACCCGAGAACGTTCTGTTGATCGCCTATCGGCAGACGGTGGAGAAGGTTCTGCGACAGACGGACCCGCAGTCGCAGCAGATCCATCAGTGGCCGCGCAACGTCGAGACCTGAGGGGGCCGTGCAGAACTTGATGGGCATC
>JAZDDE010000269.1:0-5690 GCA_036679495.1 Gemmatimonadota bacterium | reverse complement strand
CCCGAACGCGACGAGTCCGGCGCCTGGCACCTGGCGCGAATCATCCCGCTGAGTTCAGCGCCGCGCGCACATACCCTCGATGACAAGGGGCGGCTCTGGATCCTCACCGGCCGCAGCGTCATCCGGTTCAATGGGGCAGAGCTGACCGAGATCCATCGCGGGCGATACCGCGGGCTCGACCCCGATTCGATCGCCCTCGATGCCGCCGGCCGCATCTTCATGGGAATGCGCCACCTCGTCGTGCGGTTGACCCCTGCCAGACGCGGCCGCCTCCACGAAGACTGGCTCGTCCCTCCGTGGTGTACGAACGTCGATCTCGAAACCTGTGCCTGCGAACCCGGACGCCCCGAATAGAGGAGAGCCCATGGCCTACGACGAAACCCTCGCAGAACGAATCCGCGAGAAAATCAAACGCCGCCGCGGAATCTCCGAAAAGAAGATGTTCGGCGGCCTCTGCATCCTGGTAAACGGCAACATGGCCTTCGGCATCATGGGCAACGAGCTGATGGTGCGAGTCGGCCCCGCCGCCTACGAGGACGCCCTCGCCGAGCGCCACGCCCGCGAAATGGATAGATGAAGGGCTTCGTCTACGTGGCCCCGATGGGTTTCCACACGGACAAGGCGCTGCTCGGGTGGATCGAGCGCGGCCTCAAATTCGCTCGGAGCAAGCCTGCCAAGTAGCGGTGCGGCAGCGGTGAGGGCTTCGTTCATCCCGTGTTGAGCTACGAGCGATCCCTCGATTCTGGTCTGCTCCGAGTAGGTCTCAGCCTTGAGCTGCGGATTCCGCAGCGGCACAATCAGCACGGCTGCCCGACCCAAACGGGTTGCGGTGAACCCCTGACGAGTCAACGATGAACAGTCGTCATCGCGAGACGAACCAAGTTAGTTGTTGAATTCGAACTCCCTAACATGATAGTTCTGGTGTGCGAAGCCGCAGGTTCGAACGCTAGGCCGTGATGGGGGCGTGAGGACAGTCTTGATTGGAGACGAAGACGATGAAGTTGTTGTCCTATCTGCTCATCGCCGCGATGACCGCCGTCGCTGGTGTTGGGAATGCATCCGAGGCCGGAATTGCCCCGATGGTGATTGAAGGCACAGCGGCGATCGAAGTCGGGGGAGGCACTACGCCCACACTGGAGCGATTGGAAGTCGCCGTCTTCGCCGCGGGAAACCCAGTTCCGGCGACACTCTTCCTGGATGAGCCGGATGCCGATTCGAGGTGGCTTGCCCCTTCAGTGGCCCGGGCAGTATCGAGTTTCGGAATGACAGCGGTGGAGCACTTCTCTCAGAAGTGCCCATCGACTGCATGGCGCAGCCCGAGACAGAATCGCTCGTCGAGAGCGCACAGGGGGGAACGCTTTCAGCAGTAGCGGTGCTCCAAACGGATCCTCCGCAACAAGTTGTGGGGCGATTGCTTGCCAGTAGTAAGCAGGCGTTCGGCACTTCGAACGCGACCAGAACCCTCAACGGGGTCGTCCAAATGACCCTAGACACGGCGCTCACTTCAACGGAAACGTTCTCGGTCGTCGATGCGGAACGCTGTGTAACCGTCAGTGAGACCTGTACCCTGTGCAACTTTACCACCTGCGGAAACGGCTGCGGCGGTGGTCGCCCCCCACAGAATTTCTCCTTCTGCACTCCGACCTCTACCCTCCCGCCGTTCTTCACGCCGACTGCGTTCGTAACCAACGGGGCCTCCGCCGGCACACAGACCGTCACGAATGACGGCTTCACTGCTTTGCAGGTCGGCTCCTTTAGCAGAGACGAAACCTTCGAGATGACGTGGCAATTCCAAGGCGTCCCAGCGGGGACCGCGATTGCATCTGTTGAGCTCACCGGCCGAGACGTAAAGATGACGGTGCCGACAACGGACTTTGCGATTTCCGGCGAGAGCCCAACTCTGGGAATCCCCGCACCGAGCGGGAGCAGTTTCTGCCAAGACACCATTGGTGCCCAGACCGCGGTGTGGATGTTGCCCGGGAGCACCACCGACACGGTGACAATCGTCCTAGACCCAGACGCGACCTGCGCGGAGAGCAGCTCGAGCACCACGATGCCGCCCGGTGGCGGGACCGTTTCTACAGCGCTCAACCGTTCGTTCAGCGACTTCGAGGGACGTTTCACCGCGAACGGAACCCCTGGAGACGGAGAGTTCGAAATACGGATTGCTGCGTTCATTCCAGGCAACTACGTAGCTGCGCCGCCACCCTGGGACATCTGTTTCGAGGGACCGGTCCCATCAATGGGTATCCAGAAGGACACAATCGACCGCGGTGACGACAGGTTTACCGTCGACACAAGCGGCACGGAGAGCTTTCGGCTTCGAGAAACTGTGACCGTGATTCCGAATGAGAACATCGACGCTGATGGCATCGTCGAAGGAAGCGTCGAGAGGATTGTCGGACTCTCGCGGGAATACGCGGACGATGCACTCGAGAACGGTCCGATTCCGGGGCTCGATGACTCGGACGACGACGAAACGCTGCGAGATTGCGTACTACTAAACCGAAAGGGCCAGGCATCCAATTCGGACATGACGGTCGACGTCGTGCGAGTCTCACCGAACGCTGTGGTTGTGTCCTTGCAGGCATCAGTTGGGAACCCACTCTATGGCTTTTCCGGAGTCCTTGGCCCTATCTCGTGGGACCTGGAGGTTACAATCGACATATCCAGCGGAGCGCCTCTGTTGTCGGTGAGCGGCGAGCACGGCTCATTCCCCGCATTCGAGTTGTTCGTAGATGACGTCCCTGTCTACGTGAACTTCCCCGACCCCATCGCCAGGCTGATACCTCCGCCGCCGCATCACACCGCTGGAGATGCGCTCCTGGGACTGAATCCTCTGAACAGAACAACCGTCGAAATCATCGACGCACCGCTTTAGCCAGGAGAGTTCACATGAACACCCAACGACTAGCAACCGGAGCGCTTCTTGCTCTCCTTCTGCTCGGCACCAGCGCTTTTGCACTAGACCTTCCGGTTGTCATCCAACAGCTTGAGAATGGAACGTCTGCCGAGCGCCGAGCGGCTGTGCAAGCCATCGTGTCCGACCCGCCAGCGAGCTACGAGAGTCTCGTCCAACCGTTGGCGACTGCCGCGTCGGACCCGGAAGAGGAAACTCGATACTTCGCTGTCATCATGCTTGCGACCATCGGTCGGTTATCGGCAGAGGACGCAGCGCGGTTGGGTGGCGTAGCGACAGAGCTCGTTGCGTTGCTCGCTGACCCTAGCCCTAGAGTCCGCGCCCCCGCCGCGGCAGCGCTTGGCCTGACCTCACCGAATACCCCTGTGGCGGCGCGAGATGGGCTGATGGCCCTCTTGGCGGACCCGGATGCCTCCGTGCGAACGGTCTCGGCGGTGGCGCTACTTCGGCTTGAGAACCTCGCAGACATTGAGCGGGACGCGGTACTGGACCTGATTCTCAACGATTCGTCTGCGAACGTTCGGAACAGCGTCCTCGGGGCTCTCTCAGCCATTCCTGTGGGAGAGAGCGCAAGCGTTGACGCAGTAACAAGCGCGCTCTCCGACAGCGACGCAAGCGTTCGATTGAATGCTGCCAATGCAATCGCGGCATTCGGCGGTTCGGCGCGCACCGCCCTCGATGAACTCACAGCGATTGCCGAGGGTGACCCGAACGCAGATGTCCGGCTCGTTGCCAGGCAAGCGATAGCCACGATTGAAGCGGCCAACGCTCCCCCGGATTGTTCTCAAGCGGTTGCCGTCCCGAGTCTATTTTGGCCCCCCAACCATAAGATGGTCGAAATGGAGTTCGGTGGACTTTCGGACCCTGATGGGGACGAAATATCCATCTCCGTCTTGGGCGTCACTCAAGACGAGAGAGTCGACGAACCTGGAAGCGGCAACTCATGCCCAGATGCGTCGTTCGGCGAGGGTGTCCCAACGCTCGTCCGCTCAGAGAGGTCCGGCCGCTTGGATGGACGGGTCTACCGCGTCCGATTCAATGCGAGTGACCCAACTGGCGAGTCCTGCACTGGAACAGTCATCGTTTGCATGCCCCACGATCAATCATCGACCCCGACGTGCGTCGAGCAGCCCGAAGAGTACGACTCGACCGATTGCAGCTGAGCGAGCTGGCGCGAGGAGTACATCTCGCGCTGGCAGGCTATCGCCTCCCTAAGGCCAATACACTTGCTGAGAGTGTGCGGCCACCGGTGGCGACGATCTGCTCCTCGCCGTACCGACTCTTCTTCATCTCGTCCTCCTTCGTTAAGGAGAACTCCGATTCTATCCCGGCCAGTTTTTTGGGGGCGGGTCAGTTCGGCAAGTCGGACAACTAGTCCCGCCCCAACCGCGCCACTAACTCCTCCACCTGATACCGCAGCGGCGCCCGCTCCAGGATCTCGCGCTCGACCTTTTCGATGGCGTTGGAGACGGCCGGGTGGTTGCGGCCGAGGTGGCGGCCGATCTCGGAGAAGCTGGCATCGGTGTAGCGGTGGCACAGGTACATGGCGAGCTGGCGGGGGACGAGGACGCCGCGGGCGCGGGATTGGGAGCGGAGCATGCCTTCGTCGACGCCGAAGAAGCCGCAGACGCAGTCGATCACGTCCTGGACTGAGAGGCGGCCCGTGGCTGGGGCCACGATCTTGCGGAGGGCCGTCTCGGTGAGGGCGTAGTCGATGCGCTTGCCGAGCAGGCTGGCGCTGGCGACGAGCTGGATGAGCGCGCCTTCGAGGTCGCGGACGCTGCCGCGGACCGAGTTGACGAGGAGTTCCAGGCAATCCTCGGGGATCCGGATGCCGCCGCGGGCCGCCTTGATGCGGAGGATCTCGCGGCGCAGTTCGCGATCCGGGGCGACCAGGTCGGCGACGAGGCCGCCGGTCATCTGTGAGACCAGGCGCCGGTCGAACTTGGGGATCTCGCGCGGCAGCCGGTCTGCGGTGAGCACGATGCGGCCGCCCACCATCTGGAGGTGCTCCATCGTGTGGAACAGCTCGAGCTGGGTCGCGGTCTTGCCCCCGAGGAACTGGACGTCCTCGATCACGAGCAAGCGACACTCGTTGCGGAAGCGGCGGCGGAAGCCCGGCGTCTCCTGCTTGCGGATCGAATGGGTGAGCTGGCTCGTGAAAGCCTCGGCCGAGCAGTAGACGGTGCGGCCGTTGCCACGGCGCTTGGCTTCGCTGACCAGAGCGCGGGCAAGGTGCGACTTGCCCGTTCCCGTACCGCCGACGAGATACAACGGATTCGCGTTGACGTGTCGGCCTTCGGCGACCGCGAGCGATGCCTCGCGCGCCAGGGCGTTCGACGAGCCGACGACGAAGGTGTCGAAGGTCGCCGGAAGGGCGAGTTGCGCGGGCGCTTCTTCAGCGGAGGGACGCGGGCGCTCCACCGGGACGCGCAGCGGTGTGCGGAACGGCATCGGTTCGCTCGGGCGATCGCACGGCTCGGAATCTCGCGGCGGTTCGATCGGCTCCGCGGCGGATTGGGTCGAATCCGGCGCAGGTTCCGCATCGTCTTGCGGCGCCTCCGCCTGCACCACGTCCGACGGCTCCCCATCAAGATCCAACCGCAACTGCACGCGGCGTCCCAGCACTTCATCCGCGAGCTTCTGGATGCGCGCAAGGAAGCGCGCTCGCACGCGCTCCTTGTGAAAGGGGTTGGGTGCGATCAGTTGGAGGTGAGGGACTCCCGACCCGGCCACACTTTCGTGGGCCGCCAGGGGGAGGATCCAAGCC
>JAZDDE010000268.1:0-6131 GCA_036679495.1 Gemmatimonadota bacterium | reverse complement strand
CCCAGAATCGCACTCGAAAGATCAACGATAGTACCAATGCGGTTCGACATAGCAGCTCCTGGCGTCAGATAGTTTTCTATCCTGAATAGCTCAGTTGCTCCGCACCCGGATCGATCTTCACCCGCGCGAGCGCATCCTTTGTCGCGAGCTCTGTAAAGAGAAACGGGAGACCGACGGAAACGGATCGGGGCGCTAGCCGCGATGCTGGCGCACTTTGACCGAGATCGTGATCAAGATTACCGCTTCAAGATCGCCCAAGGCGTCGAGATGGGACGCCCTAGTGAACTGCACGCCCGCGCTGAAAAACGAGACGGTGTCATCGTTTCAGCAGACATGCTAGACGAGCGCTTTCAGTACACGAACGCGTCCTAAAGCAGCTGGGGTGCGGCCAGTGGTTTGACTGGTCGCACCCCAGGGTGGTGTGTTTGGATTTCGAAGTCCCGAGCGGTTCCGTCGGCTACTTGTCCTGTGTCCAGAGGTCGCTTCCGCCGGTCCAGGGACCCTCGTTGGCGCCGTAGAGCACGTTCACTGCGCCTGCATTGGTTGTCGTGGTCGAGCTGATCTGATTGGACGTGCCAGGACCGGGGACAACCGAGTACGTAGTCAGGTCCTCACGAGGCACACCAATTGCCAGGTCACTCGTGCCGTTGCCATCGAAGTCTCCAGCAGCCAGGGCGTAGCCGAAGCGATCGTACGCGTTTGTGGACTCGGGCACGCCCGACATGTCCTGGTCGTACAGGCGGGCATCGCCATGTGACAGGCCAAGCTGCGGGTTGAAGTAACCCAGACCCCGGAGCACCGTGACTGTTCCCGCTCCGTTGTCTCCGCCCCGGTCGTCACCTGTGGCGCCGATCGAGAGATCGTCGACACCATCTCCGTTGAAGTCGCCAGTCGCAAGGGAAGCTCCGAAGTAGTCGTAGTTATATGCAGGGTTCGAAGTGCTGGCGCCGGAATCTCCGCGCACGTATGAGAGGTCTTCTTGCGTGATCAGGCGATACCTCGAGGGGTGCCACTCGCCTATCCCCGAAACGACTACCCTCGAAACGTTTCCCCGTACGATCGCGATTGCACCGGCCTGGCTCGCTGTGTGGCTTACACACTGCGCGCCGCCCGAGCATGGGGTCGTGAACTTGCGATTCGGAGACCCGATCACGAGTTCATCTCTTTGGTCGCCATCAAAGTCGCCGAATGCGACCGACGATCCAAAGCGAGCATAGGCTCTCGGATCATGCTGCCCGCTGTTGTCCATCGGCAAAACCCAGTTCCCGTACTCGTCCGCGCCCAGCCCGCCGGAACCACCGAAGAGCAGGCTCGCCCGGCCATGCTCGTTCACAAAGAACATGCCCGAATACAAGTCACCGAGGTAGCTGGAGCTCATGCGTGGAACGCCAACCGCCAGATCGTCAAAGGAATCTCCGTCAAAATTCCCTGCGGCCAGGGACCATCCGAATTTTTCGTTCCCATCGGGATCGGCGCCAAACTTGGTCAACGGGCTATACGCGGCGCGAAGGTACTGATCGTACAGGTTGAGCCCGATTATTGAACCGTGCACAACGTTCACAGAACCGGCGACGATTCGCGTTGGCGGCGGGGCCGGAAAAGTGTTGCTGTACTTGTAAGCTGCGTCTCCGGGTACGCCAATTGCGAGGTCATCGCACTCGAGCAGAACCCCGGCTTGCCGCGGATGCCAGGCGAAGTCGGCATCGAAGTTCCCTATTGCGAGGGAGTGGCCAAAGCGCTCACCGGCCTCCGGCGTGCCGTCGAGCGTGCGCTGATCCAGGATCTCAGCGTCAGCTTCGGTGAGACCCGTGTCACTGCCGTACAGGACTGCAACATATCCCAGATCCGTCTTCACATTCCCATAGTAGATGGCCGTGTCGTGACGCGGTGCGCCAATGGCCAGATCGTCAAAGCCGTCACAGTTGAGGTCACCTGCCGCCAGCGCGTACCCAAACAGGGCATTCGCCTGACCGCCAACTCCAGACTGCGTATCCGAGGCTGCAAGCACCGGATACCACGGAGTGTTGGTTCCACCGCCGGCCTTCCAAACTTGGTTGTTGGAGATTGTCAGACCTGACGACTCCTGGCCGTAGATGACATTGACCGCACCCGCGGCATTCAGCGTCCCTACGTCTTCGTTGGGAACGCCAACCGCCATATCGTCGGTACCATCGCCGTTGAAATCACCGGTGGCCACGGATTTGCCGAACTGATCGTTCGCCTCGGCCTCGTCCCAGATCGACATCGGAATTGCGGTGATCGGACCAACCTGCACGTCTCGTTGCGCGGATGCGGGGTCCGCCCAGCTCAAGAGCAGCGCGAATCCGATCAGGACATGGTTCTTACTGATAATCCTCTTGGTCGTCATCTCGTACGCGCTCAACGAAGCCATGTTTCGGCTGACCCCGGCCGCGAGCACCCTGCCTCTCTTTCGACACAGGGAGGTTCAGGATGGGGAGCAGAAAGTCACGGGAGCGAGGGGCTTCGGCGGGGCTCCGCAAGCGGTTGGGACAGGTTCGGGCGTGTGAGCAGTCGGGCGAGACGCTGAAGTCGTACGCTGCGCAGCACGGGATCTCGGTGCACTCGCTCTACCAGGCGAAGAAGCAGGCGCGGAAGCGGGGCCTGCTTCCGGCGCACGGCACCCAGAAGGCGCGGGCCGCGGGGCCGAAGCGTGCGCCGCGGCCGCAGTTCGTCGAAGCGATCGCTTCTCCGATCGACTCGGCGCCGGCCTTGGCGTGGCGTCTTCGTTTGCGCAGCGGCGATGTGCTCGAGAGCAGCACGCCTCTGGAGGCTGAGGTGACCCTGCGGTTGATCGATGCGCTGCGAGCCCGACCGTGATCCGCCCGAGCCATGAGATGCGTGTCCACCTGTGCCGCGACGTGGTGGACTTCCGCAAGCAGATCCGGGGTCTCTCGGTTCTGGTGGAGGAAGAGCTCGAGCTCGACCCGTTCAGCGCGCACTTGTTCGCGTTCTGCAATCGGCGCAGAGATCACGTGAAGCTTCTGCTGTGGGAACGCAACGGGTTCGTGCTCTGGCAGAAGAAGTTGGAGGCGGATCGCTTCCCCTGGCCTCGCGATCATCGTTCCGAAGTGATCGAGCTGAAGGGCCGCGAGCTCAACTGGTTGCTCGACGGGATGGACGTGTTCGCGTTGAAGCCGCACGCGCAACTGCGGTACGAGACGGTCTTGTAATTCGACATCCGGATGTTAGTTTGCTCGTCGTGATGACGACGCCCGCAGACCTCCCCGACTCCATCGAGGAACTGCGGGCGTTGGTGCTTCGGCAGCAAGAGAAGCAACAACATCATGAGACGGAGATCTTCGAGCGAGACGAAGAGATCAGTCAGCTTCGCGAGTACATCCGCCTGCTAAAGAGCCAACGCTTCGGGCCGAGCAGCGAGCGGACGGTCGCGGATCAGATGGGCCTGTTCAACGAGGCCGAGACCCTTTGCGAGGAAGCGTCGGACGCCGCAGAGAGCACGATCGAGATCCCCGCTCATGCTCGGCGCAAGCGGGGCGGACGAAGACCCTTGCCCGCCTTCTTGCCCCGTGAAGAGATCCTGCATGATCTCCCAGAGGATCAGAAGGTGTGCGGCAACGACCCGAAGCATGCGCTGGTCGCGATCGGCCAGGACAAGCTCGAACAGCTCGTGTTCGTTCCCGCCAGCGCCAAGGTCCTCGTGCACCTGCGGCCGAAGTACGCGTGCCCGACCTGCAAGTCAGGTATCCAGAGCGCAGCGATGCCGCCGCAACCGATTCCGAAGAGCATGGCGACGCCCTCCCTGCTGGCCCAGGTCGCGGTGTCGAAGTATGTCGATGGCGCTCCCCTCTACCGGCAGGAGGCGATGTTCCGTCGGATCGGAGTGGATCTGTCGCGGGCCACGATGGCCTTCTGGATGATCAAGATGGGCGATCTGACTCAGCCGCTGCTGGATCGGTTCCTCCAGAAGATCTGTGGCTCCGACTATGTGCTGGCGGACGAGACTCCCTTTCAGGTGCTCAAGGAAGCGGGCAAGCGGGCCACCAGCGAGTCGTATCTCTGGGCGCTACGCGGGGGCGAAGCCGAGCATCCCTTGCTCTACTACGAGTACTCGCCGACTCGGGGCGGCGAGGTGATCGATCGATTGCTGAGCGGCTTTGCGGGCTTCCTGCAGACCGATGGCTACGCGGGCTATGACGCGGTGGGCGAGCAGCCGGGCGTCGTCCATGTGGGTTGCTTTGCGCACGCGAGGCGCAAGTTCGACGAGGCGCTGCGTGGGCAAGGCAAGAACGCCAAGAAGAGGTCGGGCGCCAAGCAGAGCCTGGCCCGTCAGGGCCTGGGCAAAATCAACAAGCTCTATGAGTACGAGCGCCTCTGGCGAGATGCGACTGCCGAAGAGCGGCACGCCCTTCGGCAGGAGAAGACGCGGCCCAAGCTCGAGGAGCTGGAGCGCTGGTGCCAGACGTCCATAGGCCGCGTCTCGCCCACGAGTCTCACGGGCGAGGCGTTGAAGTATCTGAAGGGGCAATGGCCCAAGCTCGTGCGCGTGCTCGACGATGGGTGCATCGCGCTGGACACCAACGCCGTCGAGCGCTGCATCCGTCCCTTCGTCATCGGAAGGCGCAACTGGCTCTTTGCCGACACGCCCAAGGGGGCACAGGCCAGTGCGAACCTCTACAGCCTGGTCGAGACGGCCAAGGCCAACGGGCTCGAGCCCTGGCAGTATCTCGAGCGGGTCTTCACCGCACTTCCCGCGGCCACCACCGACACCCAGGTCGAGGCGTTGCTCCCGTGGAACGTCGCGCTCGACGATTCACTCGCCCGCGTCGCAAAGACCTGAGCCTCCGCGGCCACGTCACCGGGAACCACGCCGCGCCTCGCCCCAACCACATGCCCTCTACGCTGCGTCAGCAGACGGGATGGGATGCTTGAGCGCGTACGTCATCTCGATTCTCCTCCCCGGTTTCTCGGGTGTTGTCGTGAGACCGAAGGTGCCCGCAAACGGGGAGAACGGCTGTGAATGGCTTCACACCCCTGGAGCGAAATATCCGGCGCATTTCCAAGGGCTTATCTCCTATCCCGTCAATTCGACTGGGGGATCGGAGATAGGAGCGGGACTTGTGCCCTTCTCGGAACGGTCACCGGCCCGTTTCGATAGCCGGATTGCAGATCGAGGGGCACCGCTGTGCAGGACACGAGTGGGGGACCTCGCGGTCGAACGCGCGAGGTCGACTCCCTATCAATGTCTGGCGGAAGGACTCCAGCTGCGAGGAAGTCGCCGGGCGGTAAGGCACGGCGGTCATCGTGCGGACCACAGCTATCGGGGCCGCCCTCCGGTTTCCTCGGGCGGGATATCCGGCTGTCACGTGCGCACATCCAGCCGGTCAAGGCCCTAATGCGACGGCTTGAGAAGGCCGCCGAGGCTAGCGCTGGCACTTCGTAGATCCAGGGCTCTACTTGGGTCGGGCGATGAAGGGGTAGAGGTGCTGGGCGAGGAAGCCTCGGGGGAGGGCCTTGCCGACGACGCCGTAGCTCTCGGGCCAGCGGCCGGGGTGATCAACGTAGGTGCCGAAGATCATGTCGAGCACCGGGAGGTTGGCGGCGTAGTTCTTGTCGATGGCCTCGGCGTCGGCCGCGTGGTGCCAGTGGTGGAAGCGAGGCGTCGCGAACAGGTACTGGAGGGGGCCGAAGGGGAGGTCCGTGTTCGAGTGGATCAGGACGCCCTGGATGCCGACCCAGATGATGTAGGCGTTCACCGCGTTCTCGGCGAAGCCCAGCAGGTAGATCGGCAGCAGGACGGTCGAGCGCGTGAAGAGCACCTCGGCGAAGTGGATCCGCGAGCCCGAGAGCCAGTCCATCTTCTCGGGGCAGTGATGCACGGCGTGGAAGTTCCAGAGCCGCGGATTCTCGTGCATCATTCGGTGGCCCGGTGTGGGGGCTTCACTGTCTCGCTGGGCTCCGAGTCGACAGAACGTCTACTTATCGGACCTACCGGAAACGAAGCTTCTCCTTCCTATGCCCGACCGCTGCCCCTGGAAGCGCCGGGCAAGTATGGTGCGGTGGCGCTGGTGCCGCTCGCCCTCCTCGCCTTCTGGGCCGCCACGCGCCAAAGCGGAGCGGCAGAGCCGCAGCCGGCGCCCCTGGCCGAGGGC
>JAZDDE010000267.1:0-2828 GCA_036679495.1 Gemmatimonadota bacterium | reverse complement strand
CGAAGAAGTCTGCAAGCGATCGGGCCGGGCCGTCCGCGTAGAGGGGAAAGTAGATGACGTGATGGACGAACGTTCCGGGCCCCCAGAGATCTGGTGATGCTTCGCGGCGGGAGATCGCGATCCAATCGAGGCCGAATGTGAGTACGAAATGCCAGAGGGTAAAGGCGGATGCGAAGGCCAGTGCTCTAAGGGTGTTTGCAACCACGTCGCGCGTGCCGTCTAACGGACATGGTGCTCAGCTGCTGCCGGCGCACACCGCCGAAGCCACCTGACCACCTAGGATGTCCGCAAGTCTACCACGCCAGAATTAGCTAAGGGCATGAGGCAGTCAGCTGCAGCACCTTGTTAGGCGGCATGCCTACGCGAGTACGTGGCCCAGCAGACCCCGAAGATAACCACCAGAACGCCAGTGAGGGCGATGCTGTTGCCAGCAAAGTCGGCTGGAGCGCGTGAGGCCCCGTCCGCATAGAGGGGAAACAACGTTGCAGTGAAGTGGCATACCGCGAACAGCAGCGGGACCAGGGCCAGAAAGAACGTGTTCACCGACATGATCGAGCATGCCGCCTAACGGACATGGCGCTCAGCTGCAGGTGGCGCCCTACCGCCGTGCTGCGAAGCGCCGATACCTCCGCACTCTACCACGAACCGGTTCGAAGGCGCTGTAACCTGTCAGCTGCAGCGCCTTGTTAGGCGGCGGGCTCGCGGAGCCGGAGGACAGCGACAAAGGACACACAGGCCAAGAGGAGAGAAACGCCTACGCCAAAGTGATAGAGCCGATGCGTGGGACCACCAAGGCCACCTGCAACACCGTAGGCGAGCACCCCCACGGTCCCGAACCCGATGAGCGTCCCGAGCACCCACGTAAGCTGTGTCGTCGCGGGGAACCCGTCGGCGACCAGCTTGAGGTTCTGCCGGAGGGCCGAAGCGGTGGCAACGATCAGGAACAGTGCGAGGGTGGATATCGGTGCCGCCCACGAGGTGACTCCGAGATCGATGAGTAGTGATGGGAGAAGAGAGAAGAACAGCGCGCCAAGGCTCCACGTGATGATCAGCCAGAAGCCAAGGCGCGCACGGGGATGCCACGTGTGGATCGCACCGCCCCGAAACACCGCGAGCAGAGCGGAGAATCCTGCGAGCGCAAGCGACAACTCAGCTATGGTGTCGAGCCCGACGATTCCTTGCATTCTCGCCGCCTAACGGACATGGTGCTCAGCTGCTGCCGGCGCACGCCGCCGAAGCTCCCTCGCCACCTAGTTGACTGCAAGCCTACCACGCCACTTTTGGCTAAAGCCCCAGGCAGTCGGGAGTTCCCCAGGAAAGTGGACACCTAACTTAGGGCATACTGCCCGATTGAGGTGACCCATGGCAAGAGTGAAGAGAACGTTCACACCGGAGTTCAAACGGGATGCGGTGCGGCTGGTGACGGCCGAGGGGAAGACCGTGAGCGAGGTCGCGCGGAACCTGGGCGTGGCGCGAAGCCTGCTGCAGCGCTGGATCGATCAGCATGCGGACCAGGAGCGCGACGGCAGCCCGCGGAAGACAAGCGCATCGGAGAACGAAGAAGCGAAACGGCTCAAGAAGCAACTTCGCGATGTCACCGAAGAGCGGGACATCCTGAAAAAAGCGCTGGCCTACTTTGCGGACGACCAGAAGTGAAATTCTCGTTCGTCCAAGAGCACCGGGGGGCCTTCCGGGTAGGCATGATGTGCAAGGTGTTGAAGGTCTCCCGCAGTGGCTACTACGCGTGGCGGAAACGAGTGCCGAGCCGCCGCGAGATCGAGGATCGCTCGCACGCCCGCGCGATCCGCGAGGTTCACCGTGAGAGTCGTGGAACCTACGGATCGCCGCGCATCTACAGGCGCCTGCGGATGGCCGACATTGCTTGCAGCAGGCACCGGGTGGCTCGGATCATGCGCCAGGAGGGCCTGCGAGGCTGCGCAGCGCAAAGGTTCCGCACGGTCTCGACCAAGCGCTCGACGCTGCCCGCACCGCCGGACCAGCTTCGGAAGAACTTCTCGGCCGACGCTCCGAACCGCATCTGGGTCGGAGACCTTACGCAGGTTCGAACACGCGAGGGCTGGCTCTACCTGGCAACGATCCTCGACCTCTACTCGCGCAAGATCGTTGGTTATGCGACGGCGGACCGTCCGCTCCAGGAACTCGCGCTCGAGGCCCTCGACCAAGCAGTGGAGCTCCGGCGACCGCAGGCTGGCCTCATCCATCACACCGATCGCGGCGGTCAGTACCTGAGCGCCGAGTATCAGGACCGCCTCGATCAGCACGGCATGATCTGCAGCATGAGTCGACCCGGACACTGCGAGGACAACGCCGTCGCCGAGAGCTTCTTCCACACGCTCAAGACCGAGTGGCTCTACCACTTCGACTTCACGACACGCGAGCAGGCCCGCCTAGCCATCTTCGACTACATCGAGGGCTTCTACAACACGACGCGCATGCACTCGACGCTCGACTATCAATCGCCTGACGACTATGAGAGACTGACCACAGCAGCTTGAAACCGTGTCCACTTTGCCCGGGGAAGATCCGTCAGCTGCAGCGTCTTGTTAGACGGCGAGCGTCTTGAGAGCTTGCCGGGCCTCAGGAACATCCTGGGATGCAGCCTTTGAGTACCAGAGACGTGCCAGCCGCGGACTCCTACGAACACCTTCGCCGCTCTCGTAGTAGGTTCCCATGACGTACTGCGCGAGTGGCTCGCCATTCTTGGCAGCGCGCCTGTACCAATACAGAGCTTCCTGGCGGCGTTTGGTTGTACCCCGACCAAAGTAGAGGCACCTGCCAAGGTTGTATTGCGCACCGGGCGAGCCTCC
>JAZDDE010000266.1:0-12169 GCA_036679495.1 Gemmatimonadota bacterium | reverse complement strand
CCCGGTCTCACCGGTAATCGCCCCGACCAAATCGCCCGCCCGAACGTCATCCCGCCGCCCGGCGCCAATGTAAACGCGGGCCCAGGAAGGACGTGTGCCGCGCGTCTCGTCGCCCGGTTTGCGCGGGGGCGCCGTGCCCGAGGCGGCCTCTACGTCAGGCCACGGGCGGACCGGAGCCGAAGCCGCGTCCACCGAACTCCGCAGAAGGCTGGACAATGCCGCCGCTACCCGGACCGCGCCGTATTCAGCCAGCAGCGGCTCCAGGACGAGCACGTCGGCCGCCGAACTCTCGCTTTCAAGCCGTTGGTGGATTCGGTCGCGGAACCGAACCAGGCTGCTGGGCGGTTCCTTCGCCTGTCGATCCGGCAGAGGATGTACGGTCCAGCCGGCGCGATCGGCCGACAGCTCCATGTGCCGTACATACCGCGGCGAGACGATCGCGAAACGGCTCGGCGCGCTTCCCAGCACGGCCTTGAGGTCTGCCAGGTCCACCGGCGCCCCGAAGGCCACCACGATCGCTGCCCGGACTTCTGAATCGCCGCCGCCGGTCTGCCCCTCGGACTGGTCGTGTGTATCGGCAGCCGCGGCCACTTCGATGTCAGATCCCACTCTGCCGGACAGGCCAGCGGACGCCAGGCGCTCCCGAACCCGCTCTACACAGTCAGGGTCTGCACACACAACCCTAATCCGGTCCCCGACCGCGGCGGCGACGCTCACCACGTTTTCCAGGTGATCGAGACGACCAGCCAACGACTCTGCGGATCCGACGTACACCGGATCCCCAGAGTCGGCGGTGGCGGGTTCGGCGAACGCCTCCTCGGGCCAGCGCTTGGCTCTCGGAACCTGACGCTCAAGGAGCCGCTCGAAGTCTTGGCTCCACCGGTCTCCCGCGACGATTTTCATGGTCCCAGACTCGACCGTGTCGAGGATGGCTTCAACAGCTGGCCACTCGTCCAAGTTCTCGAGCGTCTGAACACCGTCCACAACTACAAGCCGCACGCTGGCCAGACTCAAGCGGCCGGCACGCACGGCCGGCAGTAGAACCGACGCCTGGCCTGTCAGGCAGGCCCCATCGACGTCCAGCAGACCATCCGGAGCCTCTGTGTTCGCGGCCAGAACCGGTAGCGTATCTCCGGTAACGACCCTGATCGCGGCCGCAATCCGCAGCGCTTGTTCCCGGGTTGGAGCCAGGATCAGCGCCTGCACGCCCGCTGCGTCTGTCTCCTTCAGCTGCGCTACGGCCGCCCCGTACACGCACTCGTTGCCGGAACCCTCGGAAGCGATCAGCGCCAGATGCCGGCCGCGCTCGATCGCCGTCTCGGTGGCCCGCAGGATCTCGGGAACGACCGTGTACCCGAGCTTCGCGAGACGCTCTCCGCGCTGGGCCTCGGCGCTCGATTCTGTTTTACGGCTCATCTACGGTGTCTGCCTAAAGTTGACGGTGATAGCGGTGTCCGCCTACCCTGTGGCGCGCATCGCCTTTCCCTCCCGGCCGTAGTCGGCTCAACGCCGCACGGCTCAACGCAACCACAGGTCGCGGAGTCAAGATGGAGATTGTCGCCACGGTGCAGGGCTGGGTATGGGGTCCAGCACTCATCATCCTGCTCGTCGGTACTGGTCTATATCTAACCCTCCTCCTTCGCGGCTTGCAATTCCGCCGCCTTGGGCAGGCCCTGCACCTCGCATTCATCAAGCGGCGGGAAGAGGGTGCCGAGGGAGACATTTCGCACTTCCAGGCGCTCATGACGGCGCTCGCCGCCACCGTGGGTACCGGCAACATAGTCGGTGTGGCCACAGCCATCGCCGCTGGTGGTCCGGGCGCGCTGTTCTGGATGTGGGTTACAGGCCTGGTCGGGATGGCGACCAAGTATTCAGAGGCCGTGCTCGGCGTACGCTTCCGCGAAACAGATGCTCGTGGCGAGCAATCCGGCGGGCCCGCGTACTATCTCGAAAACGGGATCCGGGGGAAGCTCGGCAAGCGTCTCGCCACCGCGTTCGCCCTGTTCGCCGCTTTCGCTGCGTTCGGGATCGGCAACGGAGTGCAGTCTCATTCAGTAGCCCAGGCGATCCACGGTGTGTTCGGCGTTCCCACCTGGCTGGTCGGCCTGATCACGGCCGTGCTGGCGGGGGCCGTGATCTTGGGCGGCATCAAGTCAATCGGCCGGTTTACCGGCGTATTCGTGCCGATGATGATCGCGATCTACATGCTGGGTTCCGGCGTCGTCATCGCGCTTAACTGGGAGAGCGTGCCGGAGGCTTTCCGGCTTGTTTTCTCCCATGCGTTCAGCGGTTCGGCCGCTGCGGGCGGCTTCCTCGGCGCCACGGTGGCCCAGGCCATCCGTATCGGTGTCGCACGCGGCGTGTTCTCGAACGAATCGGGACTCGGCACTGGCGCGATCGCGGCGGCGGCCGCACAGACCCGCGAGCCCGTGCGGCAGGCTCTGATCTCCATGACTCAGACCTTCATCGACACAATCGTCGTATGCACATTCACCGGAATTGCGATACTCAGCACAGGAGCCTGGAAGACAGGTCTGAACGGGGTGGCACTCACACAGGAGGCCTTCAGCACAGGGCTGCCCGGCCAGTGGGGCGGCATCATTGTGGCCGTCTGCCTGTCGTTCTTCGCGTTCAGTACGATCCTGGGCTGGTCGTACTACGGTGAGCGCAATCTGGAGTACCTGATTGGCGTCAAAGCCATCAAGCCGTACCGGCTCCTGTTTATCGCCGTAATCATGATCGCGGCGGTTTCGGAACTCCAGGTCGTGTGGGACATCTCAGACATCATGAACGGGCTCATGGCGTTCCCGAATCTAATTGGACTTCTGCTGTTGTCAGGCGTCGTAGTCCGGGAAACACGAGACTATCTGCGGAAGAACGGCGGAGGGTAAGCCCGAACTTCGGACCCGGATATCTCGGCTTACTCGGGCGCGCCTGCTAGAGGCCCCTTAGCCCTCGAAACGGCGGTAGTGGCCCAGGTCGTACGCGCGGATAGAGAAAATTTCCCGGTCCTGTACGCCGAGTTCGCGCAGGCTGACGGATTCGTCCGGGACACGCCGCTCTGCATACTCCACGAAGAAATCACCGGGGTCGTCGGTCTCTCGTAGAAGTAGGGCCTTGAGACCGTGCGCCTTGGTATCCTGGACCGATCTGTCCAGCGGGATTTCTTCCACGTGCTCAAGCCATCTGTCGGGCATGACCAGTCGCAGCACTACGGACTCGCTCATACATGACCCAGTGTGTAGAGAAAACGCTTCGTCAGATCGGTGACGTCCAGTCCCGCAACCCGGTCCGTCTCCGCGTGCACATGCGTGTGGCTGTACTCGCGTTCGGCGTGGATGTGCGCGTTGCCATCGCCCACGAAGTGAACAGTGGTATCGGATTCGCCGGCCACGGTCATGCGGCTATGCGCGGCAAAGAACTCCTTGGCTTGCTGAAGAACGTCTGCCGGATCTGTGTCGCAGATCACCATGTATTTCATAGCGGGCCAAACTCGGGCGCGCGGCGGGGGCCGTCAACCGTCACCCGTAGGGACCACTCCGGCGCCTTCGAACATCAGAATCACGGTACCACCCGGCGCACGGGTCCGGTGCAGGACTCCCTTCGGAACGGTGAATCCTTGCTTTGGGCCCAGGGTGACCGTCTCCTCAGCCACGTCGATGAGCAGCTCTCCGTCCACGACATAGAAGAACTCGTCTTCTTCATCGTGTTTGTGCCAGTGAAACTCACCCTTGAGAATTCCGAGCCGGACCACGCAGTCATTGACTCGGGTCAGTGTCTGATTGAACCAGTCTACCTCACAGTCCGCCACCAGTTTGGAAACGTCGATGAGCTCCAGCGGCTCGAACCCGACGTCCGTGTGAATGTGATACTCAGTGCTGGGCATTCGGCTTGGCCTTTCGTTTCGAGGCGCCGGGAACTCTGCCAGCCCGGACGCGTTGTGCAGAACGAGATTCAGAAGTAAGCAACTCAAAATAGGAACGAAATGATGAGCCGCACGCAGCTCTTGATGCACATACCCGTTGCCATTCTACTCAGCGCGAGCCTGGGCTACGCGCAGGAAACAGTGCCACTCAGCATCGGTGAATTCAACCGTATCGACCGATCTCACTGGGCATCCGGCACCGCAACTGTCGTCCAGTCGGCTGACGGCGAACGTCTTTCCATCGTCTTCGAGGAGGGCTTCAAGTCAGCGGCCGGCCCGGACCTTCGGGTTGTTCTTTCCCCGAACGCCAATCCGAAGACGGGCAAAGATCTGGGAGAATACACCGAACTCGGTTTGCTGAGAGAGACAGCGGGTGCTCAGTCGTACGAGATTCCTGCCGGTGTCTCCGCTCAAGCCATCGGAAGCGTCGTCATCTACTGCAAGAAATTCGATTTCATTTTTTCGATCGCGACGCTCTCGCCGACAGAAAGCTCCGAGGACATGGGCTCTGACGAAGAGGCGGAATCAGTCGGACAAATGGAGTCCGACGGCTAGGCGCCCCGGCTAGCCGCCTACGTAGCGCTCGAGCTGCTCGATCCGGAATTGCTGATCGGAGATGATGGTCTTGACCAGATCGCCGATCGAGACCACGCCAAGCACCTCTTGGTCATCTCGAATCGGCAGATGCCGAATTCGCTTGTCCGTCATCAGCGCCAGGCACTCGTCAATCGTGTTGTCGGGGCTCGCGAATATGACATCGGGCGTCATGATCTCCCGGACAGACGTTTCCTTCGACGAGCGACCCTGGAGGATGACTTTACGGGCGTAGTCGCGCTCGGATAGGACACCGACGGTTTCCGAGCCCTGCATTACGAGCAGTGCCCCGATTCCCTTCTCAGCCATCATAGCGATGGCCTCGTAAACCGAGTCGGCGGGTTCGACGGACCAGATATCGTTCCCTTTGACCTTGAGCAGTTGCCGGATCGTTTTCATGGTGGCCTCCTCGCTGGTTCGGCCCGCTGACCGTACAAACAGCGTAGTCCCGAGGAGGCGAAATGGTCAAGTTTGTGGCTTGCCGCGCTGCGGTTGGTGCGTGATACTCTGTCGATTCTTGGTTCGCCCTCTGGTTGAGGACGGTGGGCGGGGCCGACGGTTGAGCGCGGTGCATAGCAGACGGTGAAATGAACGTTTCCCTACATTCCGGCAGTTCTCCAGGACGGGGTAACGGCGACTTCGGCCGTTTCTTCCTTCCGGGCCCGACCGAGGTGCGGCCCGAGGTTCTGCAGGCGCTGCAGCGGCCCGTGATCGGACATCGTGGACCGGGCATGAAAGAACTGCTCGCCGGAGTCGACCCCGGTCTCCGGACCCTGTTCGGAACCGAACGGCCGGTCTTCATTTCCACGTCGTCGGCTACCGGATTCATGGAAACCGCGATCGTAAACCTGTGTGCGCGGAGGACCCTTTGCGTGATCGGGGGCGCGTTCGCTGAGAGATTCCACAAGATCGCCGCGCGCTGCGGCCGCGCTGCGGATGTACTCGAAGTGGAGTGGGGCGAGCCCAACACGGCCGACAGTGTGCGCCGGGCCCTCGCGGCGTCGCCGAGAGGCTACGACCTGGTCACCGTCGTGCACTCCGAGACATCGACTGGAGTGCTCAACCCGATCCGGGACATCGCTTTGGCGGTTCACGAGTTCGAGGACGTGCTTGTAGCTGTGGACAGTGTCAGCTCAATGGCAGGCGCCGAGCTGTACTTCGATGACTGGAATCTGGATTTTCTGCTGACCGGTTCTCAGAAGGCTCTCGCCCTCCCTCCCGGGCTGGCCTTCGCGGCGGCCTCGGAACGCGCGCTTGACCGGGCTCGCGGTATATCCCAGCGGAGCTACTACTTCGACCTCGTGGACTTCGACCGCCGGGCCCGTGAACATCAGACCGCCAACACACCGGCTGTCTCGCTCCTCTACGCGCTCGACGTTCAGCTTGGCCGAATTGCGGCGGAAGGCTTGAGGCAGCGCTGGGCACGTCACGCAGACATGGCGGCCCGAACGTACACGTGGGTGGATCAGATGCGGGAAACGACCGGTGCAGAGTTCCGGGTCCTGGCCAGGGAGGGTTACCGGTCGCCGACCGTGTCTGCCGTTGTCCTTCCGGATGAGTTGACGGGACCACAGGTGGTCGCGGTGCTCGGGGAACGCGGGTTTACGATCGCCCCGGGCTATGGGCCGACAAGAAATGACGTTATCCGCATAGGCCATATGGGCGATCACACGCTGGCTGAGCTTGAGGTGCTCCTGGAGACGCTGACAGACGTTCTGACCCACGCTTTGGCGGCGCCGGCATGACCAAGCTACTTGTGCTGGCCGACGCGCTCTCTCCGGAGGGGGTGGCGATCCTGGATGACTGCGCTGAGTTGAGCGTGGCCGACCTGTCGGCGGAGCCCAGGGAGACCCTCAAGGACCGTCTGGGCACCGCCGCCGGCCTCATCGTGCGCAGTTCGACTCAGGCCGATGCCGATCTCCTTGCGAGCGCAGCGGAGCTGGAAGTGATCGGGCGGGCGGGCGTTGGCCTCGACAACATCGACGTAGAGGAGGCGACGCGTAGAGGCATAGCGGTTCTGAATGCGCCGGCGGGGAACGCGGTCTCGACGGCGGAACTGGCTTTTGCGCTTCTGCTTTCGGTGGCGCGGAAGATCGTGGCGGCGGATCGGTCTGTGCGCAGCGGCGAGTGGGACCGAAAAACGTTGCGCGGACCCCAGCTTTCCGGCAAGACGCTGGGAGTGATCGGGGCGGGGCGTATCGGCACCGAGGTCATTCGACGTGGCCGTGCCTTCGGAATGAAGGTTCTGATTTTCGATCCTTTTCTTCCGCCGGGTCGCCCTGCCGACCTCGACTCCGAGTCCGTGGATCTCGAACGACTTCTCCGGGAGTCAGACTTCGTCACTCTGCATTCGCCGCTCACCGATGAGAACAGGGGACTGATCGGCACCGAGGCGCTCGCTCTCATGAAACCCGAAGCGATCCTGATCAACGCGGCTCGCGGCGGCCTGGTTGATGAAGAGGCGCTTGGCGAGGCGCTCCATGCCGGACGGTTGGGCGGCGCGGCGCTGGACGTGTACGAGAGTGAGCCGCTGCCGGCAGACCATCCGCTCCGGGACGCACCGGGCCTAGTTCTGACTCCGCACCTGGGGTCCGCGACGCCGGAGGCCCAGCGGGAGGTCGCCATTGAGATCGCCACAGCCGTGCGCGACGCTCTGCTGAACGGAGATCTCCGCTCAGCCGTAAACATGCCCGCGATAGCGGAGCGGGCCAGTTACGATCCGATCGTGGATCTGGCCCGCCGTCTGGGGCTGGTTCTGTCGGAGCTGACGGGTGGCCGGGCCAAGAGAGTGGATATCCGGCTCGCCGGTCCTTTCGGGCACGGTCTCCGATTGGTCGCCGCGGCGGCCATGGAGGGATACCTCAGCCCCGTGTTGGCGCGGCCCCTCAATCTGGTGAACTCGCTTCTTGTCGCCAGCGACAGAGGAATCGAAGTGCGCCGATCCCGATCCCCCTCGGTGGCCGGGTACTCAACGTTTCTCGAGGTGAGCGCGGAGGGCGGAGACAACGGTGAGGACTGGTCCATCGGCGGCGCGCTCATGGGCGAGCAGCATCCGAGACTGGTGCGAGTCGGCTCTTATCACATCGGGGCGGTGCCGGCCGGCCATCTGATGTTCGTGAGGAATCGTGACGTGCCGGGAGTAATCGGCGACATCGGGACGCGGCTCGGAGCGGCGGGCCTCAACATCGCGGGATTCCATCAGGCACGCGACTCCGCTCGAGGAGACGCACTGGCGGTCATCCGCGTAGATGAGGCCATTCCCGCTGATCTGCTGACGGCGCTGCGGGAGCATGAGGCGATCACGGATGTACGGCAGGTGAGCTTCGACGACTAGGATCCGTTCGGGGACCAGGACTCGGCAGTAGCTGGGTTCGGGGGATCGAAACGCTCGGGGTGGAGAAGGGCCGCGAGGATCTCGATTCCCGTCAGCACCCTCGGGCCCGAGCGATTGAAGTAGGCTGAGGCATCGACCACGAAGGCCCGGCCGTTTTCAATCGCCCGTGGGGCCACGTGAGTCAGTTGCGATGCGTGCGCGTTCGCATCGGCGCGCGCAGCCGAAAGATCGTAGCCACACGGCATGATCACGAGCACGTCAGGGTCGAGATTCTCAAGGTCCCCCCACTGCGCTTCCCGGGACCGCTCTGCCGGGTCTCCCACCAGATTCTGTCCACCGGCGAGTTCGATCATCTCCGGCACCCAATGACCGGGCGTAAACGGGGGACTCAGCCATTCCAACGCCAGCACACGTGGCCTCGCGGCTCCCTCGACTCGGCTGCGCACGGCTTCGGTCCGGGCCCGTAATCCGTCTGCAAGGCCTCGCCCCATTTCCGTTAGGCCCATCGCCATGCCGACGGCCTCTACCGTGCCGAAGATCTCGGCCAGGGAATGAGCGTCCAGCGAGAGTACTTCGGCCCGCAGGCCAGCCGAATCCACGAGTTCCCGGACCCCGGCGGTCGGGACCGCACACACCTCACAGACGGCCTGCGTGAGAATCAGATCGGGGTCCAGACGAGCGAGGCTCGGTGCGTCGAGTTCGTACACGCTGCCGTGATCGCGCATGGCGTCACGGACCGCCTGGTCCACCTCACCGCTATCGAGCCCCTGCGGATCGAACCGGGCCCGGCTGAGCCGTGGACGATCCAGGACGTGAGGCGGGTAGTCGCACTCGTGAGAGATCCCCACGATATCCTCGGCTCCTCCCAACAGGTCTACGATCTCCGTGGCGCTGGCCAGAAGCGATACGATTTTCAATACTGTTGCATGCTGAGGTCGATACGGGCCGCCCAGTCATTGATGCCGCCACGCAGGTTGATGACGTGGTCCACGCCCAACTCCTGCAGCATCTCCACCGCGTGAGCGCTGCGCTGGCCAGTCCGGCAGTACACGATAACCGTCCGGTCCGTCTCAATTTCGTCCAGGCGGCCGAAGATTTCCCCCATGGGAATTAGCGACGCCCCGTGGTCACCAAGGTTGCTGATGTGCCATTCATGCTGCTCACGCACATCCAGCAGGGTCATGTCCTCGCCGCGATCAAGACGAGCCTTGAGTACGTCAACGCCGATCTCGGGGACACCGTGAGTTCCCGCCTCTTGTTCGGTCACGCCGCAGAGCTCCTCGTAATCTGTGAGTTCCGGTGCTTTGCCTTCACCGCAGGCCGGACAATCCGGATCCCGGCTGATCGTAAGCTCGCGAAACTCCATGTCCAGGGCGTCCAGAAGCAACAGACGCCCCGACAGCGTGACCCCAGTTCCGAGCAGGAGCTTGAGGGTCTCTGTGGCCTGAATGCTCCCCACGATACCGGGCAAGGATCCGAGCACACCCGCCTCGGCACAGTTCGGCACTAGGTCGGCGGGTGGAGGGTCTCGAAACAGGCACCGGTAGCAGGGGCCGTCTCCCTCGACAAAAACCGATGCTTGTCCTTCAAACCGAAAGATCGCCCCGTATACGAGCGGGATGCCGAGCAGGACGCAGGCATCATTGACGACATACCGTGTCGGGAAGTTGTCGCTGCCGTCCACGACGACATCGTGACCCCGTAGGAGGTCCAGTGCGTTAGACGCGTTCAGCCGTTGCGCTATCGTCTGCACAGTGACGTTAGGATTCAGGTCGCGAAGTGTTTTCTCAGCCGACTCTACCTTGGCTGATCCGATGCTGGAGGTCGAATGCAGGATCTGCCGGTGCAGATTGGATAGATCCACCTCGTCGGAGTCCACGATCGTAAGATGGCCCACGCCGGCGGCGGCCAGGTACAGTGCGCCCGGTGAGCCGAGTCCACCCGCACCAATGATCGCGACTCTAGCGGCCGAGAGGCGGGCCTGTCCCTCGGTGCCCACCTGCGGCAGGATCATCTGGCGGTGGTAGCGAACCGCCTCCTCGCCGCTCGTGCTCATCCTCCGGCCACCGAGGGCACGATCGTGAGATCGGCATCGCGCTCGATATTCTCGTCCAACCCGCCGTCCGGCCCGAGGTCGTTCCCATTCAGGAAGAGGCTCACGTACCCACGCAGAGACCCGTCATCGGTGAAGAGGTGGGATCCGATCCGGCGATCATCCCGGTCCAGAGCGGCGAGGGCCTCACCTGGGGTAGTGGCATCCACGACAACCACACCAAGGCCTCCGGTGAATCGGCGAAGCGGACCAGGAATACGAACGGTTACCCTCGGCATGCGGCTCCTGGTCCGGCTCAGCAGCGGTTCGCGTCAGGCCGGAACGGCCAGAGAACGACGAATGGCTTCGTAGTTGTCACCGATCGTCCCATCCCCTCGGAACACAGAGGACCCCGCGACCAGAACGTTCGCGCCCGCTCTCACTGACTGAGGCGCAGTGCTTGGCCCGATTCCGCCGTCCACCTGGATGTGCAGCGAGTCCAGGCCCAAGCCCTCGGATTCGGCTCGCAGTTGCTCCACCTTTCCTAACGCCTCGGAAATGAATGCCTGTCCCCCGAATCCCGGGTTCACGGTCATCACAAGCACCAGATCCACGAGCGGGAGCACTTCGTGCAGCGCATTCGCCGGCGTCGCTGGATTGATCGCCACCCCGACCTTCACCCCGAGCCGGCGCATCTCTTGAATGTCCCGGTGCAGGTGCACGGCCACTTCCTGGTGGATCGTGATCATGTCCGCTCCGGCCGCGGCGAACGGACCCAGAAAGTCCTGCGGATTGTCGATCATCAGATGTACGTCCAGGAAAGACTCCGTCACGGCACGAAGAGACTCGAGAACGGGAATCCCGATGCTCAGGTTAGGCACGTAGTGCCCGTCCATCACATCAAAGTGGAACCACCTCGCCCCCGCCTCTTCGGCTTCGCGCACCTCGTCTCCCAGCCGAGCGAAATCGGCCGCGAGTACGGACGGTGCTACAATAAACTCGGTCATTCCTATGCGCCGTATCCGGCCAGCAGCTCCTGAACTCGCTTGGAAATCTCGAGAGCCTCCTCCATCGGTCGCTGCCACATGTTGCGGCCGAAAATCAAGCCGGTCGCCCCGGCGTCCAGGCTCACTTTGACCTTATTCAGGAGGTCGTCGTCTCCGAGCTTGCTGCCTCCCGAGAACAATACGAGCGTATTCTGGGCCGATTTCACGACTCGGCGGCATCCCTCCAGGTAGTCCCACTCCAGATCCGCATAAGCCTTCGGTTGCTCGGAGTCCTTGTCGCCCTTCTTGGGCTGATTGAGTTTCACGACGTCCGCACCCATCTCCATGGCCATGCGCGCCGCATAGTCCACTGCATACAGGGAGTCGCGTCCGCCCTTGGTCTCGATCGCAGAGCCTCTGGGGTAGGACCAGACGATCAGGGGCATGCCGTACCGTTGGCAGTCGCTCCTGACCTCGTTCAGCTCTTTCTGGTGCAGCGACTGAGCCGGTGAGCCTACGTAGAGGGTGTAGCCGACCCCGCTGGCCCCCAACCTGACAGCGTCTTCCACCGAGCAGTTGACCGGAGAGTGCGCGTCGTCGTCCGACGGAATGTTGGTCTTGCCGTTCACCTTCAGGATGAGCGGAATCTCACCCGCGTAGCGCGGGTAATACTTCTCGGCAAAACCGATCTGACAGGCTATTCCGTTGTAGTCACCCCGGATTGCCAACTCGAACTGAAAATCAGGGTCCGCCGACGGTGGGTTGGGCAGAAAATCGACCGGGCCATGTTCCATGCCTTGATCAATTGGCAGGAACAGCGCGGTCCCGTTTCCAACACCGTGGTTGTACAACATGTCGAACAGGCGCGCTGCTTTGCCCGGAGCAAGGTTCATGTCCTCGATCGTCGGGCGGTCTACCGCCGAGGGGGAAGTAACAGCCTCCAAGATGTGCCTCCTGCGCGAACGACGCGCGTCACAAGTACCATTTAGTAGCCCAAGAATACGGTCTACGGCGTCCCAAAAACAGATCGCGGCCTTGCGGCAAACGGCCTACGGGAACGCAGATCCGAAGCTCGTTCGGCTACACGACGCCGAGTCGTCGTCCCACCGTGTCTAGCGCTGAAAGCGCTTTGTCCAGGTGCTCGCGGCTATGCGCGGACGATACCTGGCAGCGGATGCGGGCCGCCCCATGCGGGACCACAGGAAAGCCGAAGCCAATCACGAACGCGCCTTCATCGAGAAGCTGCCGGCTCATCGCAATCGCGTCGGAAGTCTCCCCGATAATGACCGGAACGATGG
>JAZDDE010000265.1:0-2402 GCA_036679495.1 Gemmatimonadota bacterium | reverse complement strand
CATCACATAGTCGCCCACCGTCCCGTGGCCGATCTTCAGACTCCTACCAATTTGTCGGTACGATAGGTCCAGCGCCCACCGCAGTCGTAGCACGTCTCGTATCTTTCGCATCGCCGTCCTCGCTCGCACCGTCTCGTCCTCCTTGAAGAAGGAGAGATCGACCCACGAGGAACACCGCGCCGTCAAGCCGCTCCAGGCGCCGGATTCCGATTCAATCCGGACACCCATTCCAATCCATTCCGGACACCGATTCCGACGGCCGGCACAAACTGTCCGGTTTCGATCGGATTCACTGTCCGAAGTGAATCGGAATCGCTGTCCGGATTGCCTTGGACTCACTGTCCGGTTTCAACCGGTGCACGCACCGCCCAGGATCCCATCCAGCACAGGCCAAGTAGGCGGTTTGGTGCATCCGCACTGCCGCGCGAATCCACAAGCCTCCGAGTCGATGGAACGCGCCGGGCCGGAACCACGCCTCAGGCTCGACGCTCGTCAGAACGAAAGGCCGACGCTAAGGGGAGTCGGCACCGACCTCGGACGTCACCCACTGTGGCCAGCCGCCTTCTCCCAGGTAGCGATCGTTGCCGCCGTCAATGTCGACGACGTAGATGAAACCAGTCGAGGTCCCAGTGCCCGCACCGCCGAACCTCTCCGAGCGCAGGTAGAGAATCCGCTCGCCTCCGGGCGACCAGCGAGGCCGACCGATCGAGCAACATCCCGCGCGTGCATTGACCAGACGCGTTCGCTGCTCACCGTCAGTATCAACCTTCCACAGCTCCCGCAGCTGGCTGTAAACCAACCGCTCGCCGTCGGGTGACCAGTCGAAATCGAAAGCCTGGACAGCAAGCACAAGAGCGGGCTCGCCAAGAGCGAGGCCGCCAGTCGCGGAATCGACGGGTCGCACAAGGAGGAGTTCCACGCCTGAGGTGCCGAAGCTCATCATCGAGCTGAAAGCCACTTGAGGTGGGCTTTCCCCGGGCGCGATGGCTGCGCCGCGACTCCGCCCCCACCAGCCGGGAAGTCCCTCCGTCAGTTGCAGCTTTGCTGTGTCTTCTCCGCCAGGGAATATCGACAAGTCCTCAGGCATGAGCCGCCGGCTTTCTCCCTTCTTGAGATCCCACAAGAGCGGCGATCGACCATACACTGCGACGAAGCGACCGTCAGGCGAGGCTGCGAATCTTCCTACCTCGCCCCGTATCAGCCGGTGGACGGAAACTCCATCGCTGCGCCAGAGACCAGGATTGTTCTGAAGGCCGCTGAAGAGCACGCTGACCTCCTCGAACGGTTCGTGTTGCACTGCGGGCCGGCCCATGAGTCGCAGATCTTCGCGCGTCGTCAGCGCAAGGAGTTGCCCAGCCACGCTTCGCACCGCGGCCAGTGGCGAACCTGAAGGCCGCTCCGGAAAGCCCACCGCCGGCTCCCGGAAGTAGATCGCCTTGACTACGTGGCCGAGCCTTGTGCCGAAGCTCGGGTCTTCGATTCCATCGAGGAAGATCACCAGACGACCAAAACTGGCACGCGTGCTAAGGATTCGGAAGGGGCCGTGCCCCGTCCCCCGACCGGACATCTCGCGGCTAGTCATCGCCAACAATCCACGGACCAGGACGAGTCGCAGTATCTCGCTCAGCTCGCCGGGGGCGAGCGTCAGTTCGTACTCACGCGCCTGGCGGCCGGCTTCCGTGATGACCGCACGACCGTCACCGTAGAGCCGAACGCGACCTTGAACGCCCTCCGCGTCCAGCGAGACGACAAGCACCCCTGGATCCGTCGAACGCTGGAGCACCAACCGCTCGTTGCCCTCTCCAAGCCCAGACCAGAGGCTCGTTAGTGCCTCCCGGTCCTCTCCGAGGACTCGCCGCAGCGCGGGCCCGACCCCGTGGATCAGTCGCCGGTCCGGTTCCGCTGCCCCGGCCAGTATCGCCTCGGTGCTTTCGCGCACATGCCACGGGCTGGTGAAGACCGACCGATAGGCCTTCGCGAGTGCCAGAACGTCCTTTCGGTAAGACTGGTCGCCGAGCGTCTCCAGGCCGAGTTCGCCCTGGAGGTCCGCGCCAGGAGCGAGCAATCGCACCGCATCATCGACCGTCTCCTCAAGTGACTCGACAAGCCGATCCACACTCCCTGTGCCGCCAAACTCTTCATCGAGCTCCTGCAGTGACCCCAAGGGCCCTACAGCGAGTCGAATACTCCGTCGTAGTTGATGATCGAGGTCGCGCGACAAGGTGTCGATGGAGTGGGCTCTACCGAAGGCGTATCCGGCGGCCAGCGCCAAGCCAATCAGAAAGAAGGCAGACGTCCGTTGACAGACGACGCTCACGGTGTACCGCCACCCGGACGAGGCCTCTGGAGCCTTTCCTTGGAAGGCTCGCTCGGGTCGTAAACAGCCTGGTAGCCATCCATAT
>JAZDDE010000264.1:0-3416 GCA_036679495.1 Gemmatimonadota bacterium | reverse complement strand
GCTGAGGACAGGGGCCAAGTCTGAGAACTCGCCCTTATCGGACATCCGACCACGCTTCCCGTGGCACTCTCCTGGCACAGTTCGCGCCAAGAACGGGCCAAACTGAACAACACTCTCCAACAGCCACGCCCCGAAGAAGCCCCGTGTCCATTGTGGTCAGCGGTGTAGACCGTTGGCGACTGTTGGCCTCTACCCGATTCGTAATCAGCAGGTCAGCGGTTCAAGTCCGCTCGTCGGCTCCATAACTTCTTTATTTTCAGCGAGTTGAGCTTTTCTCTCGAGCGCGCCAGAGCAGCTGTCTCGGAATCAGCTGTCCTTGCTCGGAGAAGGTTCAGGCGAACGGCGTAGTCGCTCAGCCTGCGCGGACCGATAAGCCGCGCTTCTGGGACTAGAGCCCGAAAGCCAAGCCCGGCACCCTATTCATTGTGTACGAAGCAGCTGATCTCGACGCGGCGGTTCAGCTCGCGGGCCGTCTCGGTGGTGTCGGGTGAGACCAGCGGCTGGGACTCGCCCTCGCCGCTCGCCGAAATGTTGGCGGCGTCGAAGCCGCTCTCGATCAGATTGTCCACCACCGCCTGCGCTCGCCGCTCGGATAGGTCCAGGTTGTGCTCGACGGAGCCTTCGGTCGAAGTGTGGCCGACGATCGACACCCTCTCTGCTTCCTCCGCCAGCAGCCGGTCGTAGAGGTCTGAGAGAACCTGATCGGACTCTGGCCGGATCACGGCGGAGTTAAGGTCGAAGTTCACGTAGACCGAGGCGCCGCACGCCTTCGGCTCCGGCGGCGCTTCAGAACATGGCGACGAGGTCACTGCCGGATCGGCGACCGCCGTACGCGCCGCGAAGCGCCCCCGGTTGCGCGACCACAGCCCCTGGACCGAGCCGTCCTCGTCGGCAACGAAGATGAACGCGCTCGGGCGGTCGTCACGGGTATCGACGCCGGTGGCTCGGGCGATCGCGCCGTTCACCGTGCCGTTGATCTCGATCGTTCCCAGGCAGCCGGTAATGGTGGCACCGCTCTGGTGCAGCTCGAGTGGTACTCCCTTGTAGTCCAGGCGCTCGGTGCTACGGAAGTCCCAGAGTCCGTCAAAGGCGGTCGACAGCTCCCGAGGCTCCTGCGTACCGTTGCCGATGAGCTCGCTGAACCAGATGTTGGTCTTGCCCTCGTCGCCCTGCTCGATGTTGATCCCACCGTCGAAGTGCATCTTGATCCAGCGGACGGGCGTCTGCGTCTCGGGAATGACCTCCGTGACCTCCTCATTCGGCCCGTGCGTCTCGAGCTCGAAGGTGGCTAACTGCTGATAACCGCTGTCCGGGCCCTCCAGCGACCCCGAGACGATGACCGACTTGACGAAGGTTACGTTCCCGGGCTGCTCGATCACGTTGGGGACGGCGAAGCGGTCGAAAGTCGTTGCGGCCAGCAGCTTGAAGACGAACTCGACCGGCAACTGACGGTCGACCGCGAGACCCATCCGATAGGGGTCGCCGTTGACCGCCAGCAGCGCGCCGCTGGCGCTGCCGGAAGCCAGGCCGGACTGGCTGACGAACACGGTTCCGCGGGCGAAGGTCAGCAGGTCCGGGCGTTCGGCTTCTGCGTTGGGCGCAGCGTTGGCGTGGGCAGCGACTCCAACAGCCAGCAACAGAATGAGAAGCGGTATCTGAGAAGAGAGGGTCTTTTTCATGAGCGGGATAATACCGGAATGGAATGCAGCTCAAGCCAGGTGAGGCCAGAAAGCGAAACGCGCGTACAGGGCTCAGAGCCCCGGATATGTTGCCCGTATCGGACCTCCTTGGCCCGGCGACCGCGGATATTTCAGGCGATGTCCGATACGGGCGACTTCTCGGACATCTGATCTGGCATGCCGACGGCTCAGATCGTCCGCATCGTCTCCCAGGTGGCTGATGCCCTGGCCGTAGCGCATGCAGCCGGCATCGTTCATCGCGACCTCAAGCCGGCGTAATCTCTTCGTCACCACCCGCGGCGACGCCAAAGCACTCGACTCCGGGCTCGCCAAGGTAGCGCAAGACTTGGCCGTCAGGGATTCGACGCCCACTGGGGCCGACGACGAGACCCAGCTGGCCCCGGAGCAACTAACGACCCCAGGGGCCGCAATGGGCACGATCGCTTATACGTCTACAGGTCTAGAACCCCGCCGAACCAGTAGATGGCGCCGGTCTTGTACTTCTCCTCGGAAGCGGAGTCTCCACTGGCTCCTACTACGACCTGGCCGGCACCGACCGCGACTGCGCTCCCGAACTGATCTTCATAGCCACCGTCGCTTGCTGAGAGCCTGACACTCTCGATCCAACCCCGCCCAGTCTTCTGGAAGACATAGGCCGCGCCTTTTTGCAGGTCTTCGCCGTACCCGCTGAGCCAAGCACCGATCAGAGCCTGGTCGCCCCCTATCCAGACCCGGTGCCCGAAGTCGTCTCCCTGGCGACCGCCGCTTGCTTTGAGGCGAACTTCCTTCTTCCATGCGCCCCCACTCAGCCGGAAGACGTACGCCGTCCCCGAGCCGCTCTCGTTTCCGTACGCAAGTTGGGCACCGACGACGGCGACGTCGTCGGCAATGTGAATCGAGGAGCCGAAGGCGTTGCCGTCTTCGAGCTCGGCCGGCGCGAGCTTGCTTTCAAAGTCCCACTTGTTCTTGGAGTTTCTCTTGAACACCCAGACGGCTCCAGTGTTCTGCCCGTCCGATGGCCGCGCGTGATCCGTGCCGCCGACGAAAAGGTAGTCACCGTCGATGTCGACGGAAGCTCCAAAATGATCGCTTGCACCACCATCGGGCGCGGTCAAGATCTGACTCTCCGTCCAATCACCGTCGTTGTAGTGAAAGACATAGGCTTTTCCCTGGTTCGGTTCGCCGCCTACAGCCGAGAATACTGCGCCGATGACAGCGTGATCTCCCGAGAGCGCCACCGCGCCGCCGAACTCGTGGTTGAGAGTGCGATCGCTGGCTTGGACGAATGATTCCTGAACCCACCCACGCCCTGAGTGCTGGTAGAAATAGCCCGCGCCGTACGTGTGATTCCGGAGCATCCGGTCGTGCGGATCGTGCCAGCGCGCGCCGACGAGCGCGCGTTCGCCGTCGATGTCGACATCCGACCCGAAGAAGTCGTTCTTGGTGTGATCATGCGCCTCGAGCTTCACCTCGTTTCCCCAAACGGCGCCGTCCCAGGCATATACGTAGGCAGCTCCCCCGCGTTCGCCGTAGTGGGAGGCACCGACGATCAAATGGTTCCCGTCGGTTGCCAGCTCGTCGCCGAACTGGTCGTACTCGCCAGTATCACTTGCTCTCATCTTGCTTTCGTCGCCAGCTGCATAGCCAGCGCCGGCAGCAAGCATGCCCACTGTGATTCCCGCCACGATGACGTCTCTCATGCTCTAGCTCCCTCTTGTAGTCCTGCGCGAACGAAGC